>JAPLCU010000029.1 GCA_026392045.1 Armatimonadota bacterium
GGGCGGTATGGAGAAAGTTTACGAGATTGGCCGCGTTTTCAGAAACGAGGGCCTATCTCCCAGGCACAACCCCGAGTTCACTCTTCTTGAGAGCTATGAGGCTTATGCGGACCTCGATGACGTGATGACTCTGGTCGAAGGTCTCTTCCAGCATTTAGTGAAAACCGTCTACGGCGGAACCACGTTCGAATATCAGGGCACGACCATAGACGTTGCAGGCCCATGGAAGCGGCTTCCGATGCTCGAGGGAATCGAGCAGCAGACAGGTGTCAAACCCGAAGCTTTCAACACGCTCGAAAGCGCTCTCGCCGCAATGGAGAGCCTGGGGCTGCCTACCGAGAAAGAGACCATGATCGGCGGCATAATCGAGAAGATTCACGAGAGATTCGTGCAGCCGACTCTGATGCAGCCGACGTTTATCACAGACTTCTCGCTGGAAACCTCTCCGCTAGCCAAAAAGCGGCAGGATAACCCGAACATGGTGCGCAGGTTCGAGGTCTACATAGCCAAGCAGGAAACCGGCAACGCCTTCAGCGAGATCAACGACCCCATAGACCAGCGAGAGCGGTTCCTTGGGCAGGTCGAGCAGCGAGCGGCAGGCAACGAAGAAGCGCATCCGATGGACGAAGATTTCATCCGCTCCCTGGAATACGGCATGCCCCCAACCGGCGGCCTTGGCATAGGAATAGACCGAATAGTCATGATCCTCTGCAACCAGGACAACCTGCGAGACGTGATCTTGTTCCCGCAGATGAAACCGGAGAAGGGGTAGGGATTAGGTTATAGGGAACGGTGTCCGCCGTCCTGTTGTCAAAGGGTGTTGGAACCGCCACGTGCGCCGAGGTGGGGTTTATAATGACAAATGCTACACACATATACTAACCTGTATTGCAGTTCAGACGGAATCACTAACTCCTTTCGAGAAGGATAACGGCGCAATAATGACACTAGCCATAACGTGAGGTTATCAAAGTTGCCAATGCACGAAGTGACGCACGTATCAATTAATCAAGCCCTTCAGGGAACTATCGCTATTCTGCTTGGCGATGCTAATTTAGGTAACTGCCAAGCTACGCGTGAAGGTCTCATGATCATTACCACGTGTCTTTCGCGGTACCAAGAGGAAGGTAAGGACCTCTTTCCAAAAGTGATCTTGACCACTAATCTTCAGCAGCTACAAGCGCAGTTGCCGCAATGCGAGGTTTTGCGCATTGGACATGGCCCGATAGCAGCCACCACGTACAGGGAATGTCTCAAACGCTGTGCTCCTTTGGCTGTAGGGAATTGGTACGTGTACGTGGAGCGGAATGCAAAAGCTGTAGTTTACGGCCTAGTGCGGAGCGGCGCTAGCCCATTTTCGCCAACACCTGAGCAAAAAATGGCTGAAATGCCCACAGATGCCCCGGCTATCGTCATAAAGCAAATCGCGGATGGAGTAGTTGAGGCTGCAATTCCGGGCGGGTCTTGTGTTTGTGTCACATTCACTGGCCATAAAGTCACAGAGGATGATCGCAGGCCAAAGCTGCATAAACTGTACAAGCACATTACGGAGAATTGCGAATGTGAAATCCAATTACAGCTTGTTAAAGTACTCGATCGTATCTTTGAGACTGTTGTTCAGCATCGCCACGGAACGCTCGCAATTGTCACCGATCCCGTTGTTGTGAGTAAGACGCGTGGATTAAAAGATGGTATTTGGTTACCCGAACCGCTTGATCTTGCAAAACGAGTAGAAACAGAGGTGGTTTTCGCCGATTCTGAGTCCTCAGCCGCAATTTATGCGGCGGAGGACATAGTGGTAGGGATGCTAATGAGTGATGGCATAACAGTATTCAACACGAAAGGTTGTGTTGTTGGCTTCAATGTATTTGCCAAACCAAGCAATCAAACAGAAAGAAATGTCGTGGCAAAAACAGGCGGAGCAAGGCGACGTGCGTTTGAATTACTTCGCCTGTGGCTGGAATGTCCAGTTTTGGCGTGCTTTATGCTGTCACAGGACGGATCGACACAATATGAGGAACGTAGATGAGTAACTCCGAGATTTCCCTATGGGAACCTAACAATGCAGTATATATTCCCCGGCAAGCCAGCAGTGCGGGTGAGATAGCTAATTTCGCCCAACAATTGCGAAGAGCAGACATAGATAGAATTGTCGCTGCATTCGACGCGGATCTGTGTGAACTGGCAGTTGAATATGTCTGGAAGCGCACCATGTCAATTCTGAAGAGACAATTGGCAGCCATGGGAATGGGATTTGTGGGTGAAATGTTAGCGCGGCCAGATATTGATAATGAGGCTAATGCCGAGTTAGTTCTTACTGATTATGATGCAATTGAATTGGCCCATCAACTTGGAATTGTTAATCGCATTGGAGCATTGGAACTGCGGCAAGCTGCGGAATTACTTTCTTACTACGCAAGTCCCGATGCAGACGAATATGACGAATTGAGCCTTGTTCAAGCGGTCAATTTACTTCGGTCTTGTGTGGTGCACATATTGGCTCGGGAGAAAATCGACGCAGCACTCGACTTTGCCGAGTTCCGCAACAAACTGTCGCAGCAGGTACTTCTTGATGATGACCCGACTTTGGCAACTCTTTGTGGTTCACAGTATTTCTTCAAGCGCACTACAATTCGTGTACTCTTGGCCGATGTCAAGGCTAATCAAGGAGCGCAGTTAGAGAACGCACTGGCCAATTTAGATTCCGTGCTTCGACGTATTTGGGTAGAGCTTCAGGATCCTGATAAGTGGCAGATAGGGCAAGCCTATGCGGAGGCTAATGCTAACAACAGGAAATTGCTGTCGGCTACACTACAACGAATACTTACCTCGCTACACGGTTTCGATTATGTTCCTGAGACCTTGCGATCTAGCACTTACACAAAAGCAGCCAATGATGTCTTGGCGGCGCATATCGAATTCAATAACTTCTACAATGAACCGATACCTATGAAAATACTAGCTTCGCTCGGGAGTACCATTCCTGGTCCGGCTTTTCAAATATGCATGAGAGCCACGCTTGCGGTTAAGCTCGGGAATGCATACGGCAATAGTGCGGCAGCACAAAAGTATGCCGACAAACTACTTAATCTGGTAAGCCAAGACAGATGGTCCGCTTACCTATCTCGCTCCATTACTTCTGACGAACTTGTACTTAGCAAGCTAACAGATCATAAGCCTGCAACCAGATGGATTAACTTAGTGGAGGAATTTGGGCTTGCCGATGTTGACGTGAAAGATGCTAGAATTGCCCGGCTGCTTAAGGCTTCCGCTTCCAAAGATATAACCCAGGTTCAGTCACAAGCACTCGCTGCCCTAAAACGTTTGGGGCCTTAACTTGTTGTATCGGCAAAACCCTTTTCCCAATACCGCCGAAAGCATAGCTTTTGAACGCAATAATTGGGGAGGGCGAGGCTCCCGCCGAGCTTCCCTTCCGGGCTTTCCGCTTTCCACTTTCAGCTTTCCGCTGATATATCAAGGAGCAATAATGAGTTACCTATCAGCCGATCAAAGATACAATATAGAAAACGCCGTATACAAGGCAATTTCCGAGACTAAAATCACGGATATTCATACTCACGTCTACGACCCGGCGTTCGGCGAGCTGCTGCTTTGGGGGATTGATGATCTGCTGACTTACCATTATCTGGTCTCTGAGGCTTTCAGGTGGATGGACATTTCCTATGATGATTTCTGGGGCCTGCCAAAGCAATATCAGGCGGATATGGTGTGGAAAGCGCTGTTTATAGACCATTCGCCGGTGAGCGAATCTTGCCGGGGAGTTCTGGCGGTATTGGACGCTCTCGGGTTGGATGTATCAATGCGGGATTTGGACAGCTATCGGGAGTATTTCGAGAGCCTCCAGCCCTCCGAATATATTGATAAAGTCTTCGAAATCGCCAATCTGGACAGCGTGGTGATGACCAATGACCCGTTCGATGACCTTGAGCGGCCCGTTTGGCTGGCAGGCTTCGAGCGCGACCCCAGGTTCCACGCGGCCTTGCGAATGGATGCGCTTCTGAACTCCTGGGAGACCGCCGCGCCTAAGCTAAAGCAATGGGGTTATGATGTCTCCGTGGATTTCAGCGGCGAAACTTGCGCGGAGGTCAGGCGATTCCTCACTGAATGGATAGACCGAATCGATGCCCTTTATATGGCGGTCTCGCTGCCTCCGAGCTTTGCGTACCCCGAAGAATCCCCGCGCGGCAGGCTGTTCGCAGAATGTGTGTTGCCCGTTGCGCGTGAAACAAACCTTGCGCTCGGCCTGATGATAGGCGTGAAACGGCAGGTAAACCCCGATCTCAAGCTCGCGGGAGACGCTTTCGGCAAATCAGATATCTCAGTGATCGAATGCCTTTGCCGAGAAAATCAGGATATAAGATTCATCGTGACAATGCTCGCGCGCGATAACCAGCAGGAGCTAATCGTAGCTTCGCGCAAGTTCAGAAATTTGCATGTTTTTGGCTGCTGGTGGTATCTGAACAGCCCGTTTTTCATTGAAGAATTGACCCGCATGCGCATGGAATGGCTTGGATTAAGCTTCACCCCCCAGCACTCGGACGCCCGCGTGCTTGATCAGGTAATCTACAAATGGGGCCATTCGCTGCCGATCATCGCCGATGTGCTGATAGATAAATACGCCAACCTCGCCGCCACGGGTTGGCAGATTTCAGAAGAAGAAATCAAACGAGACATCACAGGCCTCCTCGGCGGCAACTTCTGGCAGTTTATAAGCTAGGTAAATCTGTGTTCGGGCGGATTTGCAATCCGGCCCGTAAGTGGCCATCACGATCTCAGGGGGTCTCAGGCCCCCTGAGCTCTCCTTGAAACTCACCCACACAATCCCTTCCCTCACGCTTGCCAACCATAGATTTCCGGGTATGTATAAGCGGTCGACCACAATCCCAGTATTTTTAACAGGCCTGGTTGGCACACTTCTTGAACTATATACTTATGGATAACTGAGGACAAGATGACAAGAGGAAAGGCTGGCGCTATGAAATATAAAATATCGATTGAGAGCCTAATCCTGATAGCTATATGTGTCGCTGATATGCTTGTGACCCTATACTGTGTAGCAATAGGTATCGCAAAAGAGCAAAACCCCATAATGGCAACTTGTATCAACCACAGTCCGTGGATGTTTGTGTTGATCAAACTGTTGAGCTTTGTGCCATTTGTGATTGCAATAGAATGGTATCGCAAAAAGAATCCAAGTTTTGCGCTCAAAGCCTGCCGAAGCGCGATAGCGCTTTATGTGGCTGCTTATGTAGGGCTGACTCTGGGCGTAAATATTTAACATTCCCTGCCGCTCACAATGACCGGCCGGTTCCGACCCGGCCGGTCACAATTTTGTACAATGATCAATTGTTGTTGCGCTAAACCCCTTTCCCGAAACCGACCCGCTCCGCCGGGGGATTTATTGCTATCCCACTATCGGACTATCGTGCCATCCGACTCTTACTTGTCTCTCTGAACGCCTTTGCCCATCTCTTCGATTACTGCCTGGGCGGCTGCGAGGCGGGCTACCGGGATTCGGCGCGGGGAGCAGGAAACGTAGTTCAGGCCAAGTTTGTGGCAGAACTTAACGCTGTCGGGTTCGCCGCCGTGCTCGCCGCAGATGCCCAGCTTGATGGTCGGATTTACTTTGCGAGCGTCTTCTACGCAGATCTGCATCAATCGGCCAATACCCTTTTGGTCGATGGTTTCGGTCGGGTCGTTTTTGAATATCTGCTTTTCGATGTATAGAGGCAGGAACTTGCCTGCGTCGTCTCTGGATATACCGTAACCCATCTGGGTCAGGTCGTTTGTGCCAAAGCTGAAGAATTGAGCTTCCTTGGCGATCTCGTCGGCGGTAAGGGCAGCGCGCGGGATCTCGATCATTGTGCCGAACATATAGTCGACTTCCACGCCCTCGGCAGCCATTGTTGCTTTAGCAACTTCTTCGAGCTGAGCCTTGATGTAGGTGAGCTCGTTGACTGTGCTGATGAGCGGGATCATGATCTCAGGATGCACGTCCATACCGCTCTTCTTCACTTCACAAGCAGCGCCGATGATGGCAGCAACCTGCATCTTAACGATGCCGGGGAAGTAAATGGACAAGCGGCAGCCGCGAAGGCCGAGCATCGGGTTCTGTTCGTGCATATCATGGACAGCCGCGAGCAGTTTCTTCTTCTCTGCGAGCGCCGGGTCGTTGGGATTAGCACATTCCATCTTGCAAACTTCAACCTCAAGCTCAACAAGCCCAGGAAGGAACTCATGCAGCGGTGGGTCGATCAAGCGGACCGTAACCGGTCTGCCGCCCATAACCTTGAAGATGCCTACGAAGTCTGCGCGCTGCATAGGAAGCAGTTTGGCAAGAGCCTCGTCACGAACGGTTTCGTTCTCAGCAAGAATCATGTTGCGCACGAATGGCACTCTTTCTGAACCGAGGAACATGTGCTCGGTGCGGCAGAGGCCGATGCCTTCGCCGCCCAGCTTGATAGCGTCGGCAGCATGCTCGGGAGTGTCCGCATTAGCGCGAACGCCCAGCTTGCGATATTCGTCAGCCCAACCCATGAATGTGCCGAAGTCGCCGGTCATGGTTGCGGGCTCGGTGCCGAGCTCAACATTGTAAACCAGGCCCAAAGTGCCGTCGATGGTGACGACTTCGCCCTCTTTGACGGTCACGCCGTTGACGGTGAAGCTGCGAGCAGCGTCATCAATCTTAAGCGCACCACATCCGCAGATGGTAGGAATACCATATTGGCGAGCAACGAGAGCCGCATGGCTTGTGCGGCCGCCGAGCTGGGTCAGAACGCCCTTGGAGGCAAGCATACCGCCGAGGTCGTCCGGGTTGGTCTCTTTGCGAACGAGAATGACCGTGTCGCCGGCAGCAGCCATAGCGATTGCGGTCTTGGAATCGAGAGCGACCTTGCCTGAAGCTCCACCAGGACCTGCATTCATACCCGTAGCGATCGGCTTGGCGTTGCCGGTGTTTTTGATTCTAGGATTGAGAAGCTGCTCCAGAGCCTCCGGCGGAACGCGCGTCAGAGCTTCTTCCTTGGTGATGCGGCCTTCGCCGACCATCTCAACCGCAATCTTAACAGCCGCAACGCCGGTGCGCTTTCCAGCGCGGCACTGCAGAATGAAAAGTCTGCCCTTCTCGATGGTGAACTCAATATCCTGCATCTCACGATAGTGATCTTCAAGTCTCTGCGCGATAGCAGCGAACTCGTTGTAGATATCAGGGAATTCGTTCTCGAGCTGATCGATTGGCTCCGGGGTGCGAACGCCGGCAACGACATCTTCGCCCTGGGCATTCTTCAAAAATTCGCCGAAGAGCTTGTTGTCACCGGTGGCGGCGTTGCGGGTAAATGCGACGCCGGTGCCGCAATCGTCGCCCATGTTTCCAAAGACCATCGCCTGAATGTTGACGGCGGTTCCGAGGTCATGCGCGATCCTCTCGCGGTTGCGGTAGATAACTGCTCTCTCGTTGTTCCAGCTCTTGAAAACTGCCGTAATTGCGAGCTTGAGCTGCTCTTTGGGGTCGGTCGGGAAATCTCTTCCGGCTGCTTCCTTGAAGTAAACCTTGTATTGTTCGCAAAGTTTCTTGAGGCCCTCGGCGTCAACTTCGGTATCAACCTTGGCGCCCTTTTGCTCTTTGAGCTTGTCGAAGATAACTTCAAAACTGTGCTTCTTGAGTTTCGGGAAATCCTCGGAGAGAACGATGTCAGAGAACATCATAAGGAAGCGGCGATATGCGTCGTAAGCAAAGCGCTCGTTGCCGGTCGCGGCGACGATGCCCTTGAGGGTTTCTTCGTTAAGACCCAGGTTGAGAACGGTGTCCATCATACCAGGCATGGAGAACTTAGCGCCAGAGCGAACTGAAATGAGAAGCGGGTTCGCAGCGTCGCCGAGCTTTTTGCCCATATCCTTCTCAACATCCGCCAAAGCGCTAAGGGTCTGTTCCCACAGCCCAGCCGGCCATTCGCCGGTCTTGGAATACTCATTGCAGCTCTCGGTGGTAATGGTAAAACCAGCGGGGACAGGAAGACCGATGTTGGTCATTTCGCAAAGGTTAGCGCCCTTGCCTCCAAGCAGGCCTTTCATGGTCGCGTTACCCTCTCTAAACAGGTATACGCATTTTGTTTCAGACATTCAGAGTTCCTCCTATTATATATCCGCAAACGGGTGTTGGGTGTTGGAAAAGGGAACTGCTATCCGCCAGCCTCCTTTTCCCTCCAACACCCAACACCCAACACCTAACACCCATTTTTATTTCGTTTTGGTTATTGCAGTGGCTTTGGGTTCGCCTTGGCCGGGCAGAGGCAAGCTCGAGGCTGCCTGCTTCTTGATATACGCAGGTATACCTTTGTAACGATCTGCATTCACGCTAATATCAGCTTCCTTTGTAAACTTCCGCAGGTCTTCGCGGAATGTGCTGTTCTGGGCTCCCTTGCGCACAGCCAGCTGCTCTTTTATGATGTCTTTAACATCTTCGTATTTGGTCACCTTGGCAGGTCGAGTGGCATCGGCTTTCACGATAACCCAAGTTCCAGCGACCAGGAATGGCTTGCTATAGCTTTCTTTTTGCAGCCCGAATGCGATGTCTCTGATGATCTGCGGGATTCTTTTCTCATCCTTGGACAGCCAGTTTAGCTGGCCCTGGCTCGACTTTGCATCAGGCGCTTCAGAGTACTGCATCGCGACAGCGCTGAATTCCGTGCCATTGGTGAGCAATTTATAAGCCTTATCCACCTTGGCTTTTGTCTTTGCAACGATTACGCTGAGTTTGACCTGAGCGGATCTCTTGAATGGTGAGTTTTTCGCGGCCAATGCCTCATTATATGCCTTTTTCACGTCGGCATCAGGGATATCAACGCCCTTTGAGAGAATGTTGATTAGCGCCTGCTCAGATCTAATCTTCGTTTTGAGGTCGTCCTCAGTCATACCCTGAGCTGCAAGCATCTGGGGCAAGTCTCCGCCATTCTCTGCACGAAGGGCTTTGATCTTTGTCTCGATCTGCGCGTCGGTCGGCTCTACATTATTTTTCTTGGCGAGCTGCGCTATGAGCTGCTCGGCAATGATCTGCTCTACTACATATTGACCAGCCAGTTTGTTGCCTTCCTGAGTTTGGACCGGAATTCTCTCCAGCCTCTGGATGAATTCATCCTTGGATACTTTCTCGCCGTTGACTCTTATGAATCCTTTTCTGCCACAACCAGCAAGCGCCGTCGTGAGAATCACCAGCGCCAACAACACCAGATTTACTTTGTTCCTAAACATTAGTTAATATCCCTCTCTTGGCTCAAATGAGCGATTAGTGAAACAGCGCCAAATCACGCTGCAAGTAGCCGCGCACCCGTAGGACAGCCTGTGTGTGCAGCTGATAGACTCTAGATTCGGACACTTCGAGAATCTTTCCGATTTCCTTAAAAGTAAGACCCTCATAATAGTAAAGTGCGATAACCAGTTTTTCTCTGTCCGGAAGTCTGTCTATGCCTTCACCCAACGATTCTCTCATTACACCCGACTCAACATCTTTCAATGTATTTGCCGTCTCGTCACGCACAACGTCCGCAAGGTGTATTTTCTCGTTGCCTTCGCTGGAAAGCACCACATCATCCAGGCTCAGAAGCGAGGCCCTACCAGTATCTGCAAGCAAAGTATGGAACGCATCTATCTCCAGACCCATAGCCACAGCGACTTCTTCGTCCTTTGCCGGCCTGCCAAGATGGCTTTCGAGTGCAAGATATGTTCTCTCAAGCGCCTTTACCCGCTCTCTTATCGAGCGCGGAACCCAGTCTTCTTCACGGAGCATTTCAAGAATGGCTCCGCGGATCAAAGCGATAGCGTAAGTTTCAAACTTAACTTCACGCTTAGTATCGAACTGGTCTATGGCCTTGATAAGGCCGATAATTCCGGCGCTTATCAGATCATCTCTCTCAACATTGGGCGGCAGACTAGACACAACGCGGCCCGCTGTAATTTTGACGAGATATGCATAGTGCTGAATAAGAGTGTCTCGCGCTCTTGCATCACCGACTATCTTGAAATCATGCCAAACCGTCTGGAGATTCGGAGTGCTCATTCGCCTCTTCCCACTTATGGCTGCCTTTTTCAAGAGCAGCCTTCTGACCGTGCTCGTCCACAAAGATGACTCGCATTAGTAGCTAGCGCTAATTTTACAGGACATGGAATACCCTGTCAACAGAAGAGCTAATGTTTACTCGCCAGACGTTCTACAAACTCTTATACGAATACTCATCTGGGGATGTTCCCAATCTCAAACAATTTCTTGCGTAAAAATTCCACAAATACCTGAATACGGGGAAATAGCTGCCGATAATGATCATTGCCCTTTCGGGAGCGGCAATTATTCCTGTTAGAATATCGACAGGAAGCTATGAGAGGTTTAGGGGCTTAATTGAAGAAAATGCCTATGATTTAGCGGCAGCAGACTCTGGGCTGTCAGCAATTTTGTCTGCTCATGAGCTGGATGCGGGATTGCACGGCATTTACAAGGAATGCTTTGTTCGTCTTAGCGTAATAAATGCAATTTCGGGTGGGCAGAAGAGCCTGATGTGGATACGGCTGGTGCCCACTCCACGGTTTACAAAGAGTGTGCTTGTGCCGACGTCTTTACGCAGGATTTGCTTCAACGCCGATGGAGTGTATAGGCCATCGTTCAGGCGTTTGTTGGCGCGCATGTGTGTCCATATCGCGTTGATGCCTGGGAAGCGCACCTGACCGCCGTGTGTGTGACCGGCAAGTATGAGGTCCGCCCCACGCTGGATTCCATCTGGGGTGGTGGATGGGCAGTGAGTCAGGTATATGATGAAATCGTTTGGATCAACTCCAGCGAATGCAGATTCGAGATCTGCTAAGTTGGAAAAAGCGTCGTCAACTCCCACCAGCATCATTCGCTGATCTCCTCGCTCGATTGCCAGTGACGAATTAATGATTATGTGCAGTCCATCGAATGATAGAGCGCTTATGAGCATCTCAGGGTCAAGCCAGGGCTTGTGCTCGGAGTTGCCGATTATCATATATAGAGAGTCACGGTGGCGGATGGCCGAGCAGATGCGCCTGAAGATATCTGAGGCGCGGGGCTGAGATGTGACATCGCCTGTGATCAGGCAGGTATCCACCTCGCGCCTCGACATCAGCTGCATCAGCCGTTTTTCGAGCAGGCCGAGCTTGGTGAGGTGCAAATCGGAAATCTGCAAAATGCAGTAGCCGTCGAACGCCTCAGGCAGGTTCGGAAAGCTCAGCTCAAGCTCTCTGACTTGCAGCTTGAACTGCTCCACAAATATAGCGTAGCAGAATGCCGCGGCTGCCGCGGTCGCGCAGACTATGGTGATTATTGTTGTCGCATTCAATGTATATAATCGTCCTGGTTCAGAGCGCTATTATCTATACTACCATTTTTTTGTACTGTTTACAGCCCCAATCCATAAGGGTAAACGAGGCTTGGCAAAATACATTTGGAGGTGGATTGTGATGACACGCGACGAAGTCTACAAGGACATGGAAGAGCAATTTGGGATGGCGCCAAGCTGGATAAAGAGCATACCGGACGAATATCTGGCCAAAGAATGGCATTTGATGAAGATGATGCAATTGGAAGAGAAAGCTATTCCAAATAAATACAAGCAACTCATAGGGGTTGCGGCGGCAGCTACGGCCAAATGTCCGTATTGCGCATTCTTCCACGCAGAGGCTGCAAGGCTCAATGGAGCAACGGATGAAGAAATACAAGAAGCCATTCACTTTGCTAAGATGAGCGCCGGATGGAGCGCTTATTTAGTTGGAATGCAGACTGATATTGAGCAGTTCAAGAAAGAGACCCACGCGATGTTCGCATACGCAAAAGAAAAACATCAACAGAAAGCTGCATGAAGCGTGTGATAATGTCTTTGATGCGGGGCGGGAAATACTTCCGGCCCCGCATTGTTAATTACCAATTAAGCGCTTCGTCTGGGGCTGCGGCGAGGTCTGCGGCGATCCAATCCGCCGCAGCGAGGTCAACGGGCGTAAAGCTGGTTGTTACGGCCAGGCAGCGCATTCCCGCGGCCTTGGAGGCTTGCACGCCGTTTATTGCGTCCTCCACCACTAGGCATTGTTCCGGCTTAATGCCCAGTTTTTCGGCAGCTTTGAGAAATCCCTCAGGATTTGGCTTCTTTTTGGTCACATCAGACCCGCTGACGATGGCGTCGAATGTTTCCAGGGGGATGCCGATGCCTTTGAGGTTGATATCTATCTTGATCTGATCCGCGCTGGATGCAACCGCCAGTTTCAGCCCTTTTGCGCGAGCTTTTGCGATAAACTCATGCGCGCCATTCAGCGGTTCGATCTTGCCGTCTACCACATCCGCATAGATTTCGTAGGTGCGGGCTTTATCGCGTACGGGGTCTAGTGGGAAACCGTATTTTTCGGCAACTCCGCCAATGAATCTGTCTTCGCCGGCGCCAACGAAGGGTTTGAAATCCTCTGGCTGCACTATGATGCCATGCTCGGCGAACATGCGCATCGCCGCCTCGCGGATGAGAGGTTCGGAGTCCAGCAGGACGCCGTCCATATCGAAAATTACTGCTTTTATCATTGAAACCATCCTTAGTGAGAAGTCAAGAGTCGGCTTCACAGATTATAACATGCCAGGCGGGGCGTTGTGTTATAATAATAGAAAACTGAGAGTGTAAAGCAATGCCGATTTACGAGTTTATTTGCAGACTGTGTGAACAGCAATTTGAGATATTAACTAGCGTGAGTAAAGCTTCCGAGGCTGAGTGTCCCAAGTGTGGATCGAAGGAATTGAAGCGGCTGATGTCTATGTTTGCCGTGAAGATCAGCGGCGGGAGTTCGCATTCGGATTGCGCCGGGTGTTCGGCGGACCATTGCGGAACCTCCGCTTGCGGGTGTGCGCATTAGATACTTTGCAGGAAAAAACTGAGGCTAAGATTTGATGAAAAGAAATGGTTTTTCGTTGATTGAATTGCTGGTTGTAATAGGAATTATTGCCATCCTGGCGGCAATACTTTTCCCGATGCTTTCAAGAGCCCAGGCTGCCGGTAAGCGTGTAACTTGCATGAACAATCTGATGCAGATGGGCAAGGGAATGAGGATGTATCTTCAAGATTGGCCGACTATGCCGTCGTGGGCTGGTGTTATTACGTATGGCAGCGGACAAAGTTGGACCGAGCAATTGATGAAATATACCGGAAAATCAAAGAACATGCTGATTTGCCCGATGATTGGAAAGTTTCCGAATGGCTCATTTGCGCCAACGTATGTAATGAACTGGCAGATAACCAGCGCTGGCGGGTCAAGGCTGGATACAGTGCCTCGACCATCCAAAGTTATTGCGATATATGAGCTTACAAGACGGCCATATACAAATTCTACCGCTGAGTACAACATGTATTTTGATGATTGGGATAAGACAAATGAGCCGCAGAGTGATACTGACGTAGTCACCGACACCCACAACTGGTGGTGGTTCAGAACTCCCGGTCCACACAATGGCGCCCTTAGCATATTATTATTAGATGCTCATGTGAAATGTATTGAAAACAGGGATCCTATGATGAAGCTGAATCCAATGTAAGTTATATTTCCAGCAAATAGATAAGCAGTGTTATTGAGCGGAGAATGACAATTTCTCGCTCAATTCTCTTTGCAATTGACAATACCGCACTCTACAACATACCATGTAAGGGTAAAATTACCCAGGCTGAGCTTGAAAGGTTCGATTTAGATGCCGAAAAGCGCTTACTATATTACAACACCCATATACTACGTGAATGATGTTCCGCATATTGGCAATGCCTATACTACTATTATTGCCGATGCTGTGGCGCGCTATCACAGGCTCAAGGGCGAGAACACGTTCTTTCTTACAGGTACGGACGAGAACGCGATCAAGGTCGCGGCCGCCGCTAAGGATAGGGGAATGGAGCCCAAGGCGTTTGCTGACCAGCTCGCGGAGCAGTTCAGAGAGGTCTGGAAAACCCTAGATATCCAATACGATGGTTTTATCCGCACAACCGAGCCAAGGCATATAAAGGTGGTCGAGGCTATTTTTTCTCGATTGCTTGAGCAGGGCGACATCTACAAGGGCAATTATGAAGGCTGGTATTGCGTTCCATGCGAGACTTTCTTTGCCGAAGGTGAGCTTGAATGCGGGAAGTGTTCTTCGTGTGGGCGTGAGGTCGAGTGGGTAGCCGAAGAGAATTATTATTTCAGATTATCGGCATTTAGCGAAAGGCTTTTGGCGCATATCGAAGCCAATCCTGGTTTTTTGCAGCCGGAGTTCCGCAAGAATGAGGTAGTGAACTTCATCAAGCAGGGCCTGCGCGACGTGTCTATTACGCGCAAAAATCAGGGGTGGGGTATTCCCGTTCCGGGTGATCCTGGCAAAGTGATTTATGTCTGGTTCGATGCGCTCATCAACTATATCAGCGCCATCGGCTATCTGGCCGATGATGAGAAGTTCAATTCTCTATGGCCTGCTGATTTGCAGCTTATGGGTAAGGATATTTTTGTGCGGTTCCATTGCACATTCTGGCCAGCTATGCTGATGGGGCTTGGCTTGGAGCTGCCGAAGGTTTTCTTTGGGCATGGGTTCTGGACGCTTGATGGTGAAAAGATTTCCAAATCCAAGGGTAATGCCATTTCTCCGGCAGAGCTTGCGGGTGATCTGGCTGAGGAATCGGGCGCGCGGCTTGATATTGCGCTGGATGCGGTGAGATATTTCGTTGCGAGGGAAGTTTCGTTCGGCCTTGACGGCGATTTCTCGATGAAGTCGTTCAGAAATAGATTTAACTCTGACTTGGCGAACGATCTCGGAAATCTGCTGAACCGCACCTTGAGCATGCTCAATAAGTATTTCGACGGTGTAATTCCCGATCCAAAGCATTTTTCCGGCGGGTTGGCGCCCGTGATTGCCGGCGCGTCCAACACGGCTGCTGAGGCGTTCGATAAGCTGGAGTTTACCAAGGGACTAGAGGCCATTTGGAGCATTATCAGCGCCGGTAATAAGTTTGTTAACGACATGAAGCCCTGGGACCTTGAAAAAGAGGGCAAGACCGACGAGTTGGCTGGTGTGTTATACTCCGCGCTCGAAGTTGCAAGGGCGGCGGCGATTATGGTTTCGCCGTTTATGCCTGCAACTGCGATGGAAATCGCGCGGCAGTTGGGTATTAAAGACCAGTTCGCATCGCTCAAATGGGCGAATGTGAATGATGAGAAGCCGTTTGCAGTTGGAACAAAGACTCAGGGGCCGGACCCGATTTTCCCGAGGCTTGGATCGAAGAAGAAAGAGGACAAACCAAAAGTGGAGCAAATACCGGAAGAGGTCTCGAAGGCCGTTGAAGCTCAAGAAGCGCCGAAGCCTGCTGATGAGCTGATTTCTTACGATTATTTCAGCAAGATGAAGCTGAAAGTGGCCGAAGTGATTGCTGCCGAGCGAATCGAGAAAGCCGATAAGCTTTTGAAGCTGAAAATCAGCCTCGGTGATGAGGAGCGCGAGATAGTGGCGGGAGTGGCCGAATCTTACGCGCCCGAAGAGCTTGTCGGCAGAAAAATAGTAATTATAGCGAATCTGCAACCTGCAAAGATCAGGGGCGTTATCAGTAATGGAATGCTTCTCGCCGCCGAAATCGACGGCAAGGCAATCCTCCTCCAGCCGGAGAACAGCGATGTGCCTGCGGGAACGAAGGTCAAATAAGTTCTAAGTTATAAGTTTTAAGTTTTAAGTTGGGGAGAGGCTCAGTTCTGAATTATGAATTATGAATTATGAATGGGGGAAGGCTTTGCGGGCGAGATTGCAAATCTGCCCGGGAGCTGTTTTTGAGCTGATTGCTGAAAGCTGACTGCTGAAAGCTAGGAGATTCTCATGGACAAACAACAGATATTAAAGATTTTGGAGCGTGATGCGCGCACCTCGCCCAAGCAGATAGCCGTTATGCTTGGCGAGGAGGAAGAGAACGTCGCGGCGGCCATCGCGCAGATGGAGAAAAACGGCGTTATACGGCATTATAAAACGATTATAGATTGGGAGAAGGCAGGCAAAGAGCAGGTCTTCGTATTCATAGATGTAAGGGTCAGCCCATCGCGCGGCGTCGGTTTTGATGATGTCGCTGAGCGGATTTACAGATATCCTGAGGTCCATTCGGTGTATCTTGTCTCCGGTGATTACGATCTGAGAGTGGTTATCGAAGGCAAGAATATGAAGGATGTGGCGTTTTTTGTGGCAGAGAAACTTTCCACGCTGGAAGGCGTCCTTTCCACGAAATCGAGCTTCTTGCTTAAGAAGTATAAGTCCGATGGGGATATGTTTGTTGATGTCGCTGCTGAAGAACGGCTGGCCATAACTCCTTAAAGAAAACATCAGTTGCTGGATTCAGTTATCAGCCGGCAACTGATAATTATAATTCTGGCTGATAACTGGTAAGAGCTCACTCTTGCGGTTTTGTCATTCCGAACTTGATTCGGAATCTAAGCCTTAACGGTCACAGATCCTGAATCGAGTTCAGGATGACAGCCAATTGTTACCAAGTCTGAGCTATCCCGATAACTGAGAAAAGGCAGCGGCAGGTCTTATGAAACCAATTTCAGATGTGGTGCAGACCACGCCTCCGTCCGGAATACGGAAGTTTTTTGATATAGTATCTCAAATGCAGGATGTTATCTCGCTGGGTGTTGGCGAGCCGGATTTCGACACCCCATGGCGAATAAGCGAATCATGCATTTTCTCGCTTGAGCGGGGCAGAACGCATTATACCTCGAATTTCGGAACCCCCGAGCTTCGCAAGGCGATCTCCGACTATTGGCAGGAGCGCGAGGGGTTGGAGTATAACTGGGAAAACCAGATTCTGATTACCGTGGGCGTGAGCGAGGCCATGGATATAGCCATGCGCGCCATTCTGAACCCCGGCGATGAGATCATCTGCCCGGAACCGTGCTATGTCTCCTACAAACCGTGCATAACGTTTGCAGGCGGCGTTGCGGTGGCGATTCCATCCTACATGGAAGACGAATTCAGGGTCACGCCTGATCTCATCAGAGCTGCAATTACCAAGAAGACAAAGGCGATTCTTATCAGTTATCCCTGCAACCCCACCGGCGCGACCGCAAATCGCGAGATGCTCCAGGAGATAGTGGATATCGCCAAAGAGCACGACCTCTGGATTATTTCAGACGAGATTTATGACCGCATGACCTATGACGGAAAGCATATCTGCATCCCGACATTGACCGGCGCTTATGACCGCACGATCTTTATGAACGGCTTTTCCAAGGCTTACGCAATGACCGGCTGGCGCATCGGCTATGCTTGCGGCAGCGCTGAAGTGATCGAGGCGATGATGAAAATTCATCAGTATACAATTCTCTGCGCGCCGATTATGGGCCAGGTGGCTGCTGTCGAAGCGATGAAGAACGGCTATGCGGACAGCGAGGCTATGATTGAAGAATACGGCCGCCGCAGACGCGTGATCGTGAAAGGTCTCAACCACGCCGGTCTGAAGTGCGTTATGCCGGGCGGAGCGTTCTACGCATTTCCGTCGGTTAAAGACACGGGGCTCACATGCGATGAGTTCAGCGAGCGGCTCCTCTACGAAGAAAAAGTGGCCGTTGTGCCGGGAAATGCATTTGGTGAGTGTGGAGAAGGCCATATCCGCTGTTCGTACGCGACTTCTATAGAGAAGATAGAAATAGCGATGGAGCGTATTGCGCGATTTATCAGTAAGCTTAAAGTGTAGAAGTCTTATGAGGTGGCGTCCCGAAAGCTTTCGGGACGATCATAACTTAACTATGCTACTATGCTTTGGTGTTTCGGGATTTGAGTGGAGCGTTTGCGGAACGGAAATCCCGAAACAAACTGCGTAACGATCAACCCTTATGAGGTGGCGTCCGGGAACAGATTTCCCGGACGATCATAAATCAACTATGCTTCGGGACTGTTTTTCGTCCCGAAGCATCGGCTGACCGCTCTTATTCCAGGAAGGACGCTTATGAAGATCAGATTGTTGTTTGTGAGTTTAATCATTATGCTGAGCGCGTTTGGCGCATCGGCTGAAGAGGCGGCGAAGGATCAGGCCAAGTGCTTTACCACTTGGGATGAGAATTACCTTTATCTGGCGGTGAAGGTGGATTCGCCGGATATTATCGCCAGCCACAAATTCGACCTCAAGAATCCGACCGCATCCGTGGGCGATGATGACAGCGTCACGCTTTACATCGAGACAGCCGGCAAGCGGCCGGAGAAGATCGATATCTCGTGCGCTTCCTTTGTGGTATCCCCGGCGGGCGGTTTCCAATTTTGTGTTGGGATGGACGGCAAGCTGGAGCCGAAAAAAGTCCTCACCTGTAAGTATGGTATCAATTTGCAGGGAACCATAAACAACTCCGACGACATCGATATGAATTACAGCATAGAAATGGCGATACCCTGGGATGTATTGTATGAAGCTAAGCCTGCGATGGGCAATATCACAAGCTTTAATGTCATCATTCGTAAACATAACGGCGGCTTCGTGAGTATTGCGCCCAGGGTCAAGATGGAGTCTGATATCCTGAGCCCTGCCAAGTGGTCCAAGCTGGTATTGGCGCCTTATTCATTCGCGACCGCTACAATGGATCGCGAGAAGATCGTGTCTTCAAAGTATGTCGTGCGCCCTCCGCTGATCAATGGCGTCATCAGCGAGAAAGAATGGAACGCGAACACCTCGTTTTTGGTTGATCTTCCGATGCCCGAGGGCGTCGTTTACGAGACTAAGTTTCCCGCGCAGAAGGTGGCGCTTGCGGACTATTTCTTCTGGGGCAGCCCTGCTGGTAAGTCTGATGCCGCAAATGAGCCTGCGATTTCTCTGGTCGATTTTCCGATAAGGGGCGCAGGGCCGTGGGTCGGTTACGACCGCACTCAGTATCACAAAGAAGAGCTTGCCGATATAGTGACCGCGGGAATCGACGTTGTGATGGGGCATGTTTCTGCTGAGAAGAAAGACCGAGTCGGCATGCTTCGCCTCATTAGCGCGATAGATGAGCTTAAGGCTGAGGGGAAGGCTTATCCTCTTATTGGAATGAATCTCAGCCTGCCCGCGAACCAGGCTGCTGATAATAACGCGAACTACAAAGCAATCAAGGATTTCTTTAGCCGGGTGCCGCTGGAATACAGAGCGATGGCGCAGGCGAGCAAGCCCATAAATGGTCAGAGAGCGAATGTGGTCAAATGCTTGTCGAACCCGGTTGGGTTTGCAGAATATTGTGCAAATGAATATGAAAAGGATTTTGGCTCATCACTCGTTTTCCCCCAGGGTGTTTCCGGGTCGATACGCATTGATAGCGTTTCCAGGATATCTGGCAACAATTCGCCTATTGCAACAGGAGCGGAGACTGAGCTCTACAACTCCAAATGGGACAAGGCAATTGCTGACAACCTGAATTGGATCGTGTGCGATAGCTGGAATAATCTCCAAATCGGCAGTGAGCTGTGCGCCACACGCGAATACGGCCGAAAATTCATAGACTCTACCGCTGCGAATGTGAAGAAGTTCAGAGGCGGTTTTGATTACGATGCGCTATTCGTGCGCTACAATGTGCCGAGTGTGATTCCCGGGAAGCAGATATCCACGGCTGAGATCGAGATCCGGAATGTCGGCAATATGCCCTGGCGGGTGACTGACAGCATTGCGCTCGGTTATAGATGGTACCGCAATGGGAGATACTTTAGCGAGAGCAAGGTTCGCCGACCGCTGGAGCGCGACGTGATGCCCGGCGAAACCATCAAGGTGAACCTGGGCATCGCCACCATAGATTCCAGGAATGCTGCCATACCCAACGGCGAAGCTGCGGCACGCATCGAGCTGATTAGATTATCCGATGGCAAATGGTTCTCTGCGTTTGGCGATCAGGCGCTTGTGGTTCCGATTACCATCGGCGCGGCGCCGCAGTGGGCCGCGACTTGGTTATCGGGCCATTTACCTCCGATGATGGGTACGGGGCAGAGTTATCGGACCCTTATTCGAGTTAGGAACGACGGCTCTCAGCCGTGGCCCAAGGGTCTATCAAAGCTTGGCTGCAAGCTTTTTAAGGTGCAGGATGACTCTGGCGAGGCGGCAGCCGTCCCGATTAAAGACTGCTCCGCGCTTCTTACAAAAGAATGCAAGTCAGGCGAGATTGCTGAGTTTGCTGTCAATATCAACCTTATCGGCGCGGATAAGAAGCCTCTTCCAATATGGAGCGAGAGCGACAATTGGAGCTATAGTATTGGTTTCGACATATACAACGGCCAAAAATGGCTTTCTGAGCTTGGTGTGAGTAAGCTTGTGCAGACGGTGGCGATTTATGAGAAAGATACCGGCCCGAGGATAGTGGCTTGTGGGCTGGAATCCAAGCTCAAGGCTGGGCAGACTTTAGACACCAAGGTTGTGCTTCGCAATGCCGGTAAGGTGATTTGGGACAGGAAGAAAACAAAGATCGGTTACCATTGGTATCATCTGGATGGCAGCGAAATGCTTTGGGACGGAATTGCAACGCCGCTTACGGCCAATGTGGAGCCGGGTCTGTCGATTGTTACGACTGCCAAGGTGACTACGCCCGAACAAGACGACCAGTATGTGCTGGTTTGGGATTTGATGATAGACGGCATCTGGCAATCGACCTTGCCGCTAAACCGCGGCGGGAATACGCTGCCGGTTTTCATTGAGGTGAGTAAAGGGTAGGCTGGCGTTTTGCATCGCAAAGAGCCTGACGGGTGTGACTTTGCCTAAAGAGGCGAAGATGAAGATTTTTGCGATTACGCTGGAGAAGTAGAAGCGGCTGGCGGCGAATACTAATTGTGAGCTGTATACGGAAAAAGGGGCGTGCAATACGCCCCACCAACCATTTTCGTTACAGAAAGAAAGCGATAAACCCAAAACCGCAACGGGACATAATCGCTGAGCAGTAACATCCGGATTTGCTGACTACCGCGAGTAACCACTTAGTAAATTACTACGGATTCTGGTAGAGAACAACCTTGCCGCCCTCCCGCCAGAGAACGCCTTTGCGAGTTACAAAGCCACTAGGCACGGCAGCGCCGCCAGCCTTGACAGTGAGGGCTGGACCGAAGATGCTGTTGCGAATAGTATAGTCTACACCCGGGCCAACGGTACCCCAAACCTTCACTAGTTTTGTTCGGAGCATGGAATAGTTTAGAGCGAACGAGATGCTCACACCCACTGGATTGATAACATTGCCGGTTGGCACAACGATCACGGGACAGGTGAGGGTGAGGGTGTATTGGTCGCTGTAAACCGGATCCTGAGATACAACGCCAATCAGGTCTTTGAGGTAACTGCCAGTGGTAACGATATCGTTGCCAACCACCTTGATGCAGCCCTTGACCCACTTTTCTCCAACGAAGAACAGACCACTGCTCTTAGAAGTAACGGTAACAGTACCTGTCAGTTTAACACGCACGCCGACATTGAGCTTTAGTGCGGCGATATCAGCCACAGGCTTAGGCGGAATTACGCCGAACTTTATCATAAGGCTATTTTCCAAAGCGATACGGTCAGCATCAGAGATCGCTATCTTGTAGAGATATACATCTCCTATGTTGCCATTGAAAGTCGTCCAGGCATCGGGGTAGTTTCGTCCAAGATTGATGTAATTTGCAAAGATGCCGGCAACGCCATTGACAAGTGAAGTCATACCACTTGTAGTGGTGATGTTCATGATCTCTGTGCCGTTGGCATAAACCTTGTATTCACCGGTAGGCTGAACAACGAGGCTCAAGACCGCTATCTGGCCTGTAGGAAGCGCCGTGCTCAGGTTGGCAGTTTCGAGTGAGCCGTTGCGTCTAACATTGACCTGTCCCGTGTCATTTCTAACACCAAGAACAAGCCGATCGTAGAACACATCTACGACTGAAGTCCAGGCAGTACTTGCCGCTCTAACATCCGCCATCTTAACAACTACGATAGCGGAAGCTCCATTACAAGCAATCGGAGCGGTGTAAGCTGATCCAAATTGATAACCTTCGTTATCCACAAAAACATTCTTTTCCCACTTCGTACAGCTGATAATCTGAACAGTAGGCGTGCCTATCGTGTAGAGCACACCACCAACAGGGTATGTGGTGTTCCAATTCCCCGTAAGCACACCATTGGTGGCGGGCAGCGAGTCTGTCGATGCAGAGAATATGAGATTTGGATCGCCAAACGCCGCGCTGACGATCAGTCCCAGGCAGAAAACGAGCAAATACATGTAGAGCCGTTTCATAATTATTACTTTCTCCTCACATAATGTAATATCCCCACACCTCTAGCAAACGTGAGGCAACACCAACCGCCACGCAACCGACGCCAGACATCAACGTGCCTTTTCGGCGAGTTTTGCGGCTATATTTGGCTCAATTATCCCATCCGACCAAGGAGAATAATCGCTGAGCCAAAGCCAGCGCTTAAATGTGAAATGCAGCAGGCAATAGGCGGTATCCGACGGACCCCAACGCTTCTTTCAGGCAGCTTAAGCGAGACTTACATTCCACATGCTCAGGTATACCATGAGAATGTTTGTATGTCAACCCGTATTTTGCTTGTTGTTATTTTTACATTCTTTGGTTGGTCTTTCGGGATTTGACAGGCTGTCTCAAAACTCGTAAATCGGGCATATTTTGCATTTTTGACAGGTCTCAGAAATCAAATAATATCCGAGAGGCCCTTTCTTGCCAATCCTCGCAAGGCGATTTTCTTTTCGTGTCGGAATACTGTATTTATGAGACAGCCTGTTGAGGGTTGGATCACAAACCTATCTAACTATAATCCAAGCGCATAACCCAACCCGGAAATCCCGAAACAACTCACAACTCATAACTCACAACTCATAACTCATAACTCACCCTACTGCACCGTATCCACCATCTGCTTCCAGAGCACGTTGCGTATGGCTGTTGTGACGGATTTGGTGAGGTCAGGCAGAGATTTGCCCATGAGTTTGGCGTCGGCCTCAATAATGGTTATAAGGGGCTTGTTACGGGCAATTATTATGCCGGCGGCAGGCTCCGATGTAAGTTCCCGCATCTGCAGTCCGCTATCCAGCGCTGCGTTGATGATATCCGCTGCATTTTGGGCGCGCTGCGCCGCGGTCTTGTCGGCTAACGGCGCGGGGTAATAGACGAGTTTTTCCTGCAAATAGATAGCCGGAGCGTCGGCGCCGTTTAGCATATTGTTTCTCACCTCGGCTTTGATGGCGTCAGTTGTTGCGCGTCGGTTGATGGGGATCTTAAGCTCACCAAGCAGCGCTTTGGCAGCGCGCACGCGGTCTGCGTGCATCGGGTGCGAGCGGTATATGCCCAGTTCAACAAGCTCCGGTTTCAATGAGAGCCGTTCCAGGAATGTAAGCATACCCACCGGGTTAAAGCCCGCTTCTTTCATGTAGACTATAGCGCCATGGTCGGCATCGCGCTCAGCCTCTTGCCCGTAGCCATTGATTTTTGCAATCTGAATGAGTTGCACACCCATCAATACATTGTTCAGGTCGCTGCTGTTCGCGCCGGAGAGCATGCTCGCAAGCAATGCAATCGCCATTTGATTATTGAGCGATGCCTGTTTATCGAGGAGGTAGATCATGTGATGATGGCAGGCGTGCGTAATTTCATGCGCGAGGACCGCAGCCAGCTCTTGGTCAGACTGCACGAACTTCAGCAGGCCGGTGTTCACGTAAATGTTTCCGCCGGGCACGCTGAAAGCGTTGATGTCTGGGTCATCGATTATACTGAACTTATATTCAAACGGGGTGATTTTGGCTGAGCCATAGCTCGCCACCGCCTGCATTTTGTTTGCAACCGCGGCCAGTTTTTCGCCCAATGTTTGCACGCGTTTGATGTCATCGGCATTATTGCTGAATTTGTTATCTTTAGCCACCTGCGCGGCGGCTTCTTCGCCGTATTCTATCTCTTTTGCGCCGAATTTAGATTCGAGTTTAGCCGCAAAGGACGGCGCACATAAACTCAATGCAAGCGCCGCAAACAAAACCGTTATAAATCGTTTTAAGAAGCCAGGTCTATGCATCAGGAATCACCTCTGCCCACTCTATTATAACACGCGAGGTTATCAGTTCCATGTAAGAGCCCACTCTCGGTGAGAATAGAGGAATAACCCAGCATCCTGAGCTCCGTCGAAGGGCGCGGCCAAGTTTAGTTACATGTCTCTTCGCAGACGCATACTTCGTCCTTCGACGCTGCTCAGGATTGTTCAGCATGCTCAAGTTGTACACATCATTTCTGAACTCTTACAGTTCCATGATTACATGTCGATGCTTGATTTCCCAGATTGCCGGATCGTTATCCGCAGAAAGCCCCCTGCCCATTAATCCGTTGGTGAAAGGGTAAGCAAATAAATAATTGCGCCATGGTGTTTTACTCATCCGTAATGGGGTATAACCTGATCGTATGTTGCGGTGGAGCTTGTCTCCAGGAATTGGGCGATTCAAGGCTTTAGACAACCATATTTCGACCAAGCGTGAGCTCCCCCGTACTAATACCGGTTTTTTGTCCAAAAGCGAATAGTCGTTATGGCGAAGCGTTTTGGTTGTGGAACAGAATCTATAGCAACGCAGAACGTGCAGGAGAAATTGCCCATGACTAAACTATCGCTTTACTTGGCATCTATGCTGCTTGGTTCGAACTTTTCGGCCACCACCCCGATGATTCAGCCTCCGGCTCATGTTAGTCAAATTCAGGTGGCGGCTGCCGAAACGCAACTGCTTGATAGCTTGAATGCGGAACGATGGGATCGAGGCTTGAGCATATTATCTGAAAATCCGCTGCTGGTAGAAGTTGCGCGGGCACACAGCCGCGAGATGTATGAGAAGAGCTACTTCGATCACGTGTCTCCTACGCCGGGCCTCAAGACACCGATGGCCCGTTATCTGAAAGCTTTGGGGTCGACTCCGGCATGGGCGTGTGTTGGAGAGAATCTGTTCTATTGCTCGATAGTGGATGTCGAGCGAGGCCATCTGGCGTTCATGAAGAGCCCCAGGCATCGCGAGAATATTCTGAACCCCCGTTTCGAGCAGGTCGGTATTGGGGTGTATATCTCACCTGATGGTCAGTTTTTTGTGACTCAAGTATTCCTTGCACAGGTGGATTGACGTAAGGGTTTGACTCTGAGCTCTTAAGTAAATTGACGACCCGGGCAAAATGAGAGATAATGGGGGGTGGACAGAATAATGTCTGCTCCCTTTTTATATGGGATATTCTAATATATATATGATTGGATAACGCAAATGCTCCTGGCAATTGACGTAGGTAACACTAATATCACATTTGCCGTATTTGATGGTGAGACTATTCGGGCGGATTGGCGCGTGGGCACGGTGACGCGCAGAACTGGCGATGAATACGCCGCGCTTATGCTGGTTTTATTCGGCGAGCAGGGGCTGTCGTTCTCCGATATTCAGGGTGTGGCGATTTCGAGCGTGGTTCCTGCGACTATTGATGCCCTGGTGCGTTTTTCCCAGAAGCATCTCAAGGTGACGTCGCCGCTCGTGCTGGGGCCGGATATTGATTTCGGCATAAAGGTGAATTATCATCCGATATCGGACGTGGGCGCGGACCGTATAGCCAACGCAATCGCAGCTCATGCTAAATACGGAGGCAGCGTGATAGTGGTCGATTTTGGCACAGCGACCACTCTGGATGCGATCGCAGAGTCGGGCGATTACCTCGGTGGCGCGATTGCCCCCGGTATCCAAATCTCGCTCGAAGCCCTTTTTTCGAGAGCCGCGCGCCTGACGGGCGTGCAGATTGTCCCGCCAAAGAATGCCATAGGTACCTCAACAGCCGAGAGCCTGCAATCCGGTATAGTCTACGGTTTTGCGGGGCAGGTGGATGCGCTTGTCGATAGATTTCAGGCAGAAATGGGCGGGGCAGCGAAGGTGATAGCCACAGGCGGCCAGGCCGAAATCATTGCCGCGCACAGCCGCACAATCGAATGCTGCGACGAACTCCTCACCCTTGAGGGGCTAAGGCTGATCTGGGAGCGAAATAATGGCGTTTCGCGCAGTTCTGAATTATGAATTTTGAATTATGAATGGGGAAGGAATTAATAAAAGGGCTCCGTCCCCTTTTATTCGTCCCCTTTTATTTCAGCGAAAGTAAGGAGTCGAACATCATGAAATGGAGTGATAGGCTTGCTATGTATTGCGGAATCTACTACTGCATGTGTGGTTTAATTTGCCTTGCTATTGATGTGCTTACTACAGGTAAATTAACAGCAGAGGATTCTATCATTGAATCATCTGCGGCCAGTGTGATGCGTTTGTTGTTCCCAGTGGGATTTTTGATGTCGTTAATAGCATATCTTGGATATCCAACTATGCTTAAATACCGAATAGCTGCTGCAATCTTGCCAGTGTTTTTTGCTCTAGGTGCCATTTTCTTATGGCTACCACTGTATCTTGCGCGGCTGTAACAAAATAATAGAAGGAGGGCTTCAGTGACTCTGCTTGAACAGAAATATAGATCAGCATTCGCTTCACCTGTCTTTGCTGGCGTTTGGATTGTTGGAATGTATGCGGATGCACTTCTATATGCATTCAATGTGCTTACAGGAATTGGCTCTTGGAACAGAATCTGCCAATCCGCACAAGCGCTGATCGCATGCACAGCAATGTGGCTTATAGTGTTTGTCGGTGCTTATAAGAAATGGTCTCTATGGAGAGCTATGTTATCAGGTGGCTTGATCTTTATGGTCTTTGATATACCATCCGCTCCATCTTTTTGGATACACGCTGAATCTTCATCGCAATTCGGCTGGAGTTTAAGCAAATTGACTCTGGTGTTTCTTACAAAGCTGTCTACATTGGTTTGGGTTCTACTTAGCGCACGATGGCTGCAAAGGCAGCAAGGCGACAGGTCAGACTAGCGATATCGTTTTAGCTAACATGCATGGGTGGATGTTTCGTTGCTTCGGCAGCAGTGAATTCTGCACTATCTCTGGATTACCAGTCAGGCGGGTTATAATGGGTATATAAGAATGGAGTTTTAGGGATGAGCGCAAGACGAATTACACCGCTTATGAATAAGATTGGGGCCCTTGTTATGGGTGTGGCAGTAGGCGCATTGGGAAGTGGCTTGCTGGGTCTTTTTTTACTGCTGATCGTATTGCACAGTCCATCGTTTTTCCTGCATAGGATCAAGCCTGTTTTGTTTATACTGCTACATTGTTCGATAGGGCCTTGTTCTTTACTAGCTGGATTTGTTGCCGGCACTCGTTGGTATGCTGCCAACGATAGAACAAAGACAGCAGTTTATATCGGAACACTTGTTGGCGTATTCTATGCAGCTGGACTTGTTGGTGTGTTGGCTCCATATTCTTTGGTTGCGCCGAAGATGTTGATAGTAGATGCTGCGCTAGCTCTTGCGACTGGTCCGGTTTTGTACTGGTGGTGCAGGGAAGTCGCTGAATGATGATATAAGTTCGTTGCTTCGGCAGCAGTGAATTCTGTGGGAAAAGGGTGCGAAAAGGGAAAAGGGGACAGGGGGAAAAGGGGGGAAAAGGGGACGGAGCCCTTTATTCGCCAGACGCAAAGCTGCCAGCCTCGGGGTTAACGTAACTGATTGCCGCATCGAGTATTGGGGACGGAGCCCTTTTTGACAGTAATTCCTCCAAGAATGTACGTCCCCTTTTAACGTGGACAAGTAAGAATGCAAGTTCTAAGGAGGTAAGATTCATATGTCCCGTTTACTATTGATAACGCTGTTCTTTACTTTAGTCGTGAGCAGCGCTAAAGCAGAGCAAGCGAAATTCGCAAAGGAAGTAATCAAGGACGATATAAAACTGGAACTGCAATTGGAGAAATCTGATTTCATCGTGGGTGAGCCAATCTTGATTACGGTAAGTTTAACCAATTGCCAGACTGAAAAACGCTGGTTGGCCGAAGTCTATTGCGGCTGTACTGTCAAAGTTGCGGTATATGACTGTTCTGGCAAAGATATGCGTTCTTCATTAGTGGATTCCTCCACAATAATACCGCAAGATTTTCGTTGGGAATTTGCGCCTGGGCAGACAAGATCGGTGCAACTCGATCTATATTCCCAGGTTCGCTATCCTTTGTCGGCAGGACAATACACGCTTACTACTTCTTACTTTGCTCCGAAGAATGTTGTTGACGTGTGGCATGGTAGACTAACTACATCAAAGTTGGCGTTTGTAGTCACGGAGCCTAACGGTGAAGAGAAGGCTGCTGCTGAGATGTTTGCTGAAGCAAGAGCAAGTGACAACGGGCTGAATACAATCCAGGATGCCATAGATAGTTTGAACGCCTTAAGGACCCAAATGTAGGTGGTCGCTTCGCGCGCTTTGTCGGTTATTTTGAGGCCAAGTGCTATCGAATCACAAAGAACTACACAAAGGAGTTTGAGTTGATGAAGCAGTATGCGAAAGATCATCCCGATGTACCTTACTATACTAAAGATGCGATTAGCATGGCAGGGAGGTTAGCTGAGAACGTCGGCGATTACAAATTGGCGCGCGAGTGTTATGAAAAACTGCCTGCCGGTTACGAGCAACAAGAGGCGATAAAGAGGCTTGATGAGAAGATGCGTAAATAGGGAAAAGGGGGAAAAGGGGGAAAAGGGGACGGAGCCCTTTTTGACAGTAATTCCCCAAAGAATGTATAATTGACGCATGCCAAGAGTTGCCCGAGCCGTGGTAGACGGCATCCCATATCACATAACTCAACGTGGAAACCGTCGGCAAGACGTGTTTTTTGACGATGCCGACCGCCGCCAGTATTTGTCGTATCTGAAAGATTACGCCGACAGATATGGCCTGGAAATCCTGGCTTATTGTTTGATGACAAATCATGTCCACATCGTAGCTGTTCCTCGCGTCCCTGACGCTATTGCGCTCACTCTTCGATCCGTTCACATGCGCCACAGCCAGATGATCAATGCAAGATTCGGTTGGAGCGGCCATCTTTGGCAGGGGCGTTACTTCTCGACCGCTCTGGACGATGCTCATCTTTGGGCGGCAGTGCGATATGTGGAGCGAAATCCGGTTCGCGCTGGCATCATTTCGAAGCCCGGAGACTACGCTTGGAGCAGCGCTAAGCATCACCTGGGTCTGAAAATAGACAAGCTGATATCTGGAGATGGTAAGTGGTCCGGCCCAGTGGACAACTGGGACAAAGTATTGCAGGATGAAGAAGACGCAGCGCTTGTCGATTTGCTGAGGAACAGAACTCGAAGCGGGTTTCCATGCGGCGATGAAGAATTTGTGCACAAACTCTCGACTGCTTTGGGAAGACCATTACTAAACCGCGGCCGTGGACGACCAAGAAAGCAATAAAAGGGCTCCGTCCCCTTATAAGGAAAACCATGAAACTCAAGATTCTGGCTCCATTGACTATCATAATTGCTGTTGCCATCGCTGTGATGGTGAATCTTCGACCTATGCCTGCGGGCGGCGCTGAGAATGTGCTGGTGGTGCGCAACGGCAACAGCCCTGTCTCATGCCGCATCACTGAGTATTATATGGCCAAACGCAACATTGCGCGCGGAAATCTGGTCACGGTAAATGTCATCGACTCCAGCCTCAACGCCGCAAACGAGGACATTCCATTGGTTGACTATATAGAGAAGATTGAAAAGCCGATCAGCGAATTCCTGAAAAGCAATAAGCTGGAGGAAAAGGTTCAGTATATAGTGCTCACAAAGGGTATTCCTATCAGAATTTCATCAGATTCCGCTTCCGGTGTGAATGGTCAGGCGGTGGATAGCATACTTGCCGTATTGGGCTGCGTTAAGCCGATGGTCTTAAAGATGGGAACACCGGATAAGCCCATTATAGGTGTTATAAATCGATATTGGCGTTCAAAAGAACCGTTTTCTCACAGCAAATACGGCGGGTATCTTGTTACTCGGCTGGACGGCTACACTGAGGCGGATGCGAAGGCGCTGGTCGACCGCGCGCTGGATACGCAGTCTTTCCCAATATATGTGCTGCTGGATGCGAAAACCAAGCCATCAGCCGATAATGTTTCAAAGCAGCCGATATCAATTCTAAATCCCGATGGTACCACCAACAAGACTTTTGGGATAACTTATGGTGACTTCGATGCAGATATGCTTTGCGCGAGCCAGGTGATATCCGGTAGAGAAGGGGTTTCAATGCAACTGGATGTGGCAAAGGAGTTTGTTTCAAGTGATAAGCCCCTAACCATATATGTTTCTTGGGGAAGCAATGGGGGCGCGGAATATAAGGCGGAAATCTATCACAGCCTCAAGTTTGCGCCTCGCAGCATTGTGGAGACGGCGGTATCATCCAGCGGACGCACACTCTTGCCCACCAAAGGCGGGCAATCGCTCATAGCCGATCTGATTTCGCAGGGCGCCGCTGGGGCGAAGGGTTATGTGTCGGAGCCTTATCTGCATGCGATGGCCTCTCCGAGTGTCCTGGTGGACTTCTACACATCCGGGCGCAACCTCGCCGAATCATATTACGCAGCATCGCGCTTCATCGCATGGAAAGACATAGTGCTCGGCGACCCATTATGCAAATTGGATACACAAAAGGGAGCAAAGTAGGCAATGCGCGGCTGGAGCCCACACGAATGGTCAAGCCAAACCTGTTCTGTGCTTCCGTAACAGCATTTTATTTTTGGATACTGGGTAACTTTAAGTGAGCAGATGCGTTAATATCAATGAAATGAACTTTTTCTGAGAGGTAATAACATGGCTCGCCTATTTAGACTAATCAGTTGCATATTTATTCTCGTTGTCATTATATGCTCAAACGCTGCCGCTGCCAAAGTGCCCGAAAAGACCCTGCATTGGGCGGACAGGCTGCTGGCGACAGCAAATCGGCCTTTTTCGCAGTGGAGTGGCGATTGCAGGCGGCCTTGGGATGCATTGGATGCAAAAGATGCTTATCTTCAAGCGATCAAAAAGTATGGCCGAGACGCTCGATTACTTACAGGCCTCGCACGATCTCAGATGCTCCTTGGCGAGTACAGCGATGCCGTTCGCAACTATCAAAACGCCCTGCAACTAACACCACGAGACAAAAAGCTGAATAACGAGCTTGGTCTGGTTGTTCTATCGGAATCTGTCTCAAAGCTCGCGATTGAATCGCTGCCCAAGAGTCACAAGGTAATCAGAGCGCTGCGCTATCCAGATCAAAAAGGCATGGTCTGGTTTGTTTTGTCTGCGGTTCACCAGGAGGGCCATTTTGACGACGAGTATAGCGATATCAGGCTGACGGTCTTCCAAAAACGATCAAGTCAACTGAAAAAGCTGTGGCAATCAGATGCGTTGCATCACTCTCAGCTCGATTCAGCCAACATAATATCGCTATTACTTGAGGACATTACAGCCGATGGAGAGCCTGATATTCTGGTCCCTGCAATCTTTGTAGGCGGCAGTTGGGCGCCTTCCTATTTGGCTGTTTTTAGATGGCATAACGGCAAGATGCGCAAGCTGCTGGGAGTTAGCAGCGACCTGCCGCTCATAATATCAGATTTCAACCATGACGGACGGTACGAGATCAACAATTGGCACGTTGTCGGTTGGAATCTCAGCCACGCGGAACAACCTTATTGGACCAATATTTATGCTTACAAGAATGATAAATATCAACTTGCCAACGGTGACTTTCCAAGGCAATACCGCGAGTTAGCTGCAGACATCAAGCAGCGACTCAAGACATACCCAAATGACTGGGAGCTATTGAAATACCAGGGCATAATCTGCCAAATCCAACGCCGCCCGGCTATGGCGCTGCGCTATTTCAAACGAGCTCTCAGAATATTCAGGACAACCCTCGGAGATGAGACCGATCCAGAGTTCAAGCCGCGCATGAATCATGAAATTCAGGATATCGAGAGAAGAATAGGCGCACTGAGCCGTTAGTGTCGTCTTGTTTAGTTGTTTCGGCAAACCCTTTTTAATCCCCGGAGTCGCTAATCCCCTCAAAGTTTTGTCAGCCTCCCTTACGGGTACACCCAAAGATACACATATAACTTTGCACCCTAATACGGAGGTAAATGTATGCCTGCTTTTCCTGATCCCTTTTACGGGAACGTGCCTGATAGAAAAATGGCTCTTGGTGAACTTGTCCGGGCTTTGCGCTTGAATGTTGCGGCAGAAGAGGAAGCCGCAGCTTTATATGAAGCCCACGCCGACGCCACCGACAACCCCCTCGCGCGCAAAGTTCTGATTGATATAGCCAATGAAGAGCGTGTGCACGTGGGCGAATTTATCCAACTAATTAACATCCTCTCGGCAGGCGATGAAATTGCCTGGATGCAGAATGGCTATGAAGAAGTTAGAGAGATGGCTGAGGCAGTTGCGCGCGGAGACCTTGAGCCCGACACCCCCGCCGAAAAAGCGGCTAAAGAACATGGCCTGGCGGCTGGGGGCAATGGAAATGGCAATGCGGCTACCATCGGTTCAATGAAATAATGCTTCACAGAAGGGACTGCGAATAATGGCCAACAAATATCTTGGACGTGAAGATGCGCCGTTTGGCAATGAAATATGGGGAAAGCTGGATGAAGTTGTGATTTTAGCGGCCAAGGCCCAGCTTTCAGGCAGAAAACTACTGGATATAGATGGGCCTTACGGGCTTCAGATGAAAAGCTTTCCTCTGCTGGATAAGGTCGTAAGCGAGAACTGCGCCACGCTTAGCTCATCGGCTGTAATGCCAGTTCCGATGATCGAGACCACATTCAGCCTTGGCTCGCGAGATTTAGCCACTTTCGAGGAGACGGGTTTCTCTCTGGACACCTCCGCGGTTGCCAAAGCCGCGATGACCGCCGCCGTCGCTGAGGACATGCTCATCTTTGAGGGAAACAAAGCTCTTGGAATAGACGGTCTATTGACAGCCGAGGAAGCGCAGCGCCTCAAACTCGGCAATTGGGATGAGATCGGAACTGCCGCGAGCGATATAATCAAAGCAGTTACCACGCTCGATGATGCGGGTTTCCACGGCCCTTACCTGCTCGCGCTGGCTCCGGGGCTCTATAACATGCTCCACAGGCTCTACCCACAGGGGTATCAGATCGAGCTTCAGCACATCGAGAGCATAGTGGGCAGCAGCGTGATCAAGGCTCCGGGCATCAAAAGCGGCGGCATTCTCATTGCGGAGGGCAAGCAATTTGCCGCTATACTCATCGGTCAGGATATGACCGTTGGGTTCATTGGGCCTGAGGAATCATCATTGAAGTTCAAAATCACCGAGAGCCTGGCGCCGTTTATCAAGGCGCCATCGTCTGTTTGTGTATTGAATATTTAGGATCAGTGCATTCGGCGTCGGGATTAGTTGTTAGTTGTTGTTAGTTGTTTCGGCGTCGGGATTAGTTGTTAGTTGTTTCGGGAAACCCTTTTCCCGAAACCGCCCGCTACACAAATAAACCCCCAAATCCAGCCTCATCCCATTCATTCCCTTCAGCGTCTCAGTGTGATTTTTGCAAAGAGCACAGCCTCGATTAACGTAACAGCTCAGTCTTTATGAGTAATTAGCCCCGTTGCTTCGGTAGCAGTTGGTTTGCAGGGGGTTGACAATCTAAACAAAGGTCGCTGCCGAAGCCGCCGCAAAGTCGGTAATCATCAAGAGTGAGCTCTTACCGATTAACTGGAATTTTGCAATCTAACCCCGCCCCTGCTATAATAGAATCTCCGTAAAGGGGAGTAGCTGTTCTGGGTAGAGTCAACATACTGGCCTTCGGGTCTGGTTCTACCGGCCTGATTTTGGCTTAGTGAGACCTTTGCGTCCAACTTTGGGCGCAAGGGTCTTTTTTATTGAGCACGGTAATTAAGGAGTTTGGTTAATGGGCGCATTTTGGATTTCATTGTTTGGCGTTTTTTTTCTTGAAATGGGGGACAAAACGCAGTTGGTGGCTATGAGCCTGGCTTCAAAGTTCAATGCCTGGATCACCCTCGCGGGGGTCGCCGCCGCAACTTTGGTTGTGCATCTGATTTCCATTGCGCTTGGAGGCGGCGCTGGCAAGTTTATGTCGCCAAATTGGATTGGATTTCTGGCGGGAATTGCATTCATTGGCTTTGGGTTGTGGACTTACCGCGGCGACTGCCTGGATGACGACGAAGCGCCAAAGTGCGGCACAAGAGGCGCATTCGCCTGCGTGTTCACCACATTCTTTTTGGCTGAACTTGGCGATAAGACTATGCTCGGCACCGTTGCGCTTGCGTCCAATCATTCGCTGATTCCGGTCTGGTTGGGATCATCGCTTGGAATGGTTGTCGCCGATGGCTTGGCTATGTTGGTCGGGTTGTTCCTGGGTAAGAAGCTGCCGGAAAAGGCCATACGCATCGGCGCATCGGCAATTTTCCTGGGCTTTGGAGCTTTTAGCGTAATTTCAAAAGGAATACTGCTCCCGCACTACGCATGGGCTATTGCAGGCGTTTCTCTTGTAGTTCTTGGATGGATATTCCTTCGCCCGCAGCCGAAGCATGTGTGCGTGCTGCCGGTAAATGAACCGCAAGCAGAAGATGTAAAAGCAGGCAAGTAATAGATGCGCGAAAGCGAGGCGGAATAGATTTCCGCAATACCTGCGCCCTGGAACAGATTTCCAGGGCAATCTGCGAGTAGGCAAATTCACCTATGTCTTTTTAGCGCCGTTCGCCACAATTCTTGCGTAGGTCCTGGGATACTGCGGGGGAGTCGGCTTGATTTTCTGAATTACAACGAGCTGGCGAATAATCTCTGTGCCAGGGATTTGAATCTGGCGAATGTTCTCGATCTTTCCGCCAAGTTGACCGATAATCGCCTTGGCGGCAACCAGCTCTTCATCTATGTTCTGGCTCTTTTGCGCCACCACATACCCGCCCACTCGCACCAACGGCAGACAGAGCTCAGCCAAAACCTTCATATCCGAAAGCGCGCGGGCATAAGCTATATCATATTGCTCCCGGTATTCCGGTTCGCGTCCGATCTCCTCAGCTCTGGCATTGAGCGCGACTGCATTCTCGAGGCTCAGCCTCTGCATTACGGACGTCATGAAATCAGTTTTCTTACGAGTCGCCTCCAGCAGCGCTATGGAAATATCCGGCCGGGCGATTTTTATCGGTATCCCAGGAAAACCAGGCCCCGCGCCAACATCTATCACATTTCCTCGATCACTTATATCGAGCGCGGCAAGGCAGGTGAATGAATCCAGATAATGGAATGTAACAATGTCCTCTGGATCCGTAATGCGGGTGAGGTTGAATTGTTTGTTGGTCTCCACTAAAAAGGCGGCGTAACTATCCAATTGCGTCAATTGGCTTTCCGATAGCTCTATCCCCATCTCTGATGCGCCCGCTCGGAGGAGGTCCAGTGGCAAAAATGTCATGCTAAGCTGCAGCCTCCGGCGCCCGTAATGCAGAACAAGCCGCCCTCCGGTATAACCGAAAGCGACTTGCTCAGTGACCTGCCAGCCACAGCTTTGAACATATTGTTGAGTTTTATGACGCAAACAATGCGTAAACGCACTATATGCATCGCGTTCATTGCGCGCTCCATTTCTTTAGACGACATCATTTGGTTAATGTTCCTTTTTTGGGCTTAGAAAATTCCAAAAACACTGAAAGCATGGCGATATCAGCAGGGGTCACGCCTGGAATTCGCGATGCCTGACCGATAGTCACAGGCTGAATTCGCCCCAGTTTCTCCATGGCTTCGCGCGACAACGATTGCATCTGCGCGTAATCAGCGCCTTCAGGTATAATTTTGTCCTCAAGCTTTTTGGCCTGTTCAACCTGCAAATACTGGCGCTCGATGTATCCCTGATACTTTATTCCCAATTCTACCTGTTCTGCAACATCCGGCGGCACATGTCCATTACTAATTGCGCGGGCGATATCGGAATAATGCATTTCCGGCCTGCGCAATATCTCTTCAAGCGAACAGGATCGGTCGTTGATTTCCAGCCCAAGAGATTCAAGCACGGCTTTATCAGACGGTCTTACAAACGTTTCCGCCAACCGCTTGCGCTCGATTTCAATTTGCCTGGTCTTTTCCTGAAAGCGCTCCCAACGCTCGTCACTTACAAGCCCCGCTTCGCGCCCAATGGGGGTCATGCGGGCGTCGGCGTTATCCTGCCTCAGCAGCAGCCGATACTCCGCGCGCGAGGTCAGCAGCCTATATGGGTCATTCACGCCCTTGGTAACCAGATCGTCTATCATAACCCCAAGGTAACCCTCGCTGCGCTTGATAATAATCGGCTCTTGACCGCGCAGTTTCCTGGCGGCGTTTATCGCGGCCAAAAGCCCCTGGGCGGCGGCTTCCTCATAACCCGAGGTGCCATTGATTTGCCCTGCGAAGAACAGCCCCGCCACAAGTTTGGTTTCTAATGACGGTTTCAACTGGGTGGGCGGCACGAAATCGTATTCAATTGCATAACCTGGTCTGAACATTCGCACGTTCTCAAGCCCCGGGATAGTCTTCAAGAACTCCAACTGGACTTCTTCCGGCAGGCTGGTGGACATTCCCTGCACGTAGATTTCGTCGCTGTCCCATCCCTCTTGTTCCAGGAACACCTGATGGCGTTTTCTATCGGGGAACTTGACGATTTTATCTTCAATAGATGGGCAATACCTGGGCCCGACTCCATTGATCCGGCCGCCATACATGGCTGAGCGCAGCAAATTATCTCGGATCACGCGGCTGGTATTTTCATTCGTATATGTGAGCCAGCAGGAGAGCAGATGTTTCGGGAAACCCTTTTCCCGAAACCGTTTTTCTAGGTCGATCTTATCAGACATAAACGAGAACGGCCCAACCTTGGGTTCGGACTCCTGAATCTCGCATTTATCTATATCTATGGATTTCTTATCTATGCGCGGGGTTGTGCCGGTCTTCAGCCTGCCCAGCTCGAAACCCAGCCCACGCAGGCTATCCGAAAGCTTCATCGCCGCAAACTCACCAGCCCGACCTGCTGAAAATTGAGTTTCGCCGATGTGTATCAGGCCATTGAGGAACGTGCCGGTGGTCATTATCACGCACTTGCCGCCGTATTCGATGCCGGTTTCGGTGCGAATACCAACAACACGAGGCCCATCGGCGATGATTTCTTCCACCATCGCCTGTTTCACATCCAAATGGGCCTGGCGCATGATAGTCAGGCGCATGAAGTCTTCATAGAGGCGCTTATCCACCTGCGCGCGCAAGGCGTGAACCGCCGGGCCCTTGCCAGTGTTGAGCATGCGGATGTGGGTATAGGTGGCATCTGTGGCAAGGGCCTGCTGACCGCCCAGCGCATCAATTTCCCGCACCAAATGTGATTTGGCAGGGCCGCCAATGCTGCAATTACACGGCATGTGGGCTATGGTTGTGATATTTATTGTGGTCAGGAGGGTGTCAAACCCCATCCTCGCAGAAGCCAACGCAGCCTCACAACCAGCATGCCCCGCGCCTATTACTATGACATCATATTCTTTCATTACATTATAATTATAGCATATGGGGAGGGGAGGATGGCTGCGTTATGTTATGGGAACGCTTGTACGGGCAATTGTGCGAGCGGAATGAGGGCAGCCACTCCAGAAGCATATTGAAAGTTGCAGCTTGCATGCTTTTCTGATACTATAAATTGCCGATTAATACTTAGTGCGCTTCTTGCTAGCGACAACCGATCACTTCAAGAGATGATTAGGATCAGATTGTGAACTTAGATATATGAGTTATTCCGGAGACAAAACGACAGTGCTAACTAACGATGGTGCCGTAAATTTGCAAGTTTCATTACCTCCAATGACTGACTATGCTGAATACGTCGCGTCACTGGAGCAGAAAGTCAACCGGACTCTTGGTATAGAAAAATTCATTGTTGAGCAGAGCGAACTTCTAACGGTTCTGAATGGCGAACCAAGTCGTCAACTTAGACGTCTAGTAAAAATAGATGCCCGAAGAGCTTCTGGCGCATTCTTCACGGACTCGCAACTGAGAGATAGGGCTCTTGAACATATTGGGAGAACCATTGATGCGCGATCAATCATACTTGATCCTGCATGTGGAGCTGGCGACCTCCTCATAGCGGCGTCCAACTATCTTCCTGTGTGCAACAATAACTTAGCTGATACATTGGATTTATGGGGCACGGTTCTGAACGGGTATGACATACATCCTGAGTTTATTAGGACGACAAAGGCGCGCCTAGTCTTGGCTGCTGTCAAGCGTATGAAGTCATCTCATTATATTGTCGACAGTATAGATCCACGTTGCCTTTTTTCCAACATTCAAGTGCGAGACAGCCTTGATGGACACAGTTTTCACTGTAAACCGACACATATAGTAGTTAACCCCCCATACTCTTCGATTGACGCCGCAGCAGATTGTAAATGGGGCGGCGGCAAAGTATCTGTCGCAGGTGTATTCTTGGATGTATGTCTGCGCAGTGCAAAGGACGATACAGTAGTTTGCGCAATCCTTCCTGACGTATTAAGATCGGGCTCACGATATAAGAAGTGGCGTGAACAAGTGGAATCAAGCGCCAAAATATCGGCTGTGGATATTGTGGGACAATTCGACATTTGGACGGATGTGGATGTCTTTGTTCTGCACTTGCAGGTCGACTCAACAAATGCGCGCGGAAGCAGAAGCGCGTGGGGTCAGCCAGAAACCAAGGAAGATAACTGTGTAGACGATCTCTTTGAAGTATGCGTAGGAGCAGTCATTCCCCACAGGCATGCGCACACAGGGCCATGGCGCAGGTATATCTGCGCTCGCCAACTATCTGGCCTAACCGAGTATGATACTGATACTGCGAAATCGCGTCGTTTTCAGGGACGTGTCTTTAGGCCGCCATTTGTTGTCGTGCGTCGGACAACTCGCCCAAGCGACTGTGCCAGAGTTTTTGGAACCGTCATTACGGGAGAGCAACCTGTGGCAGTCGAAAACCACCTTATAGTGTTGAGCCCCAAAGATGGGACCCACGAAACATGCGCGCGACTTATTGATGTGGTGCAGAACCCAAAAGCAACTACGTGGCTAAATCAGCGTATACGCTGCAGGCATTATACTGTTCTTGCCTTACGAGAACTGCCATGGTGTGAATAACATGTCCAATGAAGAAAGCATTATAAACGAAGATACAGAGCCAACAGTATCGCTCAAGTTCGCCCCCGACATACTGCGAAGGCTGGGTGAAGAGTTGATACCCCACGTCGACCAAGGCATTCTTGAACTCGTACGTAATGCCTATGATGCAGATGCTGTTAATTGCAGTGTTGAATTAATTGATGTCGAGAACGCAGGCGGCGCAATCCGTATTGTCGATGATGGCACTGGAATGAGTTATTCTGACATCACAGCAGGGTGGCTAGTGCTTGGCCGTTCCGGAAAGGTCGGGCGCGAACTAACTAAGAAATTGCAACGGCTTCCTGTGGGTGATAAAGGCCTTGGACGTCTTGCCGCACTTAGGCTCGGAGCGCAGGCTAGATTAGTTACACGTTCTGCAGATAATCCAGGCATCGAGTACGAATTGACGCTCAACTGGACTGACTTCGATAAAGCTGCTACAGTGGAAAGCGTGCCTCTAAGAATTGAACAGCGCGTCTCTATTGCCGCACCCGGCACTGAGATTGAGATTATAGGACTACGCATTTCGCTCAATCGCATGGACGTGCAAAGACTTGCTCGCTCCTTAGTGCTGCTCGCAGACCCATTCGGCAGCTCAACAGGATTCCGCCCGACACTTCAATCGCCTGAATTTGAAGATATATCAAGGTTAGTGTCTGATTTGTATTTTGATGATGCAGAGTTTAAATTAGTAGCGGAACTCAACGCTGAAGGACAAGCATCAGCTGTAGTCTACGGATATCCCTCAAGTAACGTTCTGTTTCGTACGAACGCGAGCGACCTGAATGCACCATACAAAACTGCTCTTGCCAGTTTTACTATGTGGACATTCGTATTAGACAAACCCACCTTTTCTCGGCGAAATTCTAGCGTAACCGAGGTCAGAGATTGGCTTCAAGAAGTGGGAGGGGTGCATCTATACCATAGGGGACTAAGGGTCTACCCTTATGGTGACAAGGGGCATGATTGGCTGGATATGAACCTGAGGCGTGCACAAAGCCCTGAAGTGCGCCCATCTACAAACACCGTTATTGGACTAGTTAAAGTCGAAGATGGCGGCGATGTACTGCTCCAGAAGACAGACAGAACTGGATTTGTTGAAAATGAAGCATTCATAGAACTGAGGCGCTTTGCCCACGATGCGCTTGAGTGGATGGCAAAGGAAAGACTCAAGCAACGAGAGATTAGGCGTATCCAAGATAAGACTACCGCAGAGGAAAAGCTTGCGCAGGCCAAGGGGCTTGTTTCAAATGCGATAAAGGAGCTGCCCAACGAGTATAGATCCAAAGTAGAGAATGCAGTTAAGAAGCTGGAAGACGAAGGAGAGCGGGTAGCGAAATCACTCAAAGAAGATTTGCATCTCTACCGCACACTCGCAACAGTTGGAACAACCGCAGCTGTTTTTGCACACGAATCAGCTCAGCCTGTGACACGTATTGAGAGAACGGCCGACGAGATTATGCGCCAAGTTAAGGGAGAACTTAACCTATACGAACGCGACAATATCGCTACCTTGGCAGACATTGTCAAAAAAGCCAGTCGCTCGATAAGAAGCTTCGCGGGCTTACCTATTAATCTGCTTAAACGTGAAAAGCGAAAACTAGGATCCGTCGATATCAATGCTGTAGTCACTGATCTTTCAGAGCTATTTACTCCGTTTCTTACTGAATCTAAAATAGGCGTAAAGCTAACGCTTATTGACAATCCTAGCCCGGTGGTGTGGGGTAGCATAACATCCATAGAATCTATAGTAGCGAATCTGCTGACGAACGCGGCTCATGCGCTAATCTACCGTGGCAGAAAGCGAACTGGAATTAGATCAATTCTAATTGAGACGTCTCTTTCTTCGGACAAAGTGTTACTCAGAGTTTTGGACAACGGCCCCGGGATAAAGAACATAAATAAGGATGAAATCTGGCTTCCTGGAAGAACCACAAAAACCGGAGGTTGCGGACTGGGATTGACTATTGTCAAGGATGTGGCAACTGACCTCAATGGTAATGTTCAGGTCATTTCACCTGGAGAGTTGGGGGGCGCCGAATTCCTGGTTCTGTTACCGCTGTTTCTGAAAGAAGGAGACTAAAACCACCATGATCAATGGCATACAGAAGATCGCTATAATCGATGACAAAAGAGATGAAGTCATGCTCACAGGTATAATGCTGCAAAGAGTCGGTTTTGAACCCATACCGTTTTCCGAACCCGTACAGATGAACGATCTAATTGAGAGAATATTGAAAACCGCTGATGCCGCTTTGTGCGATAACTACCTACAACCCGGCGGTTTTGACTTTAGCGGAGCGGAAGTAATGGCAGAGCTTTACAAATTGAAGTTTCCGGCTGTTCTGGTATCGCAATATTTGCAGCAGGATCTGGAAGTGTCCATTCGCAAGGAACGTCGCAGCATTCCAGTTGCCTTAAGTAAGGATGATGTTGATGGCGATAGTATTATCGAAGGTCTTAAGATATGCGCAAATGAACATCGAGACATGATACTTCCAACTCGGCGACCTTGTCGCACGCTTATCCAAATAGCACGTGTAAAAGATGAGGACGGCGAAAAAGTTCTGGATGCCTTCGTGGTATCACGAGGAAGCAAGCGTGCTGTTAGATTTCCGGCATCCTTAATGGGCCAACTCGCTGAACGTGTCGAACGAGACGACTATTATATAGTAAGATCGAACACGGGTGCTACACTTGACACTGATCTCTTTTTCTATGACTTTGAGATCGCCCCTGAGCCACCCACGGAGGAAGAGATTGCACAAAGTAACAATCCTTGATGTGGGACATGGGAACTGTGCTTTAATAAGTGATTCAGCAGGTTCTATTGTCATTGATGGCGGATCACATCAGACTCTTCTTCAATATCTCGAATCGGCCAATATCAATATGATTGATGATGTCATAATTTCACATGCCGATGCAGATCATATTGGTGGCCTAATTGATGTATTTCTTAAATCCAAAATCGTCGTTAAGCGAGTGTTCGTAAATCCAGATGCTTTGCGTACGACTAATATGTGGGCTGAACTTCGCCTTGCTCTATCCGTCCGTCTCAAGAATAAAACGACAGAGATTCATACAGAATTGACATCAAATGTGTCATCCATACTTACAAGAAAAAGTTTAACAGTTGAGGTCTTGTACCCGTCTCCAATTTCGGCAATGTCCGGCATTGGAGGTGCCGATCTGGACGGCAAAATCAACGATCCTAATACAATGTCAGCAGTTGTACGCGTGATCGCCGATACCGGCTTATCGCTGCTGCTGCCAGGCGATATAGACGATGTCGGATTAGACCGGCTAATCGCTGATAATATTGACATCAACGCGCGAATACTAATATATCCCCACCATGGCGGTCTGCCCGGTAATGGCGATATCTCCGAGTTTGTTAGTAAGATATGCAACAATGTTAATCCCGAGTTAATAATATTTTCAGTGGGCAGAGGCAAACACAATAATCCCAAGCCAGATGTCATAAAAGCTATTAGAACCGCCATACCAGACGTTCAAATCATGTGCACGCAACTCTCCGAGATGTGCTCAGGAAACACTCCCAGCTACGAACGACATCACAATAGTGATCGAGTCGCTCAGGGGCTTGAGACCAACGTATGCTGTGCAGGTAGCATTGAATTGAACTTGGATACTGACCAAATAATCTGCTTGCCGTCTTTAGAGAACCATGCCGATTTTGTTAAAGAGTTTGCTCCATCTGCTTTGTGTAATAGTTGAGTTGGCGCCGTTCTCTTAGTGCGGCTGGCAATATCGCCAACCAATAGCCCAACAATTCTCATCAAAAACCCCAATCCCCCCATCATATAAAACATAGCAGTGTGGGGTCCGAAGTTGGACCCCACACTATTTTGTACCAGTTGATGGTACGGAGCGGCTTTATGGATGAGGCGTAAGATCGGATATGCTCCGCGGCACAAGCAGCCTGATTGGCACTCCATAGGGAGCCGTTGCGGGTATCGCCTTCAGAATGCCGGTCACAACATACATGCCAACCGGAGGGGCAATTATGCCGCTAGGCGTCACGACCGCTATGCCATGACTGGGCTCACCGGCATTAGTAGTGTAGCCGTCCATCAGATACGTGCCATCGTCGATCCAGAACACATCGACCCAATTGCCGGGAGTCAACTCAACGCCGCCGTAGCCCGTGACATTACCCCAAGTGCGTATTAGTGAACCTACGTTGTTGAGGCTGGTTGCCGGGATCCACTGCGTCCCGGGCGTCAACGGAGTCAGTTTGTTCCACACGCCCGGCTGAGCGCCGAACGCGCCGCCGCCGGTGGCCTTGTTATTCATACCGAGCGGCGCGATAGTGGGTGTGTCCGTTTCAGTCAACACCACGAACGGGTTAACCATCAGCTCAGCCGTGTTGAAGAGTTGGGTCCAGCCTAACACGGAGTAGTTGTCACCAATGCTGAGCGGACTGCCCAGTGTAGTTTTCATCACACCAATACCGGATGCTCTGGTCGGCTCCTCGATATAGAACCAGTTCCACGGCGCCGGCCACACAGGTATTGCCAAGTCTGCTGTGAGTTCCTTGTCCTTCAGGAACACCAAGTGTGGGCCAAACGGTAGCAGTTTCTTCGCCTGTCCTATTGTAATAGGATCAGGCGCTGTTATCTTATTGGCGCTTGTCAGCGGCAGACCGGCGATTGCAGCCGGCAACAATGATATCTGCCCTTTTCCGACCGCTGCCGTGGCTACGCAACTGAGTATTTGCATCGGCGGTGTAGCAGGCGACATCTTATAGGACACTATGGCGCAAATGCTGCCGCTCGCAGGGATCACCGGGGGCGACGACAGCAAAGTGGTAACCGTTCCAGATGGCATTGGAATGGAACCGAGAAGCACATCTCCGGGCACATCCACCTGACCATCCAAGTCCATATCCTGCCAAATATCCGCAGCCATAATATTACCAGGGAGACCGCCGATGAACTGCAGCGTTATGCTATCCCACCTGATCGGCTCGACCCAATCGGCCGACACTGTGAGGCTCAGCATTTCGTTATACTGGTCCGGATCGCTGGGCCACCAGAAGTGGTCTTTGATGGGCTTGTTCGTCGAGAATGTCAGCGTTCCCACAATCGGTTCGATCCTGACCATGTAGTCTTCGACCTCGCCATCAGGCGCCGGGCCGAAGAATGGCAATCCACCAATCGAGCTGAATCTGAACCTCGCGTAAGTCATCGTTGGCCAAGGCACACCAGGACCGGGCACAATGAATGTCAGCGTGTTATTGCCGGCCACCAGAGGCTGCCCTGAGAAGATCTGATCACCCAGGTCGGCCCAACTGCCGTTGCCGTTGAAGTCGACCCACACATCCAACATACCGGCTGCGCTTGCGATGACATTGACGATCGCGGGCTGGCCAGGAACCAGGGGGGTGAGGAAGAACACTCCATCCTCATCATCAGGACCAATTAGCGGGTTG
>JAPLCU010000098.1 GCA_026392045.1 Armatimonadota bacterium
AGTACTAATAGACCGAGGGCTTAACCATTAAAAGCAATAATCTTCTTATAGGCTATGCAAAATCATTCTCTTCACTATGAAGTTGTCGATGAATCAGTCGACAGTTTACAGTCGATAGTCCCCAGTCCGGGACTGACGACCGAGGACTGTTGACTGTTGACTTGTATTTAACTTTCCTGGTGATTATTCCGGTGGGGGTCCACCCGTTCCCATTCCGAACACGGAAGTTAAGCCCACCAGGGCCGAAAATACTTGGGCGTTAGGCCCCGGGAAGATAGGTCGTCGCCAGGATTTATATTGGAAAAGAGCTCCCTGTACAAGGGAGCTCTCTTAGTGTGCGGAGAAACGGCGCGCTTGGGCGTTTGACAGGTGATGAGGAGGGTGCCGATGGCTGGGGGCAGGGACCGGTGGCTGGAGGGTCTCAAGGTTGTGCTTTCCCTTAAGTCAGATGCGGATCGATTGAGATGGTCACTGTACTCGTCGGATTCGGTGGATACAGAGCTCCAGGAGGCAATTGCCGTTGCCGAACATGCAATGGGTGCTGTTCTGGAGACACTTGAACTCCCCGACGACGGAGACAGTGACACCACACGTGCCTATATAGCTCTGCGCAAGGTGGAGGCTAGTTACGATGTAAGACAGCTGCGCGACCTTTTCGAATATGACGGAGTGACATCGGCCGAGTCGGCTGCTGAACTGCTGATAGAACTGTGCGCGTTGAGAAACGAATGCGCACGGCGTTGCTGGTACAACTCGTATCCGGCTATGGCTCTGACGGCGCAGTGTATTCCATCGACGTCGGGATATGCTCACGCAGTCCTGCGTTACCTGGGTGAACCTCGCCGCATCGATGCAAAGGAGTACCTTTCGATAGAGTGTTTCGATAAGTACTGGGCAGGCGTTGAAGCCAGACTGAACTCGGTCGCGGTTTGTGGCGTCGTAAGAGATCGCGACTACGTGGACTTCATCGCTGCGATGCTGGGGAGTCTCAAGCTGGAGTGCTTGAGTAGCAGCATAGACATTGTGGTGAAGGACCAGCCCTACGCTTCCGGTATATGCTTCGATCTTTCGACTGACGTCGGGATCAGGCGCGCAGGAATTCTGTTGCGGCCGACCGGTATCAGATCATTCTTCGTGGCTGCCCACGAGTTGGGGCATGCTGTGCTCTGCCTGCAGCACGGTGGCGGTCTCACAAATATTCCTTCATGGTTTGATGAGAGCAATGCATACTTGGTGGAAGACAACCAACCAGATGTACGCGCAGCGCTTCGGGAACTATTTGACGACAACGCTGTCTCCTCTTGGCTGGCGATCCATAGTGAGCTGAGAGAGATAGAATACTGCAGGATCTATGCCAGCATATTGCTGGAGGACGCGATCTGGGCAATGGCCGACAGGCGCGACATATCTGTCAGAGAGAAAGTAGAGTTGATTTCCGAGATGTGCCGGGAAATCTACTCCACCTACCTGAACACGTGCTACAGAGATGCGCGGGAGTGGGCGTTCGATTCATTCAGGAGCATAGACCCGGTCTACGTTCATTCGTACGGCATCGGCAGGAATGCGGCTGCGATACTGCGATCGTGCCGGTGTAGGCCCGGCCAGCTTGGTCCCTATGACGTCAGTCGTGAAGCTTTGGATGCCATACTGGCCAAAACGACGCGATAGAGGCTTCCTGGAATGAGTTCAGTTCTGCGGGAGTGAATGCTGAGGCCAGTGTCATCCTGAACTCGATTCAGGATCTGTTACGCTTAAGGCTTAGATTCCGAATCAAGTTCAGTAGCGTCCCATAATTTCTAAAACAGGCCATTTGCGGCTATGTTTTACGCTCAAAACCTTGTAATTCTCGCTGACCCCATATTTGATTTTTCAATCTACTCTAGCTCGGCGAAAATCCAGGCAAATAGCATTGTTCGGGCGCTGCTCGAATCCTAAGCGTACCGGATGCTGTCCCACAGCAACTTAATACACTAAACAAATCCAAGCAGCTCCAGAGAACGCCACGCAAGACTGTAAATAGTCGTGTGAAGCTGTGCTTCCATTTACTTTGCCAAGCTATAAAGCGTAGTAATACATAGGTTAGCAGTGCAGTCCACACCTGCCAACGCACAGCATTTTCGTTATGTCCCAAGAAGTCCGCTAACTGCAAGGTCTGTTTGATCTCTTTGAAGAAAGCTTCAATACCCCATCGTGATTTGTATAAATCACAAATTGAACTCGCCGCCCACTGCATATTGTTTGTTATGAATGCCATCTCTTTGGGCTTATTATCTACCTGGACTATTGCTTCGACAAGCCTCAAAGTCCCCGGATATTTCCGTGACGTCTTTGGATCCGTCATTCTGATATCGACATCACGAATGATTTCTCCCTTGGTAACCCTGTGCTGTCCCACAGTTTCATACTTAGCATTCTCTTTGAGACGAGTCACCCAGAAAACATTGCGCTCATTTAGTATATTAAGATGCTCATAACCAGCATAAGCCTTATCGAAAACAACGATTTCACCGGCTTTTACATCAGCGCAGAGCTCATAAGACTCTATTAGATCATTAGTGCCTGCCGACTTAACCAAAACAAAGCGAGGCAGAAATGTCTGTAAATCTAAACGCAAATGTATTTTTGCTGCTGCCTTACGGCGGCGATGCCTTGCCCAATCAAGGCAATTTGCTACCAACCGAATTGTGCTCGAATCTACTACAAATATCGTTCGTCTAAAGCGTCGTGGAATGCCACAGTAGTTTCGCCCGTTTGCAAATTCCGGAAAAGTTTCCGTTAAATGATTCAAAACACTCCAGAATAACGCTTCTGCCATATCAGCATTCCTCTCTCTATTGGCATGCGACAGAGCATTTTTACTTGGTGCGACTGAACCGCGAACACAAGACAGCGCACCGCTATGATTTTTCAAGGAATCGCACACATCATTCAGACTGATTGCATGAGATAGATGAGCAAATATCAACGTTGCTATATGGCTCGTAGGCGTAAAACTACGCGACTTCTTTGTAACTCCATATTTATTTGCCAACTTTGAAATTAAGTTCCCAGGAATTAGTTTGAAAATCTGAGCTAATACTGTTAAACTGTGTTTTGACGGGTTCATTGTAGATGTCCTTTCTTTTTTTGTCGAAACTAAGGGATACAACGAACCCGTCATTATTTTCAAATTTACTACCGTCTGTGGGACGCTACTGAACTTGATTCGGAATCTAAGCCTTAAGCGTAACAGATCCTGAATCGAGTTCAGGATGACATGTGATTCCCGCAAGACTGAACTCTCTCCCCCCTTGACCCTTTGGGCGTGCGGCAGTATAATATAGAGGACATTTAAGCCATGAGAGGACCCTCATTTGAGTAACATTGCCCGGGAAGTCATCCCTGTTAATATCGAAGATGAATTAAAGCGTTGTTATATGGATTACGCGATGAGCGTAATCATCTCCAGAGCGCTTCCAGATGTGAGAGACGGCCTTAAGCCGGTCGAGCGGCGAATTCTTGTTGCTATGAACGACCTGCACGTTGGCCCGACCACGCAGCATAGAAAGTCCGCTAAGATGGCCGGTGAGGTTATGGGTAACTATCACCCTCACGGCGACGCGGCTATCTATATGTGTATGGTGCGTATGGCGCAGGATTTCAACTCGCGCTATCGGCTGATCGATGGTCAGGGTAACATGGGCTCCATCGACGGCGACCCTCCGGCTGCTATGCGATATACCGAAATGAGAATGTCGTATTTTGCGGTGGAGATGCTCGACGATCTGGAAAAGGACACGGTCGACTGGGCCGACAACTACGATCAAACCCGCATGGAACCTATGGTGCTGCCGGCCAAGTACCCTAATCTGCTTGCAAATGGCACGCTGGGTATTGCCGTCGGTATGGCCACCAAAATTCCACCTCATAACCTTTCGGAACTTGTAGATGGCTTCACGCATCTTGTTGATAACCCGGATGCCACCGTAGATGACCTGATGCAGCACATCAAGGGCCCGGATTTTCCCACTTCTGGTATGATTCTGGGCACAAAGGGCATCAAATCGGCTTATGAAACCGGCCGCGGCCAGATTATTATGCAGGCGCAGACCAATATCGAGATGATGGAAAATGGCAAATCTGCGATTGTGGTGACGGAGCTTCCTTATCAGGTCAATAAGTCTGTATTGATCGAAAAGATCGCTGCGATGGCCAGAGATAAGAAAATAGACGGTATCACGGGCATTCCCGATTATTCGGACCGCCACGGAATCCGCATTCAGATAGAGCTGAGGCGCGACGCTCACCCGAAGAAGGTCTTGAATTATCTGTATAAACATACGGACCTGCGCAAGACCTTCGGCGTGATCATGCTGGCGCTGGTGGACAACACGCCGAGAGTTCTCACGCTGAAGCAGATGATGCAGCACTATATCGACCATCGCGTCGAGATAGTTGTCCGGCGAACCAAGTTCGATCTGCAGCAGGCGCTGAGGCGCGCGCATATCCTCGAAGGTTTGCGAATTGCCATTGAGTTTTTGGATGAGATTATCCAGATAATCAGAAAATCCTCAAACGCTGAAGAGGCCAGAAACAAGCTCATGGTTCGGTTCGCGTTTTCACAGATTCAGGCAGATGCGATCCTTAACATGCAGCTAAGACAGCTCACCGCTCTTGAGCAAGACAAGATCGAAACAGAGTTCAAGGACCTTCTGAGGCGAATTGCTTCCCTTGAGGACCTCTTGAGCGACCCGATCAAGATTTTGAACGTGATTAAGGCGGAGCTGAAATATATCAAGGACAAGTTCGGTGACGAACGCAAGACCCGCATCGTGCCGCTTGAGGCCAATGAAATCGGGGATGAAGATATGATCCCTGACGAATTGACCATCATCACAATCACTCGTGACGGTTACATCAAGCGGGTTCCGATAGATACTTACCGCTCGCAGAAGCGCGGCGGCCGGGGCATTATCGGGGCAAATACCAAGGAAGAGGACACCGTCAAGCATCTGTTTGTGGCAACTACGCACCATTATATTCTCTTCTTTACGGATAGAGGGCGCGTTTACCGTCTGAAAGCCTATGAAATCCCGCAGACCACGCGGCATGCGATGGGCACGGCGATCATTAACCTGATCTCGATTGAGCCTGGGGACAAGATCACCGCCACGATTCCCGTGAGGGATATGGATAAAGACGCCTACATGGTGATGGCAACGGAAATGGGCGAGGTCAAAAAGACCGACCTCAACTATTTCCACAATATGCGCGCCAATGGCCTGAGGGCGTTTGACATAGAAGAAGGCGATTCGCTGAGGTGGGTTGCAATGTCCAATGGCGCTGATGAGATAACGCTCGTTACATCAAAGGGTATGTCGATTCGGTTCAGCGAAAATAACCTCCGCGCTGCAGGTCGAGCCGCAGGCGGCGTCAGAGGTATCCGGCTCAGAAGCGGCGACAAGGTGGTCGGTATGACGCTTGCTCAGGACGATTGCGAACTGCTGGTTGCCACCGAAAATGGCTACGGTAAGCGCACCCCGCTTTCGGCGTATAAGAAGCAGACCAGAGGCGGCACGGGCATCATCACGATGAACCTCTCTGAGAAGACCGGTCGAATCGTTGAGACGGCTGTCGTTGATGACACTGATAAGATAGTTATCATTACCAGCCAGGGGATTATGATCAAAATCCGCGTGAAAGAGATCAGGTCTTGCGGAAGGAGCACTCAGGGAGTGCGGCTGATTAACCTTGGCGCTGGAGCGACCGTGGCGAGCCTTGCGCGAATACCCAAGGCGCAGGACCCGGATGAAATACTGGAACTCCTGCCTAAAGCTCCGATGAGCTTAGGTGATAATGGCGACGCCGATGCGGTTGATATAGATATGGATGTCGATGATATCGAGGAAGAACTCGAAGAAGAAGGCGATCTGACCGAGGAAGAGTAGGTCGAATAACAACTAAAAACCAAATCCCCCGCAGTGTTAATTGTTGCGGGGGATTTTTACGTCATCCTGAACTGGATTCAGGATGAGGGTGACGTGAATCCTCACTGAGAGTGAGATCTTCGGTGTATCGGGATTTGAGTGGAGCGTCAGCGGAACGGAAATCCCGATACAAAACGGCGTGCCAATTTCGGGATTTCCGGGTTGGGTTGAGCGCTTGGATTATAGTTTGGTAGACTGTGCTCCAACCCTCAAATCCCGAAAGACCAAAGACGAGGGTGGTGGGTAAGTAGCTCTGTCCCCAATACCAACCACCTACTTGAATGTTGGCAATTCAGCTACTAGATTGATTGGGTAGAGAAGGGCCTTGTGCTGTTCGTAAGCGTCGCGGTTGTCGTATATCAACAGGCAGTTGGTCATTGCCCGACCAGGGTTGTTTATTAATTTGCCTTTGTAATAGAGCCCGATGGAACTACCGCCGTCTAAGACAGCCGCATCTACGCATTTCAAGCGCTTCATTACGGTCGCCAGCTGTCTGTAGTAAATGTGCTGGCGGGTGGTGACGAAAACCAGTTTATTGTTGTAAGTAAGCCCAACCGCGGCGCGTGCTCGTCGGCTGAAATGAACTCTGCTCCTGAAGCCTTCGGTCCTTGGCATAACTATGGTTTTGCCTCTCAGAACCAGAGTCGGGCCCGCCGCCAGCACCTGAGCGTAATCAGACCATTTGTATGCATTTCCATGTCCTGTGGGCAAAAATTGGATCTGGCCGCTGCTGTCGACTGTGATCGCTGTGCCGAGAAAACCCTTCCACATCAGTTGTCCGTCGATGACTATGTCACCGGTAGGCTTGAGCGTGCGAGTGCAGAAAAATGTGCCGTTAATAGCGGCCGCCGGTCTGGTTCGCTTGAGCATCGACCTGAAAGATTCCGAACTCCCAATCCCGCGCTTCGACAGCGCTGGCGTGACGAACATATTGGTGTTATTGAGGTTTGTCGTGATGAGGTTGATATGCACGCCAGCTACCTTTGTTTTTGCATAAGCGATATCTCTGGCTGCGCGCGCGTCAGTCGAAGCGCCAAGGATGACCAGCGCCAAACACAACAAAAAAAATCGGGTTAAGAGGCTCTTGATATTTAGAAGCAATTATGCTTCCTTTCCAGCGATGATACTCGCATATCTAGCCTTTACATATTATGATAACCGCAGCCAGGTGTCAAGTAATTACCCGCGATTTGATCTATGTAAGCTAGCATTCGCAACCCTTTTTAGGCTGATATTTGC
>JAPLCU010000192.1 GCA_026392045.1 Armatimonadota bacterium
TTGGGAAGGGGAGAAGAATGGAGTGATGGTGTTAGGTGTTAGGTGTTAGGTGTTGGATTTGAGGGGACCGTCATCCCGAGCGCAGCGAGGGATCTGCTTTGAACTGAGCGCTGAAAGCTGATAGCTGAAAGCCAAAAGCAGATTCCTCGTCGTTCCTCCTCGGAATGACAGTGTGCGGGGCGACGCGCTATCACTTTTCAATTGCCAATTGCACCCAATTTGATATATACTTAGCCGATAGATCGTCAAAATACTCAGGAGGAAAATTACACAATGAAGAAAAGTTTATTCGGAATCGCCGGCGCAGCTTTGATACTGGCGATTTCGGCAGCAGCAGTGCAGGCTGTTGAGCTGCCAAATGTTTTCGCAAACCACATGGTGATCCAAAGAGATATCAAGGCGCCTGTGTGGGGGAAAGCAGCAGCAAATTCTACTGTGACCGTCGAGTTTGCCGGTCAGAAGAAAACTGCAACTGCAGATGCAGGCGGCAAGTGGATGATTAAGTTAGACCCAATGAAAGCCAACGCGAAGCCGCAGACGATGACCGTCAGCGAGCCGCCGAGCGTTGTGACTTATGAAGACGTGCTTGTCGGCGACAACTGGCTCTGTTCCGGTCAATCTAACATGGAATTCGACATGAACGGAACCACTAATTCGCAGCAGGAACTCGCGGATGCTGTGAATTATCCAACCATAAGATTCTTCCGCGCAACCGAGCATATTTCCACGCCTACTCCGCTGGATAACGCTCCAGGCACCTGGAATACTCTCACCCCTGATTCGGCTCGCCAGCTCACGGCAGTCGGATATTTCTTCGCACGCAGGATCAATAAAGAGATTGAAGTTCCAATTGGAGTTATACAATCAGCTTGGGGCGGTTCTCCCATAGAACCATGGACAACCCCTGCCGGGTTCCGCATGGTGCCGGAGCTTGCCGATTTCTCTAATAGGATCGACATGTTCGATCCAACCACTACCGTGGGAAAGGAATTGCAGAAGGATATCATCAAAAAGGTGTCGGAATGGCTGCCAGCCGCCCAGGCAGCGGTTGATGCTGGAAAAGTTATGCCTCCGGTTCCGGATACACCCAGGCCCGATGGCACCTGCGGCATGTATAACGGCATGATCGCCCCGTTGGTTCCCTATGGAATAAAGGGAGCGCTGTGGTATCAGGGTGAGTCCAATGGCGGCGAAGGTATCTCGTATTTCCAAAAAATGCAGGCTCTCATCGGCGGTTGGAGGAAAGCGTTTGGCGTGGGAGATTTCCCATTCTACTTCGTGCAACTCGCAAATTTCCAGGCGCCAAACCCGAACCCGGAGGGCGGCGACGGTTGGGCCAAAGTGCGTGAAGCTCAGCGCAAATCTCTTGAGATTCCAAACACTGGCATGGCAGTTGCGATTGATCTCGCCGACGCCGGTAACCCCGGTGACATTCACCCCAAAAACAAGCAGGACGTGGGCGGAAGGCTTGCGCAGTGGGCTCTATATCAAACTTATGGCAAGAAAGACGTTGTTCCGAGCGGGCCGCTGTTCAAGAGCGCTGCTGCTGATGGAAACAAGCTGACTGTAACATTCAATTGGGTTGGAGGCGGTTTGATCGTAGGCGAGAAGAAAGGCCTTGATCCTGTTAAGGCGATTGCTGGCGGAACGCTCAAAGGATTCGCTATCGCAGGCGAAGACAAGAAGTGGGTATGGGCGGATGCGAAGATAGTTGGCAAGACTGTTGTGCTAACAAGCGCCGAATGCCAGAACCCCGTTGCAGTGCGCTATGCGTTCACTATGAACCCTGATACTGCTAACCTTTACAATAAGGAGGGCCTCCCTGCGTCGCCGTTCAGAAGCGATGACTGGTAGATTATTAGCATCCCTTCAGATATGAATTGTCTGGAGGGATGATGTAGGTAGACATTCATGACATTGCGTGGTATGATAACGTCATATTGACATCTGAAAGGAGGATATCGCAATGGGTGACAAGTCTCCAAAGAAAGATGTAAAAGGACCGAAAAAGGACATCAAAGAGAAACGCCGCGATAAGCAAGAGAAGCAGGCAACCAAAAAGACATTCTCTGCATAATTCCTTAACTCTTTGAGAAACACATGGTCGCCCGGGACAAATTACAGTCTCGGGCGATTTCTATTGGGCTGATATCATGTGCCCATTTACCGTACAAAAAAGAAGGCTTCGCAAAAGCTTGCGCAGCCCAAAGGAAGGAGGAAAAGATGGTTGTTTGTGCCATTATAGTATTGCCATGATTTGGGGCGGCAATCACCAATTATTTTCGGAAATCCCAATTATTTTCCCGTGCAATACCAGTAAGATTCAGGCGAAGGCCGTAAAGAAGATCAATGACGCCTTGAAAAAAAGTGAATCCAAGGCAAAAGCTAATACGCAAATGTAGCCAGACTTCTTCGGATGCCTTCCGTATTCGGGTGGAACATACCGTGCTGCTCCTGAGAGATGAGCAGCGCCCTGCCAAGTTGTATTCGCGCGTTCTTTGAATCGCCAAGGTCTCTGAACACGTCGCTCAGCGCCATCAGGTCATCAACCAGATCGACCGCAGTGGCTCCATATACGCTTTGATGTATTTCAATTGCGCGCTCCAGCTGCTGGCGCGCGCTGAATAGATCACCGGCCGCGGTATAGGTTTTTCCTAATTTCAAAGCTCTTTTGGCTACTTTGATGTCGTCTGAACCGTACGCCATTTCCTCTATCACCAGCGCCTGCAGATAATAATCTTTGGCAGCCTGGTAGTTACCCATCTTCTCCAGAATGCAGCCAAGGGCATCAATACGAGAGACAAGATTAGGGTGCATCGACCCGTAAACTGCCTCATCAATCGCGAGCGCCTCTTCATAACAATCCCTCACACCTTCAAGGTCTCCTATACTCTCAAAGAAGAGCCCCAAATAAGTGACGCGCGCTGCCACACGCGGATGGTTGTATCCATACGTGGATTTCTCTATCCTTAACGCACGTTCAAAACACATTTGCGCCTGATCCGGATCGCCAAGTTCCGTGTAGACTAACCCCAGGCAGTGAACGCGATCCGCGACGCCGGGGTGTGTGAGGCCGTATATTGTTTCATCAATTTCCAAAGCGCGTTGGAAGAGCTTTTTTGCCTCTTTGAGATCACCCTTCGCCTGCAGGGCCAGAGCAAGGCTCGTGGAGCGTGCGGCGACATTGGCGTGATCTGAACCATACGTCGCCTCGGCAATCTCCAGCGCCCTCTCGAGATAGGCGCTGGCCTGCTCAGGAATGCCAAGTTCGCGAAGTATATCACCCATATTGCCTAATCGCACTGCCACACTGGGATGATTGGGGCCATAGGCGGTTTCATCTATCTTCAGAGCGCGTTCATACTGGTTGCGCGCGCCAATAAGATCCCCGAGTTTGTGCAGGCTGGCTCCGAGAGTATCGGCGCATACGGCAATGCGCGGGTGAGTCGAACCGAATGTCACCTCGGCAATGGAAAGCGCTCTGTAAGCCAAATCCACCGATCTCTTGAGTTCTTCGCAGGCGCGCATATAGATTGAAACGTCATCGAGAAGCGACGACATAACATCAGACTTAACTCCCAAATCGTCTGCATAGTCAACTGCAGCCAGCGCATGCGTAAACACCAGTGAGCATCTTGAGCGAGATTCCCTTTCCTTGCTATCGAAACTGAACATGTTCGCAGCAAGATTGAGAGCTTTCTCGGCCCAGGCAGCTTTCTTGTCGCCTTCTAAAGCAGAACGCACCGCAGCTCGCACAAGACCGTGCGTGTATATCATGTTGTTGCCCAGGGACACCAGCGCGTTCTGGTGAAGCGTCTTGAGCGCCTGGTCAAATATGGATTCGTCTGAAAGGCTCAACTTGAACTCAGATGTTTCCTGCAGAGCCTTTTTCAGGGTAGGCGCCGGAAGGCCTTCAGAGGATAGGAACGCCAACAAATTAAGCAGATCCACCGCCGCGTCAGATTCCTTGCGCACCTGATCCAATGCAATTGACAGGGTAATGCTGATGACATCGTCACTGTCGATTGTCTCGCCAATTTCCGGCGCAATCAACTTCTTTCGTGCGCGAAAAGTGGTTAGATAGTCGCCCAAGGACATACGTGATCTGTATGCATGCACAATGGCCTGATCAAGAGCCAGCGGAAGATCATTCATCAGATGTGCGAGCTGAGACGCAATCACACCGTTGGTCGATTTACAGCGCGCCAGCAGCATTTCGGCGCTTTCAGCGCGCTCGAAGCCAAGCATTGATATTGGCACTGTACACTGCCACCAGTCAGAAACCCTGGACGTAATGATAACGTGTCCATTTTCTCCACTAGGGATATAGGAGCGCACCAGTTCCGGATTAACGGCGTCATCGAAGATCAGTAACCAACCATCACAACGACCCAAAGCATGGCAAACAGCTTCGCGCACAACATCCGGGCCGGCATCTTCAAACCTTAGATCGAGTTTAGCGGCGAGACTTGCAAAATCCGCCGATATCAATGCCGAATCCGAGGCGCGAATCCACCAGATCAGCTTGTAGTCATTCATATAACGGAGGGCATATTCCACTGCGACAGACGTCTTGCCCACCCCACCAAATCCCTGAGCGCCATCCACCAAAGAAACGTGACTTTGAGACGCAAAATTAGACCTGATTTTACTCATCAGTTTTTCACAGCCGTAAAATCTGGGGTTGCGCGTGTGCGGGATGTTGCTGATGCAGACATCCTCTGTCTCTTCCTCGGGCACGGCAGGGACAAGGGCAGGGGCAGGGGCAGGGGCGTTAGCAGGTTCCGGCTCGCTCATTTGCACAGGTTCTGCTGCTTTCGGCGGCTTAGCTCGCTTTTCATTGCGCCTGTGCGCAGCAGCATCCGCCCGTGAGCTTGCCGTAATCGCAAAGATTATTGCTCCAAGCGCACCCGCGACACATAGGACTGTCAATATTGAAATAATTATAGTCGTCTCGTTCATCAAGGTAATTATGCCTGATTTGCGAAGTAGTATGACATGAATATTTGAACGGCAGGCTTCGGCATCAGGATACCGAAGCAAATAATATTTGAACGGCAGGCTTCGGTATCAGGATACCGAAGCAAATAACGGCACGCTTCGGCATCAGGATACCGAAGCAATATTTTAACGGCACGCTTCGGTATCAGGATACCGAAGCAAATAACGGCACACTTCGGCATCAGGATACCGAAGCAACTAAGAGGGATATCGAAGCAACTAGACCCATAAAGAATGGCCTTTTGGTCTGTAGTTAGATCAAAAGGCCATTCTGCTTTATGGTTAAGAATACTCTTGCACCCTCGGTAAGCTTTACTTGGCCTTGCCAAGGTCCGGCGCGAGAACGATGCGGAAGCCAATAATCGGCATTGGAAAATCCGGGAGGAACTTACCCCGGTATGCTGAGCGCAGGCAGCGTTGGTCTATGGTCGGATTCGGGGCTCTTCCGTCTAACTTGCCGGAAAGATAGCAGCCGCCTCTCGCCACTTTTTTCTCACCATTGGCGGGGCCAGTCGGGTCTAATGTTTGGCTGTCATCGTAAGAGCTATACCAGTCCATGCACCATTCGTAGACATTGCCATGCATGTCATAAAGGCCCCACGCATTCGGCTTACGTCCTTCTTTGACCAGCTTTGTGTTTTCAAGATTTGGTCCCGCGACCGAAAAAGTGTTGATAGCGCCTTCAACGTTGAACAGGGCGGTTGATCCGGCTCGGCAGGCATATTCCCATTCTGCTTCGGTCGGCAGACGATAGATATAGCCATCTGGCAGGCGGCCTGCATTCTTTTCGCGTTCGGTAATCTTATTGCAAAACTCGACTGCCTTCCCCCAGATGACGCCCTCCATCGGGTGCTTGGCAGAATCAAGTATGTTTCGGCTGACGGTGTTAAATGGGCCGCCTCTGTCCACTTCGGGCAGGCTTAACCCATACGCGGCTGCATTGATAAAAAACGGTTTGTAGGTGGGGATGATGACAGGAATATATTGCTCCTGCGTAATCTCGGTTTCCGCCATATAGAACGGACGGCTGATGGTCACCGTATGCTGCTTCTCATCGTCCCATCGCCCAGCTTCTGCCGCCGGGCTGCCCATTGTCACTGTACCTTTTTCGATGCGAAGCATCCGAATTCCCAGTGAATCAGGGATTTCAAATGCCTTTTGCGCGAGGACATCCTGCGCCCGCGCGGGATATATTGGCAGCATGCTCAACGCACCGATCAAGAGCGCTGTCGCGGAAAGCATCGTGCCTAATTGTTTGCTCATTCGTTTCATTTCTTGTTCTCCTGTCCGGGAAATCTTAGTGATACATGTAAGGCTTCATCCGCTTCAGCCACCGCTGCATAAGAGGCGACAACTGCGCGTAGGACTTCTCCCACGAAGTGCGGCCGTCCCAATCAACTTTTGTGCTCCATTTGCCTATCTGGAACGGGGCTGCCTGGCGCATCTGGTTCTTGTCTTCGGGCATCAGCGGCAGAATCTCGCCTTTCAAACGTTCCACGATAATCTGCTTATACTGATCCTTGCCCCAACCGAGGGAAACAAGGGCCTGATATTCGTCCGGGTTATTGGCAAGCGCAGTATCTACGCGCAGGCTCTTAATTTTGCCCTGCATTTGGCCAATCTGCGCTGGCATTCCAGCCGTACCCTTCATGACATACGCATCACGGGCTGAGTTGGTATTGAAGTTGTTTCTTTCGTCTTCAAGTGCAACCAAAACAGGATCGGACCAGATTCCTCGCTCCAAATCCTCGCGTTTTTGCTGATACTTTCGCTGGTCGGCTGATGCGTTGGCATAACGCGGGTCTTTACCAGCGACCTCATCAATCTTGGCTCTCTCTTCCTGATTGATGCGTTCGAACTCTCGATCAAATTGTCGCCATTCGGAATCGTCCCGAAGCAAAACATCGCGCCGTCTCCACTGCTCGTCGTTCAACTGGCGCTCTCGCTCTCTCAATTGATCATTGCGCTGGGTGGTCGGCTTGGGATCGGTCTTATTCAACTCATCCATCACGCTCTGATATTCCTTACGATTCTTTATGATGACCGAGTCAGTCTTCATTATGCCGTCCTGATACGCGTTTCTTCTCTTCTCGACGTCCGCGCGCTTGTCATTTAGCGCCTTGAGCTCGGCTTCGAGACTCTTACGCGCAGCCTGCTCAATTTCCTCTCTCAGCCTACGCGCATCATCTTCGCTTTTTTGCGCAGCTGCACATTCCGCATTAGCATTCCGAAGCTCACGGAAGCGATCCTGACGCTTTCTTTCGGCATCATCAGACTTTTGACGCTTTGCTATATTCTCTGGCTGTTTATCAAACTCTGAGCTGAGTTCGCCTCGGCGGGTATCCAGTTTCATCTGGAGGTCCTTTAGCTGCTGCTCCAATTTGCTGACTTCCTCCGAATTGCCAAGCTCGGCAATACGGGCATCGACCTTTTTAATCCATGCATCGTAGAACATATACATGTCCGTCTTCTGGACATCATCTCTATATTTGGCTTCCTTCGATTCATAGTCGGCGAATTTCTTGTCAAAACTCGCCATGAAATCAGCGTCGATGCGGCGCGACGAAACCATCGGCACCTCCGGCGCCGCAGCAAAATCGTCGTATACGGTGAAATAGATATGCAAATAATCGATGGCGCCTTTGAAGAACTGCTTCTGATCGCGAGTAGCTGCGATGAAGTTGCGTTTCTCAGCGCCTGCCGGGAAGACGTTCGCTGCGCGGAAATCAGACGCCTTTTCAGCGATTTTCTCGTTATTCAGCCAAAGGCGAATATTCTGGCCATCTATCTCAACGCGGCATGTCGCCCATTTTCCAGTTTCGATGAGCTTGGAGCCGGTTATCTTATCGATCTTGGCGCCCTGGTTCATAACCAAAGCGAGTTCGCCAGACGGTGCGATTGTCAGTTTGAAGCAGTTCTCCTTAGAAGTGCCGAAATCAAAGACAGTCTGCTCGCCGCCGCCATCCCACTTGAGTGAGATATCTATCGTAATCTCCCCAAGATCAGCCACGGCGCCATCGGCCTCGGCGTATTGATCCTTGCCATTAAATGTGAATGCTCGAATGTCGCCGTCTTTCACAAAACCGGGCTTGCCATAGAGCACACCGTCATAAAAGATCAGATCGTTGCTATGAGCGCCAAAACCAAACATTCCAAAGCTGTGTTCCTGGAACCAGTCCTCTAGCAAAATCGTTTCAGGACGATCAAACGCATAATTCGCCTCAAGCTTCAAGCCTGCGTTCTTAAACACGTCTACCCGCTCCTCAGGAGCGTCACGCTTGACCGGCACGCCGGTAATCATCTGGAAATTACATATCGGCGCAGTTTTGTTGAAGTCTACCTTGCTAGCGCGGTTATATATATTGCGAAAAACTCTCGCATAGTCAGTGAGAATAACATCGCCGCAAACAACTGCCTTACCATAGACCTTTGCGTGGTCCTTTATCAGCACTTTCGGACCGCTGATCATCGCATAATCTTCTATAATCGCATTGTCGAGCACCTGAGCGCCATCAAGCACCATACAGTCCGGGCCGACATACGCGCTGGGGGCCACTTTGGCGCTCTTTGCGACCCAGCCGCCGCCATTCGGGTGCCGTGCGCCCTGCGCGTTCTCTAGCAGCCACTTGGCTCGCCATTCGAGGAATGTGGCCGAAGCCAGCGCCGTCTGACGTGAGATGGGTCTATTCGCAATCGGGCAAAACATAGCGTCCGTGAAAAGTCCATCCTGCATAACACGGTCAATCATCTGCGGAGCTTTCACTAAAAGCGATTCCAGAGTCTGTTTCATCTGGGCATATTGCGGAGTGTCGGAAGGATGAGGCCAGTCAGTTTGACCGCAATTATCATTATTGGCGTCCGCTCTTGCCATTAGACTCGGGCCGATAAGTTCCATGTTTTCATTGACGCCGATAGGGGCGTTCGGATTTGCCGGACGGCATCCTGTTAGTTGGACTTCATACGGATACTTATAGGTGAAGCCTCCCTGGTAGATATGGTTCATCCTGCCGCCGCCATCGATCATACCAGGCGCCAGCGCATAAGGCGTGGCGGTGACGGTCAGCCAAAATCGCCTGTCGCCCTCTTTCATGTCCATACTCATTTCGCCCTTGTTCCATAGCGGGCTGTAGCGCGGACGATTATTAGCGCCTACAACGACGATACACGCGCGCCAATCGCCATAGGTATCCGGGTCATAGAGTCCCCTGAAATCAACAGTTATCTTCTTTGCGCCGGGTTCGGCGGTCATCCGCACAACATTACAGCCAAATGGTTCGGGCGCTTCCGTTCTCGTGCTTCGATACAGTCCTTTGGAGCGGTCGAGCGCAACAAGATATGCGCGATTGGGCTGCGGGTATGTCTCGCGCAACATGCCTTCCAGTTCGTAGTCATATTCGGCGAATCGCGCGCCTATTTCCCCCATGAAATCGCCCATTCCCTTGATGCCGTTATCCCAAATGCCGCGCTCCTGACCAAGCCGCGCTATTGCGTGCATGGGAGTATTTTCTGTCTCGGTCATAAGTGATGGGAAACTCGCTACAGCCGCATAGCCCCAGTTTGGATCGTCACCCATCATCGTGTAGCCGAATCCGCCGGGATATTGTCCCCAGAAGAAGTTCTTGTATGGCCTATTGATCCCAAACGTCACTTTGCGAACAAGAGATGGATCAGCCATGGTCTGCATAGCGTCACAGCGAGTCTCGCCGCCGCCCAGCAACACCATCGGGTCACTGCAACAGCCGTGTCCCCATTCGTGATACAGACCTTCCCAGCACGCAGTGCTGCATCCGCCGTATCCGCCGCCGTTGCCACGCCCGATTATTTCAATCCCGTTTACCAGGGTGCCGCCGTAGACAACGCTGTATTTGTACTGAACTGGTTTTTCCCAATAAGGCATCAAGTGACCAGAATATTCGTTATAAGCCCAATAATCCTCGAACATTCGCAAGGTAGCGGCGCGGTGCTGCACCGAATCTTTTTCTCTCGCCTGGTTGATCCAGACGCCGGGGACACCGTCACCAGCCTCTTCGGACCCGGAAGAAATCACAAAACGATCGCTTTGAATTCTAAAAGTGCCGGGCGAATAGAGTTTACCTATAGGATACCGCGACTCAAGGTCCGGTGGAATCTTGGTGGGAGGTGGTTCAAGCGTCTTGCGGACCCTGGCCATCTCCTTCTCATAGAGGTCAAGGATATACTTTTGATCGGCATCGCTGAATGAGCCCTTGGTAAAGCAGCGCTTCCGTCCATCCTCGAGACGGAGTATAACGCCAGGACAAATACCCCTGCCCTGTGCAAGAATCCGCCCTTCATCCCAGAACGGAATATCTTGTGCGGTACCGATGCCTCGGAAGCCGATCAGATGGGCCTTGAACTGTTTCTTGCCCCGCAGATCCTCTGGCCACCATTTGGCAAATACACCCACTTCAACCAGCGGCTCGATCTCGGGCGTGCGGATGGTCCAAGTGCGCAATTCCACGCCCTTTGGCACATCAACTATATCCACACCCTTCTTCGGCCACCATGTTACAACGCGCTTGTTGTAACCAACAGCATCCGAGCCGCCCTCTTGACTGATTTTATCCAGACCAACATCAGCCCGGCGTTTCCCTGGATACTGAATATTCTTAAAATAATCATATCCTTCGGCAAAGGCCGATGCCGCAAGTCCGAGAGTAATCAACGACATCAAAGCCCTCAACGCCCACACGTTTCGTTGCGTTTTTATCACAGCGCCATTCCTCTTTCTTTCTTGAGATTTCTCTGAGAACTAACTCCGCTTACGGGCGGGATTGCAAATCCGCCCGAACAAGCACAGTGCAGCAACAGGCGCATCAGAGATTGCGCCCGAACAATATTTGATTGCGCCCGAACAATCATTCGCTCCCGACTATTTCCCAAAAGGCACGACGGTCAGCAATTCATAACTTGTTGGGGTTGATGTCCCGACAATGCCAAATCTGCCAACTTTATGTGAGATCACAATTACAGATTTCATATCCGGGTCGGCCTTCTCAGCAAAAGTATCGACTATTTGACCAATGTCACCGAAGACAAGAAACTCAGATTGGTTCGGCAAGTATTTCTTAACCAGTTGGAAGCCCTCGGATGACATCTTATCGTTTGTTTCGTATACACTGATAACGTGCTTGGCGGCGCCTGGCACACCTAAGCTCAAGATCAACTTGTCTCCCATCATTACCTCAGAAAGATAATCTTTGTCGATGGAAGCCAGGAAACCTGGTTGGCCGGCGATATTGGTGGGCTTAACAGTCACCCCGCCCATTGTCGCCATCACCAAATGCAGTTTTTTCATGGATTCAGTCATGACATCAGGTTTATCGACCGTAAGCACAACATTCAGCGCACCGGGAAATCCCTGCGGCTTTTCTGGCGCCTTGGGCACATAAAAAATCTGTAAAGATTTGATTCTGTCCAAAACATCCTTGCTGATGTCCAATCCCACAGCCTCTTTCACCTGTGCAAACGCTTTGTCCATCTCGGCCTTTGCGCTGGGATTCTTTTCGATCTGCTTTTTGTATTGGGTCCAAGTATCCCTGAAATTGTTCATCGAGATCAAGATCGCAGCGTCTTTCGGAGCGCCTGCCATCAGTGTATAAATGCTGGAGGTCTTGCCTGTTATTCCACTGTCTTTGGTAATGCCGCGCGTTGTGAATGTCAGCCCATCCGCAGTGGCTTCCGCTGTGCAGACTGTGGAAATGTTGTTTTCAATGCCCTCTTTAAGATTATCCGCCGTGCCGGGAGGCGCCATAGCAGATATCACCTGCAACATAGGTCCCACGAGCTTATAAAGATTCCCGCCCGAATAATATGACGTGGCGAAGGCAGCAGAGGTATTATTGCGAAGGCTGGTGTAGTTCTTTTCGGCGAGAAGACTCGGCTTGCCTTGAGCTACATCCACCATCTTCTTGAAGGCATTCTCACTATTTGTAATTGTGATTGAGTTCTTAACCGCTCCCACATAGAACACAAGCTCCGCCGCGCTAAACTGGGTCGGAATGTCGCCCATTGGATTTTTTGTGCTTATGCGTAAGCAAGATTCGCCAGCATACTCGAACTTGCTGAAAGTAATCTTGTTCTTCGTGAGCTGGTTCTCGATAATGGTCATAAGCGCTTTCGCTTCACCATTGCTCTTTATGCCTATGGCTCCTGCCATCTCGGGCGCTGCTCCAGCCATTTCGGTGAGCACAGCAAAAGCGCCAGTGCTGTTCAAATGCTCAAGAACGTCTTTCTCGACATCCAACCCCAACTGCTTGTTGATCTCAGCGATATCTTTCTTCTCGATCTTAATACCAGCTTCTTTGAACATTTCGACGGTATACTTTAGAGCCGCTTTCTTATCAGCGGTGGATGTGGCGTCAATCGTGATAGCGAATGTCGCTTCCTGAGGAATAAATGCAGCCGGATCATTTGGCTTCATTTTGCCAAGTATCATGTATGCTGCGACCGCCGCAACGATCACCAGCGCCGCCAACACCAATATTGGTGTGCGTTTTTTTGACTTCGGTTTTTCTACGACAACATTGACTTGCTCTTCCATTAATGGTTCCCCCTTAAATATGAGCGAACAATTGGCCCGTAGTGCGCCAAAAATAACTCGCCACTTGCCACTGTATTCTACACGCGCACGCATGAATCCTTCCGTTATATGAAAATTGCCATCGGAAGATTCAAAACAAGAATACCAACGCCAATAAAACTGCTATAATGTGTGGGGTGCATCCCATGTTTATGACAGTCAACAATTTTCATCACGGAAGCACGGAATTTGTGAATCATGGAATGGAGCAATCAAAAAGTTCTTGTGTTCAGCGAAGCCGCACGCGCCATTTAATTGTCGAATCGAATCGTTTCTGTGCTTCCTCTATTCCGTGTTTCCGTGATTGTGTTTCTTTCCATCAATGTGGGACGCACCCTAATGTTTGTTGATGCTTGACACATTGCAAGAGGTTATTGAAAGATGAATACGAAGACTTTTGGCACGCCTAAGTATAGGTTGGATATCGAATGGGATGAACAGATCGGCAATATAACACTCACCGACATATATTCCAAAGTGGCTTTTGCCGACAGCCAATACCGATATTCCGCATTTCTGGAATATGAGGACAACATCGTCGATCTTGAAGGCCTTTATGAGCCAACGTTCGAGGAAGAGACTCCCGACAGAGGCGGCGTGATTGTCACCATCAGCGGATATTTGGGCGAGCCCGGCGGCCCATTGCTCATCAAGCTCAGCCATCGCCTGTATATCCCTGAGGACGAAGATTTTCTTGAAGAGCGAATACTTCTGCACAATGAAGGCAGAATAGATATTGTGCTGCGCGGTTACAGGTTCGGCTTTCGCAAAAAGCTCCAAATGCCCAAGCGCTATGGCGGCCCTGGCATTGATATAGAAGATTATAGGATTGTCGCGCTGCCTTTCAGGCTGCAGCCGGATGGAACCAAGTATGACTATCAGTTGGATGATATTTACCATGGCCGCTACCAGAGCGCCCAGTTCTTCAATCCGGCTCGCCTTGTGCAGGAGGTCGTCGACAAAGGCAGATCTCGCTCTGAAGGATGGGCCTGGACCGATGGCGAAAATGGCTTCTTGATAGTAAAATACAACCCGACCAACATAGAATACTCTATGCTCGACACTGAGCGCCGTGATGGCGAAACCTACCTGAGCTTTGGCGGGGCCTCACCATCGCTCTATAATGAACCAGTAGAGGTCAGAAACTTGCGGGCGAATGCCGAAGTCGGTTTCGGCATCACAAAATATCATTTTTATGAAGGTCTGTGGCGGCGGGGCGCATACATTTTTCGGGAATATATGGACAGCTTGGGGCACAGTCGACCAGAAGATTATTCGCCAATGCTTCTCTGGGATTCTGAATACGAAATCGGCAGGCATGGGAGTGACCCGGATCAATTAGCAGCCAATTACAGCCTGGAAGCCCTGGAGAACGAGGCTAGAAATGCCCGGGAGATGGGTTGCGAAGCTATTTTCCTAGGCCCCGGCTGGGAAACCTCCGAAGGCAGCTCTATCTGGGATACCGAACGTCTGGGTGAGGTAGACCAGTTTGTTGCCCACATGCGTGACGAATACAGCCTGAAAGTTGGCTTCAAGACCATTGGCAGGAATTACTCAGACGACTTCCGCGGACTGTATCGCAGGCGACCAGATGGCAGCATCGGGTTCTATGCGCCGTATCACAATAAGCCATTCTATGAACCCTGCTATTGCACCCTTAAGTATCAGCAGATTCAGATGGGCAGAATCGGCAAGTTGTTGGATGCCGGGATGAGCTTTGTTTCCTTTGATGAATTCGATTGGCGAGGGTCATGCGGTGACGCAACTCATGGCCATCCCACGCCAACCACCCCCAATATGCACTCGATTGCGGTGGCCGATATCGTCAGGGGAGTGCGCGAGAAATTTCCACAGGTAAGTATCTCAATGCACGATCCGGTCTGGCCTTGGGGAATACGATATTTGCCGGCATATTATTTACACGGGCTTGGGGAATCATTCGATGAGCTGTGGGGATTCGATTTCACCTGGAACGCTCTGGACGATCTTCTCTCCGGTAAAGCTCTCAGTTTGTTCTATTATAATCTGGCGTATGATATTCCTCTCCACCTCAACATCAGCATGGAGAACGATAATGACAACTGCCTCGCGTTCTGGTGGTATGCTTCAACCGTCAGGCACTTGGGCATAGGCGGCAGGAAGGGCAATAACATCAGATTTGCGGCATACAGGGCTGCCATACAAGAATACAAGGCATTGAAATGCTTATATACTCAAGGCACATTCTATGCACTGGATGAACTCACACACCTGCACGCTGATATCGAATCCGGGCAAGCGGTAGTGAATGCATTCAATCTGACAGACAGGGCGATGTCGCGTACGGTCGAAATACGGCTTCCCGAGATCGGTTTCTTCGAGAAAATGGAAGTTCAAGGGGTCCAACACGAAGTGCAAGGCAGTAAGTTGGTTCTCAACCTGGAGATTCCGCCGTTCAGCCCGCTGCTCATAAAGCTCAGCGCAGTTCGAGACTAGAACAACAAGAGTAAGGCGCAGAACGTGTGTGGTCAACGTCACCCTGAACTCTTACATATACTATTGCGCCACTACTTCACAACAGGAGATATATATGCCAGACTTAACAACCGCCGCTTGGGACCTAAGCGATCTCTTCGCCGGAATCGACGATCCGAAGATCGAGAAATCTCTTGACGACAGCCTTGAGCGAGCCAAAGAATTCGCCGCAAAATACAGAGGCAAAATTGATAGCGATACCCTCACCGCTCAAACTCTGTTCAATTCCATCAGCGAATACGAAAGCATGGTGGCCGAAATGGCAAAGCCTGCCTACTATGCCTCGCTGGTTTTCGCGGCGGATACAAGCAAGCCTGAGCACGGCGCCCTCATGCAGCATGTGCAGGAGAGGGGGACAGAGATAGCCCTTGAGCTAATGTTCTTCGACCTCGAACTTATGGCTGCGAAGCCCGAAATTATCGACTCTATAATCGACAACACTATTCTTACCAAATATCGCCATTTCATCAAGGCCGCGAGGCTATTTCGCAGCCACCGTCTTTCCGAACCGGAAGAAATAATTCTCGAAGAAAAAGCCAACACCGGCGGAAGAGCTTTTGAACGCCTTTTTGAAGAATCCGTTTCGGCTATAGAGTTCAAAGTAATACTCGAAGGCGAAGAGAATATCATGACCGAGCCCGAGGTTCTCGCCCTCCTGCGAAACCCCGACCGCAAGGTGCGCAAAACAGGCGCAGATGCTCTAACTAAGGGGCTCCTGGCAAACGGTCACCTGTTGACATTCATCTTCAACACCCTGCTCTATGACAAATCCGTGGATGATCGCCTGAGAAGATACGAATACCCGGAGCAGGCTCGCAATCTCTCCAACGAGCTCGACATGGAAACCGTAGAGACCGTGATCTCGACGTGCGCCGATAATTATTCACTTGTAGCCCGGTATTATCGCATCAAACGAGAAATTCTTGGGCTGGATAAGCTCACACACTACGACCGCTACGCTCCACTGTTTGAAGCAAAAGAGCAATACTCCTGGGATCAAGCGAAAGATATCGTGCTGACATCTTTTGGCGATTTTTCAAAAGAAATCGCCGCCGCTGCAAGCGAGTTTTTTGATAAAAACTGGATCGATGCCGCCTCCAGAAAAGGCAAGCGCGGCGGGGCGTTCTGTTCATACACAACCCCGGACAACCATCCGTATATTCTCTTGAGCTATCTGAACAAAGTGGACGATATAATGACTCTCGGCCACGAACTGGGGCATGGCATCCACGCATATCTGGCCAGGCCGCAGGGGTACCTGAACTTCTCCAGCGCTCTACCCGTGGCTGAGCTTGCGAGCACATTCGGCGAGATGCTGGTATTCCAAAACATAGCCGAAAAGCTCAACCTTGATGACAAAATGGCGCTTTATGCTGAAAAAATCGAGAGCATATTCGCAACCATCTTCCGCCAGGCTTCTATGTTCAGATTCGAGCAAGAACTTCACCGCGCGCGCCGCGAAGAAGGCGAACTCACCGCGGATGATATCGGCGAAATCTGGCAGCGCAATATACAGGCGATGTTCCTTGATTCGGTAGAAATGGGCGAAGACCACAAAAACTGGTGGATGTATGTAAGTCATTTCGTAGGGTCGCCGTTCTATGTCTACGCCTATTCATTTGGCGAACTGCTGGTAATGGCGCTCTACGCGATGTATAAAGAGCAGGGCGAAGCATTCGTGCCTAAGTTCATCGAGCTCCTAAAAACCGGCGGCGCGTGCTCTCCGCAGGAGCTCCTGGCTAGAGTAGGAATCGACATCAAGTCCCCCGAGTTCTGGCAGGGCGGCGTGAAAGTGGTCGAACAGATAGTGGCCGATTTCGAGAAACTGCACGCGCAATGGTCAGCAGCGAAGGGATAGGTCTTAGGTCTTAGGTCTTAGGTCTTAGATTCCCCAATTCAGAACTCAGAACTCCTATTGACCACTACCTCATCTTCGTTCATCAATTCTCTAAACTGCGCATCATACAACCTACGATAAATGCCACCCTGCTCAAGAAGCTCAGCGTGGGTGCCGCTCTCCGCAATCTGACCGTCATCTATAACCATGATCCTATCTGCCTCGGATATCGTAGAAAGCCTATGGGCAATTACAAACGATGTGCGCCCCTTCAGCAGATTCCTGAGCGCATCTTGTATAAGAATCTCGGTATGCGTATCGATGCTGGACGTCGCCTCATCAAGAATCAAAATTCTAGGGTCTGCAAGCAAAGCGCGCACAAAAGAAACCAACTGTTTCTGGCCGGTCGAAAGCTTGGAAGCGCCCTCCTGCACCTGCGTTTTATATCCCTGCGTTAGATTTCGAATAAACTCATCAACTCCGAGCGATTTAGCGGCAGATTCCACTTCTTGATCGGTGGCATCAAGCCTTCCATATCGGATATTCTCCTTGACCGAAATCGGGAACAAGAAGCTATCCTGCAACACCACAGCCAACTGCTTTCGCAGCGAATCCATGGTCACTTCCCGAATATCGATGCCGTCTATAGTTATCGATCCGCTCTGAATGTCATACTGCCGGCCGAGCAGGCTGGCGATGGTAGTCTTACCAGCGCCCGTCGGCCCCACCATCGCAATCGTCTCGCCCGCTTTCACGGTAAAGCTGATATCCTTGAGAATAACAGCATCGTTATAACCAAACGTCACATTCCTGAACTCAACATCACCTGTAATCTGAGGCAAATCCATAGCGCCGGGCTTATCCTGCACTGTCGGCTCGGCATCAAGAATCTCAAAAATGCGCTCCGCGCCTGCCATAGCGCCCTGCATCGTATGATAAAGCTGGCTAAGCTGAACAATCGGCTGGAAGAATCTGTCGATGTAGCCAATAAATGCCACAACGATTCCCACCGAAAGCGTACCAGCCTGTATTTGCCGCCCGCCATACAGGAAAATAATAGCCGCGGCGCTGATATTGATCGCTATCATTATCGGATGCAGCAGCGACGAAAGCGCAGCCGCGTGCATTACCGCTTTCCGGTTCTCTGTATTGATCTTCTCGAATCTTCGCAGGTTTTCTTTTTCACGCGAGAAAGACTTTACGGCCTTTACACCCACCACATTCTCCGCAATATGCGCGGTAACTGTGGCAGCTTTTATACGCACCCTCTTATATGCGACCCTCACTTTGCCCCTGAACACTATTGAAACCAACGCGACCAAAGGCACCAAAGACATACTCACTAACGTCAGTTTCGGATTCATCCGAAGCATTATGAAGACAATTCCGACAAGCGTAAATATAGAGTTAACCAGAGTGATCAGCCCGGAAGTAAGAAACTGATTCAATGAACCGACGTCGCCCACTATTCTCGATATCAGCCTGCCAACCGCTATCTTGTCGAAGAAGTCCAGCGATTGCGAGGCTATGTGCGCAAAAAGCGTGTGGCGAATATCAAAGATAACATGCTGACTCAAAACCGAGAGAATCCGCACCTGAACATATTGGAATATCCAGTAAACGATATATGCGCCAATGTATGCCCAAGCGCATTGCACCAGAATATGATAATCGCCTTTTCCTGTGCGAGCGCCTACCCCATAATCGATGGCAACTCCTGCAAGATAAGGAGGCGCCAAGTTGGTCGCGGTTGCTACAAGGGTAGCAAACAGTGCGATAAGCAGCTTTTTTTTGTGCGGCGCCAAGAACACCATCGACTTGCGAGTCAATCTGCTATCAAAGGCTTTGCCCAGAATTTCATCTTCAAATACCGGCCTAGGCATTTACGTCCTCCATTTCCTGCCCGCTAAATTGTAGATTAAATAGCTCGGCATAATGTCCATTTTTAGCCATAAGCTCATCGTGAAAACCACTCTCAACCAGCCTGCCTTTATTTAATACGATTATCTTATCCGCCCGCTTCACGGTGGACACTCTCTGCGCAATCACGAATGTTGTCCTGGATTCTGTCAGTGAAGCCAGCGCCTGTTGAATGAGCGACTCCGTTTCGGTATCCACACTCGATGTGGCATCGTCCAATATCAAAATAGGCGGATTCATCAAGAGCGCCCTGGCAATAGCAACCCTCTGTTTCTGCCCTCCGGAGAGATTCACTCCCCTCTCGCCGAGCAAAGTATCGTAACCATCCGGCAATGAATCAATAAAATCGTGAATATTGGCAGCCTTTGCAACTTCCACAACCTCTTCAAAAGGAGCGCCCGGCCTGCCATAAGCGATATTTTCATATATCGAGTCACCAAACAAAAACGGCTCCTGCGATACAATTCCTATGTGCCTGCGAAGCGATTCCAGCTTGTATTTCCTTATGTCGACTCCATCCACAAACACCGCGCCTTCTGCCACATCGTAGAATCTCGGAAGCAAGTTAATCAGCGAACTCTTGCCGGAGCCGGTATCGCCCATCACAGCAATCATCTCGCCTGGTTTTGCCTCAATCGATATACAACTCAGCGCCCTGCTGCCGTCCGTATAACAAAACGATACATTGTTAAAGACCACATGCCCGCTGCAATTCTTAAGAACGCGAGCGCCGTCCTTGAGATGCGTCTCAGAATGCATGTCCAGAATCTCAAAGATGCGCTCCGCCGATACCAACGCATTCTTAGTAAGCTGAGTAATATAGCCCATCATCCTGATCGGCCAGACAAACGACATCACGTAAGCCATGAAAGCGATCATCACACCGAGCTTGATGTCCTTATCCAACACCTGCACGCCGCCCTTCCACAAAACAAAAGCAAATCCATAAGCGGCGATAAAATCCATCATAGGCCCATAAAACGCCTGCACCTTAGCGGCATCAATGTTCCTCGCGAGCAATTCCTGGGACTCGCGGTCAAACTTCTCAGTCTCATACTCTTCTCTTGCAAACGCCTTCACCACGCGAATACCCGAGAAGCTCTGCTGGATTGCCGAGGTCCTCTCGCCCAGTTGCTGCTGCACGGCGGCAAATAGCGGCCCTATTTTCTTGCTGAAGAAATAGACTGCTATAACAAGAAACGGCACCATCGAAAGCGCCGCAAGAGACAACTGCCAGCTCATCGAGAAGCATATAATCAATAGGCCGATCATAGCAAACGACTCAGAAAGTATGAAAAACATTCCGTCGCTGAGGAACCCTTGCAGCGCATCGGCATCTGCTGTGGCGCGAGAGATCAATTGTCCCGTCTCGGCCTCGTCATGATAACTGAAAGAGAGCCTCTGAATATGATCGAACATCTTGTTCCTGATGTCATATATAGTCCGCTGGGCCACATACTGGGCTAAATATCCCCATCCAAAGCCAAAAATGGCCCGTATAATGCCGCAGACTATGTATAACATCACTATATGATTGAGAAGCTCAAAATGGCCGCCCTCGTAGCACTCATCTACAATACGGCGCTGAAACTGAGGAAGAATCAGCATGATGCTTCTTGTAATCCAACAGCAGATTATAGTCGCACCAACCACCATCCAGTATGGTTTCGCAAATCCAAGAAGTCTTCTAATCGTACGCATAAAAACCACCGCATTGCTGTATTACTTGCAGAGACTAAAAAAGCCCTCCGTTGTTTTACCATTTTGGCGAGCATAAGTCAACCTCCACAGGTCAGGGAATAGGTTACAGGGAACAGGGAATAGAAGGGAAAGTAAGAGTTCAGTCTTAGTGTATTTGTCATTCCGAACTTGATTCGGAATCTAAGCCTTAAGCGTAACAGATCCTGAATCGAGTTCAGGATGACATGTAATTCCCGCAAGACTGAACTCTCTCAAGGGAAAAGCGAAACTGGATTTCGAGCACAACTTAATGTATACTATTAATATCGAAATTTGGAGGTCGGGTAATGATCATCATAATGGACCCTCGCGCCACTGGCGAAGAGATAGAAGCAATTCAGCAAGAGATTACAAATATCGGTTTTATCCCATTTATAAACCCGGGGGTGGAACGAAAAGTGATCGCGGTGCTTGGCGAGTTTGATGTGAGCAAAGCCGACCTCAGCGACCACTTCCAGGCAATGCCCGGCGTGGCAAGAGTTGAGCTGATTTCAGACCTTTGGAAGCTCGCTTCCCGCGCCTACCATCCTGAAAATAGCATTGTTCAGATAGGCAATGTAAAAATCGGCGGCAATGAAATCATAGTTGCGGCTGGCCCTTGCAGCATAGAATCTGAAGAGCAGATGCTGGGGCTTGCGCATGAGGCAAAGGCTTCCGGGGCAAAGATGCTGCGCGGCGGCGCGTTCAAGCCCAGATCATCCCCTTATGCGTTCCAGGGGATGGGCGAAGAGGGCCTCAAGATACTCGCCAAAGCGGGAAAAGAGACCGGCTTGCCTGTGGTGACCGAAATCATGGATGCTCACGAATTGGACGTAGTATGCAAATACGCTGATGTGCTGCAAATTGGCGCAAGAAACATGCAAAACTATTCTTTACTCAAGAAGGTCGGCACGACCCGCCACCCAGTAGTCCTCAAACGAGGTCCTGGCTCCAAGATCAAAGACCTTTTGATGAGCGCTGAATATATAATGGCTGGCGGAAACCAATCGGTGATACTCTGCGAGCGAGGCATAACCACTTTTGAGGACGCCACCCGCAACACCACAGACATCAACGCTGTTCCCGTGCTCAAAAATTGGACTCACCTGCCGGTTATACTCGACCCAAGCCATGCCACCGGCAACTGGCATTATGTCGGCTCCATCGCGAAGGCAGGCATAGCCGCAGGCGCCGATGGCCTCCTGATAGAAACCCACTCAGACCCGGCACACGCAATGAGCGACGGTCCCCAGTCCCTAAAGCCGAAAAAGTTCAGCGAGCTAATGGGTCAACTGGCCCGCATAGCCGAAGCGGTTGATAGAAGCATAAATCTTTAACGAGAAAATACGTTGGGTTCGCTGTTTCGATGGGACGGGAAATCTGTTCCCGTCCCATTTTACTGCGATGGGCAGGGAAATCTGTTCCCGTCCCATTTTAGTTGTTTAGTTGTTAGTTGTTTCGGGATTTCCGGGTTGGGTTAGACGCTTGGACTATAGTTTGGATGATTACGTCGCTGCGACCAGGGGAGGGCGAAGGCCCCCCTGAGCCGTTTCCCTTCGCAGGCACAAGGCTCGGCGGGAGCCTCGCCCTCCCACCTAAGACCTAATACCTAACACCTGTAAGAGTTCAGTCTTAGTGTATTTGTCATTCCGAACTTGATTCGGAATCTAAGCCTTAAGCGTAACAGATCCTGAATCGAGTTCAGGATGACATGTAATTCCCGCAAGACTGAACTCTCTCTAACACCTTCCCTCAGTAGACCAAAATCCATTTTGAGCGTATAATAAGAGTTAATAATTGTAAACTAATCAAGAGGCAACCTCTAAAATGGATTATAGTAAAACAATAAACCTGCCGAAAACCGAGTTCTCTATGAAGGCTGACCTGGCCACGCGTGAGCCGGGGATTCAGAAGACCTGGGAAGAGAACAAAATATATGAGAAGCTGATCGAGCGCGATGCGCCGAATGGAGATTTTATTCTTCATGACGGCCCGCCGTATTCCAATGGCGATATTCACATCGGGCACGCTCTAAACAAGCTCTTGAAAGACTTTATCGTCCGTTATAAGGCGATGAAAGGCTATCGCACGCCGTATATACCCGGATGGGATAACCATGGCCTGCCTATCGAGCAGAAAGTGGCTGAGGCGTTTCGCAAGAAAAAAGAAGCGCCCACTAAGCTCGAAATGCGCCAGGCTTGCCGTGATTACGCGGCAAACTGGGTTGATATCCAGCGGGAGCAGTTCAAGAGACTTGGCGGAATCGGCGATTGGGATAATCCGTATCTGACGATGTCGTATGATTATGAAGCGACTATCGTTAAGACTTTCGGCGAGCTTGCTAAGCAGGGCTATATCTATCGCGGCCTCAAGCCCATTCACTGGTGCATCAACGACGAGACCGCCCTTGCGGAAGCCGAAATCGAGTATGCTGATCATAAATCGCCGTCAATACACGTGCGCTTCCCGCTGGTCGAAGACCCCAACGGCCTCTTCGATGCCGCGGGCAAGGGCTGTTATACCATAATTTGGACAACTACGCCTTGGACGATTCCTGCGAATCTGGCATTGGCAGTTCATCCAGACTACGAATATAATATCGTGGACGTGGACGCTAATCGATATCTGATCGCAGCCGAGCTTGTCGGCAAAACAATGATTGCTATGGGCGTTGAAAAATATTGCGTGGCGAAGACTGTCAAGGGCGCTGACCTGGCAGGTATGGTCTTCAAACACCCGATTTTTGACCGCACATCAATACTGGTGCATGCAGATTACGTCACCCTCGAAGATGGCACTGGTGTGGTTCACACCGCTCCCGGGCATGGCCGAGACGACTTCGAGACCGGGCATCGATATGGCTTGACCCCGCTGAACCCGGTGGACGATAGAGGCATATTCACCAAAGAGGCCGGTCAGTTCGAAGGACTGCATATCCTGAAGCAGGGCAACGCGGCGGTTCTTGAGGTTCTCCAAGAGAATGGCAACCTGGTAGCTTCGGGCGAGATCACTCACAGCTATCCGCACTGCTGGAGATGCCGCAAGCCGGTGGTCTTTAGAACGACCGTGCAGTGGTTCATGGCAATTGATCATAATGACCTGCGCCAGAAGATGCTGGATGAAATCGACAAGATCGCGTTCTATCCGTCAGAAGCAAAAAACCGACTTTCGGGGATGATAGAGAACTCGCCGGACTGGTGTCTCTCGCGGCAGCGTTCGTGGGGCGTGGGTGTACCTGTGTTCTTCTGCAAGGACTGCGACGAGGCGATCATGACCGAAGAGAGCATCGACGCCGTATATCAGGACTCGCTGGTAAATGGTTCGGACTCTTGGTTTGGCAAGAGCCCGGCGGAGATTCTTCCCAAGAACTTCAAATGCCCCGAGTGCGGCGGAACTGAGTTTGGCAAGGAAACTGATGTGTTGGACGTGTGGTTCGATTCGGGTTCAAGCTGCCGAGCAGTGGTGGAAAATCGACTGCACACTTATCCGGCTGATATGTACCTGGAGGGTTCGGACCAGCACAGAGGATGGTTTAACAAATCGCTGGTGATCGGCACCGCGACCATGGGCAGATCGCCGTATAAAGAGCTCGTGAGCCACGGTTTCACCATCGATAGTGAAGGCAAGGCGATGAGCAAATCCATCGGGAACACTGTTGCGCCGCAGAAGATCATATCCAAGCTGGGCGCGGATGTGCTGAGGCTGTTCTTCTCGTCGACTGACTATTTCGAGGATGTGCGCATCGGCGATGAGATTATTACCCGCGTGACGGATGCTTATCGTAGAATGAGGAACACTTTCAGGTTCATTCTCGGTAATATCAGTGACTTCGACCCGGCAAAGGATACTGTCGCGTATGCCGATCTTCTGGAAATAGACCGCTACGAGCTGAACCGGCTTAACGAGGTCATTGAGCAAGTCACAGCTTTTTATGATGCGTATGAGTTCCATAAGGTCTACCAAGCGATACACAATTATTGCGCGGTGGATTTAAGCAGTCTTTATATGGATATCCTGAAGGATAGATTGTATGCTTCCGCAGCAGACTCAACGGAGCGGCGCTCCGCACAAACCGCGCTTTATGAGATTCTATCGGCCCTGACGAGGATGCTGTCGCCGATTATTTCACATACTGCTGAGGAAGTTTGGCAGATTATGCCTGGCAAAGGCAAAGCTGAATCGATAATTCTGGAATCATTCCCAGAACCTAATGCGGGCTGGGTGGATGCCGAACTGGCCAAGCGATGGTCGCGGATATTCGAAGTTAGAAGCAAGGTATTACTTGCCCTTGAAGAAGCACGGCAGGCGGGGACAATAAGAAAGCCGATGGAATCGCAAGTGACGCTGACAGCGCCGGGAAAGCTATACGATTTTCTGAGCTCGTATAGCGCGATATTGCCGTCCATATTAATCGTCTCACAGGTGGTGATCAAGAAGGGCGACAGCAAGGAAATGAGCGTGGAAGTGCAGTCTCCGCAAGGTGAAAAGTGCGAGCGCTGCTGGCTGGTGTTGGAGTCTGTTGGAAATCATGCAGACCACCCCACCCTCTGCGACCGCTGCAGGCAAACGATACAATAAGTTAGAAAGGGCAAAAGAAATGGATACGGCTAAGTTTAAAAAGATGCTGCTTGATGAGCGTGACCGCCTTGAACTGGAGCATCGCATTCAAACAGAGAACCTTGCCGAGCCCGAGGCCGAGCTAGCTAATTACGACAGCCACCCGGCGGATACGGCGTCTAACACTTATGAACGCACCAAAGAATATGCCATTGACGGAAATATTGAAGAGCTTATTCAGCGCATAGACGATGCTTTGAGAAAAATAGAAGATGGCAGCTACGGAATATGCGACCGGTGCAAAACAAAGATAAAGCTGGACAGGCTTAGGGCCATTCCCTACGCTACGCTTTGCATTGATTGCCAGGAATCGCTGGAGAGGTATTAATTGACTGCGAAGATCAAGAATTTGTCGTTCTACGCGATAGCCTTAGGCTTAACCGTGTTGGACCAGGTCACGAAAGACTTGGCGCGAATCTATCTGCACGATGGAAAACCGGTCAGTGTAATTCCTGGATTCTTTGATCTGCAGCTGAGTTTCAACAATGGCGCCGCGTTTGGAATAATGCCGAACTGGGCTCCAATGTTTATTCTGATTGCGCTGGCAGCCATTTTTGCCATTGTGAAGTTGCGAGGCAATGAAAACCAACCAAAAGCGCTCAGTATCGGTCTGGCGCTGCTTTTGGGAGGGGCGCTGGGCAATCTGATCGATAGAATAGCCTCGTCCCATCACGAGGTCACCGATTTCTTGAGCGTTCATGTGAACCTTAGCGGTAATGTTTACGCCTGGCCAACATTCAATGTTGCAGATGCGGCCGTGGTAATTGGCGCAATACTGATGATTTTTCACGTATATGTATTGGAGAAGCGAAGAATTGAGACCTCGTAGCTTTCCAGACAGTTGTCCAAAAGGGCTGAACCTATGAATATGGACCGGTTGATAAAAGAAAAGCGCGCAGAGATACTGAGCATTGCAACTACTTATGGAGCATATAATGTTCGTCTATTTGGATCGGTAGCACGCGGTAACGCGGGGCCTGATAGCGACGTAGACGTGCTTGTTGATGTTGAACAGGGCAGGAGTCTGCTTGATCTGGGCGGGATGCTAATGGAGCTTCAGGAACTGCTCGGGTGCAATGTTGATGTGGTGACTGAGAAGGGGTTGCGCGAGCGCATTCGTGAGCGTGTCCTGAAGGAGGCAGTTCCTTTATAAGCGGCGCATTAACGATAACAGAATGGCATTTGAGCATACAAAAATACTTTCGGAACTAGGCGATTAGGAATAACCTCTGAAATGCACTCAACTCTTTTTACAATATTCGGAATCCCCATACGCGCTTACGGCCTGATGATGGTTGTGGGGTTCGCGATGGGCCTTTGGCACGCCAAGGTGGCGGCTAAGCGCCGCGGCTTTGATCCAGACCGCATCTATGATCTTTCCCTGATCGCGCTGCTTTCAGGGATTGTGGGCGCGCGGCTGCTCTATATTGTGCTGAATCCGGATACGGAGAGCTTCAAGGACTTTTTCGCGGTCTGGAACGGCGGTTTAAGCTTCCATGGAGGGGTTCTGTCTGCTGTTATTGCGGCAATTATCTACACAAGATGGAAAAAACTTTCATTTCTTGAATGCGCAGATTTGCTGTCGCCATCGCTTGCCATCGCTTATGCGTTCACGCGCATCGGCTGTTTTTTGAATGGCTGTTGCTATGGAGTTGCTACCGGCTTGCCGTGGGGTGTGAGATTTCTGGAGGATGGTCAATGGACAGCGCCATCTCACCCAACCCAAATCTACGCATCTATTGCCAATACTCTGATTTTTGTGCTGCTCACGAGGCTGGAAAAGCTGAATCGCGCGCCAGGGTTCATATTCGTAAGTTACCTCGGGCTCTATTCAGCGTATAGATTCCTGGTGGAATTTCTTCGGGTGGGCACATCAGCCAAACTCTGGCTTCTGAGCCTCACGCAAGCGCAATGGGCGAGCCTTATAATTCTTGGCGTATCCGCCGCGTTAGTGTTTACGGTCTATCGAAAGGCTGTGAAGAAGATATAAGGAAGCGAGTCTAACATACTATGCTTCGCGGGCGCTTTTTGCCCCGAAGCAGGTATGAGAACTAAACTCTTCGGGACGAAAAACAGTCCCGAAGCATAGCAAGCATAGCAACTAAACTCTTCGGGACGAAAAACAGTCCCGAAGCATAGCAACTTATTACCTATCACTTCTCTTACGGCTTCGTTTCCTCGTCCAAATCGACCTTAAACGATGCGCTAGCGTTTGGCGCTTCGATCCATTCATCGCCCTTTTTGAGCGAAATTGTCACCTTATCCTGGGTTTTGAATGTCTGTCCATCTACATCGACGCCATGCACGTTGCCCGTGAGACTTAGTATCTCTTTGTTTTGGTCGTAAACTGCCTTATCGGCGTAGACCGTACGCTTCGTCTGTTTGAAAACAACACCGCCCTCTGCACTTGCTATTTTCTTCGCGTAGAAATACTCCATGCGGTTGCAGGTAATAGTTGTGGGCAGCTTGAAGCTGGCGATGGAATTGGGATCGCTGCTGGCCGTATTGGCCTCACTCGCTTTAGGTTTAAGCTGCATCAGGACGTTGCCCTCGGTCACCCCTACTTTCTTCTTGAAGTTCGCCATACCCTTGTCGCCATTGATGTCGCACTCCGGGTTGGTGATCTTTATGGCGCCGGGCGAGGTTGCGATTTTGGTGTTATCGTCGTAATCGACCTGCTCAGAGGTTATCAGGGTATCATCGTGTGTGCACCTCACGTTGCCCTTAAGCAGTGTAGTGTGCTTATCGCCTAAATCCGACTTCATGTAATTGGCTTTGATTTCAACTTCGGACTTCTTCTTCGCCGCATCTGTTGCTGCGGGCTTATCGGGCGTTTGCTGCGCGAAAATGCTCGGGCTAAGCGCCACAGCCGCCAGTCCCAATACCACTGCTATTATCACAAGGCCTTTACCGCGCATTCTTTTTTGCCTCCTGCACACCATCTACAATATCTCCAACCGTGAAAGACATGGTTATGTTCCACATATCCATTTGCTGATTGCGTAAATCAACTATCAGCTTATCTGCCTGAATTTTGCTTGATCCATTTTCATATATAACCTGTCCCATACTACGCAAAACCTGCATCGCTGAGTTCCAATATGCACCGGCTGCGCATATTTTTTGCCCTTTGACCCCAAGGACCTCCACCCCATCCGCCAAACGCAGATTCCTGGTGAATGTATCATAAATAGCAGACCCCGCCTTAACTTTGAGAGCTACTTTGCCTTTATCGAAGATTTTACCATCGTGGAGGTTCGTGATTTTTGTGCGTGAACGGCTCCTGCCGATCACGACCGATCCGGCCTTGGCGCTCCAAATCTTGCCTTCGTGACCGAGTCCTACAAGATAGACGTCATTCATTTCCATTACGATTGCCGGGAGTTGCTTAGGGCCGAGGTCGATTCCGGTGTAGGGTAAGTATCTCCTGAATATGAATACACTCAGAAGCAATACGCCTATAGAAGTGATGGCAAGCGCTAAAACAATTGGCCGTTTCATGGGTTAAACCAAAAAGCTCCCCCCAATGGATGTTGAGGGGAGCCTAACTTTCAATTAGGGTGGAGGAGGAGGATTATCATCGTCTCCACCGCCGCCACCGGAACTATCTCCGATCAATACGACTACGTTGCCCAAGTCGGTCGAGAGGTTCCAAAGAACATCATCCGGCACAGGAATATTATTCGCAGCAGAAATCTGCCCGCCATAAGAAACCTGCACGGCTCCGATCAATCCTGGGACTGCTTTAGCCGGAACGCTTATTGAGAATGTCTTATCAGATGCCATAAACAGGGAAATAACATTCACGTCACGCCCGACGTTTAGCGCAAAGTAGCCGCCTTTGCCCGTGACTGTTTGGGTTGTGACGGCAGTACCAAAGGTTACTGTCACACCCGCTATACCAACGCTCGGCGTGTCTGACCTGACTACGCGCCCGGCAATGACCGTATCTTTGATGGGGTACGGTATCATTGGCGTGCCATCAGGCGAGTAACGCGCGGTTAATGTGCCCAAGTCGTCTGTGTCACCATTTCTAACGCCCACTGGAATGTCGACGGCATTGAAGAGATATTCCTGCCCGTTATACGTGATCAGGTCATCTCCAATGAAGCCCACTCCGACTCCGGACACATCCACCATAAACGTGCTCGGGATTTCCTCGTCAAGAGGTATGGGCCCTATCCTGAAAATGCCATCACCGCCAGTCTCAACCGTACGCTCTCCCAATGATATTACTACATGAGCTACCGCTGGGCTGCCTGTTGCAGAACTGACGACCTTTCCAATTATGGTGCGATTCGTCGGGTCTTTCGTTGTACCGCCTCCGCCGGTGTCAGTCGGAGCGCTGCTGCTGCCGCCGCCGCCGCCGCCGCAACCGACCAAAGTAACAGCTAAAGCAACCAGGAGACCTGTTAAAAACCTGCTCATTGCAAACTTCTCCTTATATGATTCCAAAGTAACTGAATCATTATACTGCAAACGTAAGATTTAGTGAATAGGCCATATTGTCCGATGCGCGACCTATTTCGTTAATTCGGATGCAAACCCATATCTAAGACTGCTATTCTGCTTCTAATGTTCCTTCGGCATATTGTATTATACAATCAGCGCTTTGGCAAGCTCCCCAGAATTCAGCGCCAGGATTCTAAGCTCAGAAGCTCTTTGCGCGACACTCCCAGAAAGGGCCGCGCGCTCGTTCCAGACCTGCATCACTGCATTTTTTACTTCTTGTGATGTAACTGCGCCGATGTCAATCTGCTTATCGCATCCGACAACCGACGCGAACGAACTCACCTTCGGATCGTAAGAAATCGGCAAGAAAGGCACGCATTCGCTCGCTGCGAGTATCAAAGCATGCAGCCTCATCCCCACAATAAGACCGCATTTTGAGATCAAACCTTTGACCACCTCAGGCCTTCCCCCGCCTTTAAGCACAATTCCGCCGCAAATCGCCTCGCACACACCACAATCCTCAGATTCCTGCATTGGAATAAGAGCCGGCTTTACCCCAAGCTCTCTGCACGCCTCATCGATGCCCTCCACTGCCTCCGCAATCTGATTCTCATATCCCGGCCACGGCCTCAGCGACACCCCGATCATTTCAGCGCCGCTCGACCCTTGCTGAGCAATAATTCTCTCTGCTTCGCCAATGTCCGCATTGAGAACAAGCGCAGGGTCCGCGCTCAGATGGATCTGCGGCCTTTTTACGCCGATTTCCTGCAAGAGCCTCTTAGAGTCCGCATCGCGCACGGTAATCACATTCACTCTATCCAGCGTTTTCCCCACGGCCCTGCGCATGGAGTCTGTATTGAGCGGCCCCACCCCTTGCGCGTAGATCATGGTCTTTCGCCTGAAGAACTGCGCCATCTGCAAAATAAATAAATAATATCTCACCGATCTCGCACTGGTGACATCCTGAAACAGGCTCCCGCCGCCGCTGATAACCAGATCAGCCCCGCGAATAATTCTTATAAGATCAAGTATACGGTATCTATGCACCGATTCCACGCCTGCGTGCTGAGCTATTGTTTGCGCTGGGTCAGCCGACAACACGGTAACCCGTGCGTCCAAGCCGACCTCCCTGAACGTAGTCAGCATTCCCGCGAGAACAGCCTCATCGCCGGTGTTACCAAAACCATAGTAGCCTGAAATGACAATACTCTTAGGCATCTTTCTTCCCGCATACGAAGTGTAGAACGATCATCCCGATCAATCCGCCGACCACAGCCCCGTTTACAACTCTAAGCAAACTCAACTCAATAGGCGTATGGATATGGCAGAAAGTATTAAGCGCGGATATCAGGCCTATGGAACCGACAATCACAAGCGGCGCGGCCCACTGCCTCATCCCCTTTAGAGCAAATGCTATCCCTGCGATTAATGCCGGATAGCCGATCAAAAACTCCTTGGTGCGCGGTCTCACAAAGAGAACTTTGTCCAATATTGATCTAAACTTTAGCTCCAGCGCGCTCACGCCCACGCCGGAGTCGTTGCCCGATCTCACAACCATAAGCCCCACTATCACCAGCGCCGCAAGAGTGACCACTGCCTGCCCGATCAGTATAGGATTAACCGCTATTTCTTTAACTTTCTTATACAGCAGCGCCTTTTGGTCGGCCCAAGCGCCGCTCCTCCAGGCAATCCCGCCAGCATATAGCGCGGCTAAGATCAACACTGGCAGCAAGTGTGCAAGTTTGACCCCTAAAAATTGATCAACCCTTAACATAAAGCTGCGTTCGCTCAATAACCCCACTATCAACATGCCTCCGATAGAGACAGTCAATACAGCAACAAGAAATCTTGCAATGGTTCGCGGGACCAGTCCTGAAGCCGTGGTTGGCGAATCTGGGGTCGATTTTGTTGCGTTTATAACCGCGAGGGTCGGAAATACAATCGCAGAAAGCAGCGCAACGGCCTTTCGGCCTATCTCAGCGGCTCCGGCCATCGCCGCGCAGGCCAATATCAACCCAAAGCCAAGCACAGTCAGCGCGCCCGCAGAAAGATCGAATATCGCCAGCAACAGCAGCATAGCGCCAGCGCCGACACCCGCGCCTGCAAGCGCTCTCATAATTCTTGGAGATTGCACCTCGCCAATCGTGTGAGATGGCTTGAGCGTGTATCCGGCCTTTCCAATCGCTCGCGAGATTGACTGCACGTAATCCACATTATCCCTCAGAATATCGTCAGACGCGGTCTCATACATCCTCACATAACATATCTTCACTCCGCGCTCCCGCACGGCTTTCTGGAATCTATCGACAATGCTCGGCCTGTCCATTTTGGGCATCTCATCGGCGGCGATGCTGTGGACGGTGATGGTGTTCGCGATGGTCTTGAAAGCCAACCTGTCATCGCCTTTTTGTTTAGAAAACTCAACTCGGCCGTTATAGAGACCGTTCGCTGCGATTGCTTTAGCCGTGTCATCTATCGCCCCCTTGAAACCAAGAACCTGATCGCCGGAAAATATGATTGTTCTGATACCCTGAGATTTAACTTCCTTGAGCTTAGAATTAATAGCTTCGGAGCTAATGCCGGGGTAGTTTACGAGGCGTGCGATGGGTATAAGGCCAGCTTGCTTTACCTGAGCCAGCGCTTTGGCTGGCATACCCATCGGCAACTGAGCCAGATAATCAGAAGACATATCCGCAGGCAAAGAAATTTCTATGCGCGTGTTCGGCGATGCCTCTATCAAAGGCGGCCTCAAGCCTAGTTTTGCGTGAGGGAGGTCGTGCTCAATCATTTTATACAGACGGTTGATTTCAGTCATCGTTCCGCTGTAGCGCCCATTGCCCAGGGCGGTTATCCTGCCATCGCTTAAGGCATCTTCTAGCGTCTCCTCTTCAACTGCCACACTCGTCGCCCCAGCCTGCTTGAAGCTCTTCATTACTTTGACCGGGCTTTTACCGATTGCGGCGGCAATCTGCCCAATTTCATCGTAATCCAGCGCGATCTCAACGGCCTTGTTCGCCGATTCCACTCTAACGCGCTGAGCTGCCATAAAAAGCGACGCGCCAAGCCCTAGAAGCAATACCGCCAAAATAACAATTCGTCTATTCACTTCATCCCATCCTTAATTATAGCTATCTGTCCCACCTTGAGAGCCTGCCATCCCTGCGCTGCCTGTAGCCTTGCTGCACATTCGCAAGTTTTCTTCCGCCCATTATCAGAATCAAAATCACGCCCGCCACGAACCCGCCAATGTGCGCCCAATATGCAACCCCGCCGCCCTGAAGACCGCCGCTTCCGGCTATATTGGTGAGCTGCACCACAAACCATGCGCCCAACACGTATACAGCAGGTATCTCAACATAATCCCAGTAAAACGGCAGCGTGATGAGAGTTTTAATCGTGTGTCCCGGGTAAAGAATTAAATAAGCCCCTAACACACCGGCAATCGCGCCGCTGGCCCCGACGGTCGGTATAAGCGAGTTCGGTCCGCTCAAAATATGCGCCAACCCGGCAAGCGCTCCAGCGGCAAGATAAAACAGCACAAATTTTACATGCCCCAAAGCATCCTCGATGTTATTTCCGAAAATCCATAGGTAGAGCATATTGCCAGCAATGTGCATAAATCCGCCATGCATGAACATAGATGTAAACAAGGTAAGCCACTGCGGCGGCAATTGTGAATAGCCGACAAACTGTCCTACCTGATTATAATGCGGCGCAACTTGGACATTGTGGATCACAGAATATGGAATCATAGACCAAAACTCCACCGCACGCAGGTGAAATACCTCAGCTATATACACCAACACGTTCAGCGCGATAATGATATAGGTCACATACGGCGTAGTGCGAGTTGGATTATTATCTGACAGCGGAATCATAATATATTCATACTCCAGAAAAATTGACCGTCCTAATTCTATCACAATATGCCGTTTGAGTGGTATTATTTAGGTGTTAGATGTTGGGTGTTGGAAGGGAAGCTTGCGTTTTCCATCACCTGAAAATACCGGAGGTATTTCATTTATTCGATCCTAGAATGAAGAAACTCGCTGATCTGCTGGTCGGCTATTCGACGAAAGTTGGGACTGGCGAATAGACCGATTCGCAAAAGCATATCGATTTCCCCAACCCCTTTGGGCTGTTGCCTGGAGGGGTTTTCTGTTATTCTTCGCATACCGGTAAATAAACCTGCAATCCCAGTAATTGTTACAGCATCCTTGCCCGGCAATCCTAGGAATCACCCCATTGTAAGTAACTCGGCCATCATGTAAATTTGCTCAAGCAAGGAGAACTAGAATGCGCCTTACAATCACCTGTTTCGCAATTGGACTGCTCATGGCATTGGCGATTCCATCCATGGCGGCCTACAGTGGACTGACCATAATTCCAACTGCAGATACGCTCGGAGCTAATCAGTATTCACTTTCGCTTGCAACGGATGGTTCACTCCGAGAGCCCTGCGTC
>JAPLCU010000063.1 GCA_026392045.1 Armatimonadota bacterium
GACTTCTTTGTAACTCCATATTTATTTGCCAACTTTGAAATTAAGTTCCCAGGAATTAGTTTGAAAATCTGAGCTAATACTGTTAAACTGTGTTTTGACGGGTTCATTGTAGATGTCCTTTCTTTTTTTGTCGAAACTAAGGATACAACGAACCCGTCATTATTTTCAAATTTACTACCGTCTGTGGGACGCTACTGAATCAAGTTCGGAATCTAAGCCTTAAGCGTAACAGATCCTGAATCGAGTTCAGGATGACATGTAATTCCCGCAAGACTGAACTCTCTCGGTAATTGACTATTGCTCACTGGTGATGGTATATTAGTGAGCAGCTAGTCTCAAGCTTTGGAGGGTGTTCATGCGCGATGGTAGTAATGGCCTCACCCGTTCTCTTGGCAACGCAGGGAAGGCCAACAAGGTAATTATCGGTGTGATTCTCGTTGTTTTCCTCATCATATTGCCAGTCGGTTCATTTATATGGTTTCGGATGTCGGTCAGGTCCTTCTACACGGCGGGTGTAGCGATGAGGCCCACGCTGATGGAGAATGATCGGTTTACTGCGGACTTGCGGGCTTACATTTATGCTAAGCCTGCATTCAGGGATGTCATCATTTTTTTGGCGCCCGATGAGGCTACAAGGCGACCGGGGAAGGGTGTAGTGTGGGTAAAGCGTGTCATCGGCCTTCCTGGCGATACGATTCGTGTCTGCAGAGGATATGTGCTTGTGGACGGAGTCGAGTATGGTAGGCGGGAGATTGCCGGCGTCATCGCCTCCGATGCTCTGAGAGCTGACGGTGTGAAGTTCTTGAAGGACCGAATTATCGTGGGCGGGAAGTCGATCAGCAAGGTCGATCTGGCAGCCAAGATGGACGCTAAGGCCGCCGATATCAGGATCGTTCCGGGTTTGGTCTATCGAAACGGTAAGCCTCTGGACGAGCCATACACACTCGAGGACTGCGATTTAGACTACCCAATGGATACAACCCCCAAGTCGCTGATCGTGACGGTCGATGGCAAGAAGTGCGTGAAGATTCCGGATGGAAATTACATGGTTATGGGCGATAATCGAAATAACTCTAACGATGGCCGGTTCTGGGGGTCATTGGATGGTTGCAGGATCAAAGGCAAGGCGAAGTCAATCTTCTATCCGTTTAACAGGTCCGGGCCGATCCGATAGAGCGCCTGCCATTCCAACGTAGAACTCTTCATCCAGCAGTGCGGATGACTTGGGGGATCTGAATGCAGGAAATTTGGAAGTCCACAACCAAACGAGATTATGATGAGCGCATGAATTGCTGTCCATTATGCTCTTCCGGCGATATAGGGCCGTATGATCACGATTTTCACGGCGCGATGATAGAGAAATGCGCCGGCTGCGGAATGAAGTTCATGAACCCCCAGCACAGCGACGATTACCTGCGTGATCTTTATGGCGGCTATACAGAGCTGCCCTCGGAACTCGCCGACATTAGTTCTCCCAAGCATGATTGGCGGCATAGCGTGCATGCCTACTATCTTTCCCTCGTGGAAAATTACACGCTCAGGGGCAGGCTTCTATCGGTGGGATCAGGGGATGGCGTTGAGATAGACGCCGCGCAGAGACAGGGATGGGAGGTCGAGGCTTACGAGTTCGACCCCAGCTTGTGCGCGTTCCTTGCGGATTCTCTGAAAGTGCACACTTGGGCGGGGAATTTCCCGGACATTACCTGCGAGTCGGACCATTTCGATTGCGTATATCTGCACCATGTTTTGGAGCATCCCAAACGCCCCCAGGATTTCATTCGGACGATCCACCGGATACTCAGGCCAGGCGGGGTTCTGTTTGTGGCATGTCCAAACATCGAGTCTCCTGCTGCCAGGTGGAAGACGCTACTTGGAAAGTCTGGTCTGAAGAAGCGTCGCGGCAGGCATTACGATACCTGGCACCATTTATTCTACTACTCGCCGAACGTCCTCAAGCGACTTCTGGAGGAGCGCTTCGACTTTGATGTCGTCCACATCCGCAATGGCCTCGGGGAACAGATGCGCGGGCATTCAGAGTCCTCGCTGAGGCACGCGATGGCTTGGGACGGCATAATGCCAGTTTGGAAATCGGTCTTTGTGTTAATAGCGAAGAAGCGCTAGCAGGGCGCGGATAAAGTCACTGTGATATACTGCGGGACTGTTTTTCGTCCCGAATGATGAGGTTCTCAAGCGTGCTTCGGGGTGAACAGGGATCCCACGAAGCATAGTCCGGCTGATTAGCAGACTTTATCCGGAGGCTGCTAGCGCTTTGAGGCGCAATATCCGACGTTGGGATGCGAGGTCACATCTGCAATCGTGCCCCAAATCTCTATACGAACCTGCGTCCGGCGAGTATTTCTTTTGTGGTATAATACGATTATGTTTAGAATGAGGGAAGAGCAATGGAACTGAAAGTGGTTGTAAAAAGGGGTGAACTGGGTTACTACGTGGCCTGTGTTCCCGCATTGAAAGGCTGCTGGTCACAAGGGGAGACCGTGCAGAATGCTATTGATAACGCGAAAGAAGCGGCCGCCCTCTGGCTGGAAGTAGAGCAGGAGAAGCGGTCCCGAGGGATGGGCGGAAAGTCCGAAGTTTTCGCTGTTCAGATATGACGAAGCTCCCTCTCATTCTTTATGATACTCCCTCACTTGAAGCTTGGAATAATAATCCCCCGCATAATCACGTTTTGTGCGAAGATAAAGACCAGCAGCGTGGGCAGGGCGGCGAGGGTCAGCGCGGCCATCGTGACGTATTGCGGCGCGTTTGCCTGTAGTTGGTAGAGCCACACCATCATTGTCCACATTTTTGAATCCTGACACACCAGCATAGCATACATAAACGCTCCATACGCCCCAGTGAATGCTTGCAGCGCGATCACGGCGAATATGGGCTTGCTCATAGGTATTGTGATCTTGCGGAACATGGTGAACTCGCTGGCGCCGTCTATGATGCCCGCCTCGTAGAGTTCCTTGGGGAGGCTGTCGAAGAACCCTTTGAGCAGGAAAATTGCATAGCCATTCGCCATACCAGGCAGAATCAGAGCCCAATAGGTGTTGAGCAGATGGAATTGCTTCAATAAGAGGAAGTTCGGAATCATGGCAACCTCCGCCGGAAATGCCATCGTAGCCAGCAGGAAAAGCAGCACTTTGTAGGCGTATGGCAGGTTGTAGCGCGAAAGCGCATACGCGCACATTGGATTTACCAAGAGATGCACAAGAATAACCGCCAGCACAAAGACGATTGTGTTAAACACAGCCCGACCGTGCAGTAACACGTAATCGATAACCAACGCGTAGTTGCGGGTCATGAAATCTCTTCGCAGAGCGCCCGCATTTGTCGAGCAATATATCCAGTCTGATTGATATACTGGGGGAGTTGCGCTCTCAAAGGATTGGAATTGCGAGCCTAAGATTTGGTTGGCATTTACGATAGCGCCGTAGGTGGTTTTAAGATGCTCCCGATAAATATTTTCAGCGTTTATGGCGTGAATATCTGCAAGAGGCACAGCTTTCGCTATGAAATCCATCCAATCCACAAGCGCGGCGCCGGCGGTCGGCAGGCTTTTAGGCAGCGCTATTTCGGCAAAGCTGGCATAAGCCGCTTTGTGCCGTTTGTTCAGATCGGTAATGCGCTTCAAGTAGCGTTTTGACAGGAATGACCTGTAAGCAGTAATCGCCCTTGGGCTGATTTCCATATATCTGAATGGAAGCTGCTCACGGACGAACGCCCCCCAGTCGGCTTGCTGTCCACTTTGAGCGGGTAGAGTGGGGGACAGGTTTATTTGATTGAAGCTCTTGTATGAAGTTTCCCAGTTGGCGTTCAGGTGCTTTATCGAGCCGGAGTATACAATATTTCGTAGATAAGCTCTGAATGCCGGATCAATAAGTATAGGCCGCACGAAGCTTCCCGGAAGGCTTTCTTTGAATTTCATCCATTCGCGCATCTTTGGGGAGTTGTCGGGTTCCCACTCGCGCATTTTGAACCGCTCGAAAGGCGGCGTCACAGTCTGGAATGACTCGTTTTCTTCCACGTAGGCTGCATTGAGCTGGGTGATGTCATTGTTGAATCGCTCACGACAAAACGCCTGGTAGGTTCGCTTAAGCTTGCTGGGTGAGCCTGCGTAACCCTCGAAACCTGCCTGCTTATATTTTATCGGGAGAGCTTTGACAAATTTCTCCCAGTCTGTGGTAAGAGCCTTGCTTGTAGATGCGGGAGGTGTTATGGCCTCAATTTTGGCGAAATCAGCGCCATAGGTTTGATTGATCAGCTCCAAATCACCTGCATAACGATCCTCGGCATATTTGGGGAAAAGCGCGGCCTTATTATAGACGCAAGTGGGCACGAAACTAAAGTTGTTAACGTCTGCGCCGCTGGTTATAGATGAAGAAAGCATCAGCACGAATGGGTAGACCATCGTCACCGCGCCCACAATCAATGCCAGGTAAAGCACAAAGATTACGAGCCGCATTTTTAGAGTTCTTCTGCCCACTTTTGGGATAATTGACATAGTTTTCACCATATTGCGGGCTGGATTGCAAATCCGCCCGAACAAGTTAAATGCTATCCGCTTGCTGAGAACTTCAAATCCTTGAGAATTCTAAGCTGATAAATCGTGAACCCAATGAGCAAGCTGCCCATGATCCAGGCTTCGGAGGTTGCCAAGCCGAATTTCAGGAACATGAATGCGTTGTACCAGATATCCAGCCCTACAACGTGCGTAGCGTAATTAGGACCGCCGCCGGTCATCACAAAGATATTTTCCATGGCTTTGAATGCTCCGATGAACGCGCCCACAAAGTTGATTATGATGAGCGGTTTCAACATAGGAAACACCACATGCCGGACTTTTGACCATATCCCGGCGCCATCCAGTTCCGCGGCCTCATACATTTCCTCAGGAATACTTTTTAAGGCTGCCAGGTATATGATGCAGCCTGGCCCCGCCCCCGCCCAAATTACAGGCAATATGACGCAGAGCATAGCCAGGTGAGAGTCGTTGAGCCAGACCTGCGTGGGAATATGAAGCCAAATCATAAGCGCATTAAAAAGCCCCTGTGGACTGGGATCGTAAAACCATTTCCATAGAAACATAATCACAAGCCCACTTGTGACCGCAGGCAGGTAGAACAGCGTCCTGAAAAGCATTTTGCCTTTCGGGACCTCAGCAAGCATCAGCGCCAGAATAATGGGCACAAAAAAACCGATCGAAAGGGACAAACCAACGTATAGAAAACTATTAAATAGAGCGCGCCAGAAGACATCGCTGCCCATCACTTGTATGAAGTTGTCCAGACCAACAAATTTAGCGTCGCCTAAAATTCTATAGTCCTGGAACGCCATCACCATACCTCGCAGCAAGGGATAATACGCCCAAGTGAAAACTGATAGCAGGGCCGGAGCCATAAACATCCACGCGGTAAGGTGAACTTTGAAGCCGCCTCTCACGGTCATGGTGGGTCCGCCTGCATCGAGTGCCCTTGCCAGCCTGAGAGATCTCACTTGTCTGGTCACGGCAGCTGCTATAAACGACAATATCCCCAGCAATATAACCCACGCAACAGCGCGTTTGTTTCGCATTTCGTCTGGTCTGACATTACCCAGCAGTTTTATGTTGATACGATTGGCGCAGGCATCTAAGAGAGCTTTAGCGTTTGCGTTCGGATTCTGGTAAATTGCCTGCATGGGCGGGTCCATTTCGTTATAGATCATTTCCAGATTAGGGCCGTTCGGCTCAGGTCTGCCGTGCTTGAATGCATCCTTGCTGGCATCCATCCAGACTTCAGGTATCTCCGCCACATATTCGTGGTAGCCATATCTCTCAAGCTTATCGGGGCTTACGTATTTCCAGAGGCCATTTTCGACATAACTGCGAGTGCGAATTTCTTCCGCCTTGGGTCCGGACATAAACTTGATATACTGCCATGCCGCCTCGCGAACGCGTGGGTCTTTGATTTGCGAGCTCATCGCCCACATTCCAGCATTGATCTGGTTGGCTTTGATACCGGTGGGCCCAGCAGGAAGAGGCGCGACTCCAAGCAGACTCGGGTTCACTTCGGAGCGCGTGGTAACGGCATCATAGGTGTCGGCAAACCACATTGCCAGCTTTCCGAGCTTGATTTCCTGCTTGTAATCACCGCTCAAGTAGTTTGCAACACCGTGGTATGTCTTGCCGTTTCGGGTCCATTCGCCCTTTGTCATCTTCGCGAAATATTCTAACGCGGCAACACCTGCTGGCGAGTTGAATACAACTCTGTATTTGCCAGCTTTATCTCTCTGAACAACATCGCCTCCCGCCTGCCATATAAAATTGGTAAGGTAATACGCGCCCTGGGTGGCGGGAAAGAAGAAACCGTATTGGCCCTTTTCGGGCACTGTCAATTTCTTTGAATATTCGTAGAACTCGTCCCAGTTTCGCGGAGGCTTATTTGGGTCAAGACCGGCCTCACGAAACATATCTTTGCGGTAAAATAGCGCTGTAGCCCCCTGGAACCAGGGGATACAATAGACATGCCCATCAACCGTGATCACGCTTCGAATTTGAGGGTGTACGCGCGCAAGTATTTCGGGATCACTTTTGATGAACTCATCCAGCGGCTGCATGAAGTTTTGGCCGATGTAGGTGTGCATCTTGCGGAAGTTGACATAGAATACATCCGGCGCAGTGCCGCCAGCCATGGCAAGCAGAAAGTTAGATTCCGATGCCGGCCCCTGAATTGTGAGGCCAGTGGAGCTGATTATCTCAATTTCTGGATGCTCTTTTTGGAATTCTTCGAAAACTGCCCGCGTGGCTCGCATCCAGGGCATTGTCTCGTCTTTCGCAGGCAGGCCCCATAAACCGCCCCATAGCCTTAGAATTATTTTGGGTTTGACGGCAGAGGGTGTGGCCGCTGAGCGCGTCGGTGTGATTATTAGAAGAAGAAATGTTGCCGTGATTAGTGCGGCAAGGATAATATAGCGTGGGATACTGTGCTTCATCAAAATGAAAAGTTCCGCCTCTTTATACATAAAGTATAGTGGAGACGGAACATCGCGTCAATTGCAGCGAACCAAGAAATTTTAAGCAAATAAACACAAAACTATGCACACCCCGAATTTAGCAGCATTTCTGCAAAGAGGTTGGCAATAGGTTTTGTTATGTTCTGTGACCGTATTACAATGGTGCCATCTAGGCTGAAACAGGAGGAACTACCGCGCCAGTATTAAATCTGGCCACTATATCCTCAACGCTCCAATATCTGCGTTCAGGAAGTGTTTCTATTGCGTCTAGAAGTGCATCCGGTGCATCGTTTTCTTCGGCGCGGTATAGCAACTCAGTTCTGGAGCAAGGAAAGATGATATCATCAATGTATGCTCCCAGCATTAATGGCGTGCGATACTTAACTACTTTTGCCATCGTGGGCGCCTCCTTAAGTGTATGAGTGAATTGGAAAAGTCAGCCTATTATAGTTATTTACCCAACACATATTAGCAAATTAACCTGAACATAGATCGAGATACTATAATGTTGCATAATTACTACCATATCAAAATGGGAGCCAGGTTGAGTTTTAGCTGAATATTACCAACGCACAGGATTCTTCCCAGACTTGAGGAAAAATCACCTATTACATTATGCACTATTGCAATGTAAAGTCAATATCAAATTTGCATTTATTTTTATTATGGCTGAAAAGCAGGTGGAGCTATAGTTATGGATAGTATATTTTTTGCTTTGAAAGCCAAAAAACTTTCCCCGGAGCAATTGTTATCTCTTAAGAAGCCTCATGCTATTGGCTATAACTAAAAGGGCGCTTCCTTCATGGCCCAATACACCGGTTGCAAGTGTAACTTTTTTCATCAGCGCTCCCGCAACAAGCAACACCACCACTAATAGTGCGAACACAACATTTTGTCTGATGATTTTTTTTGCCCTCCGGCTTAGAATAATGGCATACGGCAGCATAACAATATCGTCCCCCATCAAAGCCACATCTGCAGCTTCAATTGCAGCATGGCTGCCGGCTCCGCCCATTGCAATTCCGACATTCGCGGCAGCAAGGGCAGGGGCATCGTTGATTCCATCGCCGACCATCGCTACTTTATCTCGATTAGATGCCAGCTTATGGATTATTTCGAGCTTATCTTCAGGCAGCAATTGGGCGAAATGTTCGTCGATTCCAAGGTGCGCGCTGATTGCTCTTGCTGTCTCGATGGTGTCGCCGGTAAGCATAACAGTCTTGTGAATCCCTGAGGCTTTGAGCCTGATAATTGCTTCTGCACTGGTTTTTTTAAGGATATCCATCGCCCCTATAGCGCCCCATAGGCCATCATCACCAGCGAGAAATATGACAGTGTTGCCTTTAGCAAGTAAGTGTTCCACCGCCTCGGTTTGCGGAACGCAACAGCCAATTTCCTCTATGAATCGCCTGCTGCCAAGGTAGAAAACACCGCCGTCGACAATGGCTCTCGCGCCTTTTCCAGGAAACGCCTCAAAAAAAGCAATCGCGTGTTCTTTCAGATCTAGTTCCCTGGCCTTATTTATGATTGCATCTGCCAGTGGATGCTCTGAGCGGCTTTCCACGCTTGCAGCAATTGCCAGAATTTCGTTGCTATCATGACCATTAAATGGGATGATCTCGGTTATGGTGGGCTTGCCGATGGTTAGTGTGCCGGTTTTGTCGAATGCTACAACGGAGACCTCGGCGAGCATTTCAAGATGAGCGCCGCCTTTTATTAGTATTCCTGACTTTGCCGCGTTGCCGATCGCTGCCACGATTGCCACAGGGGTTGATATCACCAGCGCACAAGGGCAAGACACCACAAGCAGCGTCAATGCGCGGGTCATCCAGTCGCTGAATGGTCCTCCTAAGATTAACGGCCCCGCAATAGCGACTATCACTGCAAGTATAATCACGGTTGGGGTATATATGCGCCCGAATCGCTCTGTGAATCTCTGAGAAGGCGCTCTTTGAGCATGTGCCTCCTCAACTAAATGCACAATACGTGAGAGGGTATTATCCTCAACATTTGTTGTGGTTCTTACCTCCAATGCCCCACGGCCGTTGATTGACCCAGCATATACAGTATCGCCCAGACTTTTCGTTTTTGGGATTGATTCACCGGTTATGGGAGCTTCATCAATCGCCGATTCCCCATCTACCACGATGCCATCAACCGCCACTTTCTCGCCAGGCTTGATGATTACGATATCGCCAATTTCGATATCGTTCAAATGCAGTTCTTCTAAATGACCATTGCGCTTTACCGTTGCATGGGTTGGAAATGCTTCGATAAGCGATCTGAGCGAGCGCCGAGTTTTATCAACCGTATGAGCTTCCAGCGTGGAGCCGAGGGAGAACAAAAACATCACAGCTGCAGCCTCGGAAAAATCACCAAGCCATAACGCGCCAAGCGCCGCCGCGCTCATCAGGAAATTTGTATCAGGAGTAAGGGCTCGCACACTAAGCATGCCTGAGCGGGCTGCAAAAAAACCTCCTGTAATGGCCGATGAGATAAAGAGCCATCCCGCAAGTGAATGGTAATTCAGCAAGTATTGAATTACCAAGCCTGCGGCGAGTAATGTTCCTGAAGTGGCGGTTAGAGCGCTTCGAACATTGCGCCGACGGATTGTCTTAGCAGGTGGCGGGCCAGCGGGGCCGGACTCTTGCACCTCATAGCCGAAATCGGTCACTCGACCCTTTATTGCATCCAGAGTTATCTTTTTTGCTTCAAATTCGACCACCAGGAGCAAAGTTGCGTAGCTAAGCGATGCCCAGATCACGCCGTCCATTCGCTTTATTGCCGTTTGAAGCTTGTTTGCGCAGTCGGGGCAGTCGAGTCCAGCTATTTGCACTATCTCGTGCTTATAGCGCTCTGCAAGAGTCACCCCGGCCAGGCGCGCATGCTCTTGGATTTCCTCAAAAGTCACCAGCTCTTTGTCATAGGTAATCAAAAGGGCGCGATTAGCTGTGTCGATGTCTACGCTTTGCATGCCATCCAGCTCGGCCAGAATATCCTTGAGGCGGTTGATGCATTCTTCGCAGTCCTCAAAGTAGTTTGGCCATATCAGAGGTATGTCTAGAGTTTGTGTATCCACCTAAGTTCCGCCTCCAATTGACATATATCTAATCAATATCAGTAGCATCCCGTAGCGCTCGATGTAATAGTTTTGAGTTGTGAGTTGTGAGTTGTGAGTTGTGAGTTCTGAGTTTATGATCTGTCTTCGCACGAGTCGATCAGTCCAACTCACCATCCTGAGGCTCCAGCTCGCCATCCTGAGGCTCCAGCTCACCATCCTGAGGCTCCAGCTCGCCATCCTGAGGCTCCAGCTCGCCATCCTGAGGCTCCAGCTCGCCATCCTGAGGGTCTCGAAGGATGAGCAGCATGATAAGCCATAAATATTAATCTTTTCTATATATCAACAACTATAGCATCAGTATCAGAATCAGGAATATCACACCCAGACGCAGCAAGCGATTTCAGATGCGATGTCACCGAGTTTGCTGCAAACTGCAGCGCCTGCTCGCGCGTATGAGCTTCTGAGTGCATATCAGGAATTGACGGCACTCTTACAGTCACCCATCCTGAATTATCAGTGCTGACTTCAACTTTATAACGACGAATCATCTCTTACCATCCAAATATATTACGTTTGTATAAGTTCCCGCGTTCGCAAGTATGCAATCACCTACTTAGCGGGCATGCTATTGTACTGCGCTGCTCGCGCATTGTAAACTTATTAAAGTTGAGCTAAAATATAATTAATGAAAAGCATCAAACAATCCCTGCTTAAACTTCGCCGAAATCTTATTGAAGAGCATACTGTCGATTACTATCGCACAGCGGGCGGCACCCGTCCAGACCTCCGCGTTGTGGATTTGGACGGTCGTCGCATAATCGTAAAGGATTTCAAGCGAAGTGATTTTCTCTTCAGAGTAATTGTCGGTCCGATTCTCATCAGACGTGAGTATGGCGCTATGCGAAATCTTATCGGGGTGGAGGGGATTCCGCAACTTGTGGGCAAATTTGATCGTTATGCCTTTGCGATGGAGCATATAGACGGGACGAGCCTCGATCATATTAACAACGACGCTCTCAGCAACGACTTTTACGAGAAACTGCGAGTGGTCATAGACAATATGCACTCCCGAGGCGTGGCTCACTGCGATCTGCGCAGCCGTGGAAATGTGATGCTCGCTAATGACGGAAGCCCTTTCGTGGTCGATTTTGCGGCATGCGTATTTCGGGGCAGGGGAATCAACCCGTTCTTCCGCTGGTTATTTCACCAATTCGTGCTTGCAGACGATAACGCTATTCTGCGCATAAAGAATCGCTTATCCCCCGAGCTTATGAGTGAGATCGATCACGCCCAACTTGCAACACCTCTGCCTTTCGAAAATCAGGCGAAAAAATTCGGCGAAACCGTCCGTAATCTCACCAGGCATTTCCTCACCAAACGGCAATAATAAGTCGACCAACGATTGTTCGGGCATCCCGATTTAATCGGGATCGCCCGTAAGTGGCGCTAATATATTTGAGCGTATATGCCGAAATTGATATTGCATAAGCAAGCATCTTGTGATATTATGTGATTAGTATGTTTGGGTCACAGGAGGTAAGAGAAATGTCAATGTGTCGCCAGAGGCAAAAGGCAGGCAGATGGGGTTTTTCCCTGATAGAACTGCTTGTTGTTATTGCAATCATTGCAGTTCTTGCTGCGATTTTGTTCCCGATGTTGGGCAAAGCGAGATCATCAGCATTTAGAGCAAATTGCCAGTCTAACATGAAGCAGATGATGATCGCCCTGTTTCTGTATGCTGAGGATTCAAATGGACGCACCCCAGGCGCTTGGTATAAGGCATGCCATTGGGGTGATGGCGAAGGCTGGACAGAGAGAATTGCGTATTATGTGGGCGGCAAGAAGCGCAAGATAGCCCCAGGTTCACGAGAAAAAGCCGTATTTAAGTGCCCGCAGCAGAAGTCGGACTACTCGTATGGGATTGTTGCTTTCGAGGATCCCATTTCGCCAGTTCATTCTTCGGGTTTTCTGCTATCGCAGATAAAGTCTACCAAGAAAATGGTAATGTTTTATGAGATGCACCCTCGGTATCCGAGCGACTCTCCTGATGTGGGTGAAACTGGCCAATCAAATGACGAACAGCAAGACCTAGTGAGCTATTACTACGGAGTAGGCAACCCGAAGAACAGGAATCTTGGCTATGACTACTGGGTTTATTGGCCGGGTCCTCACGAAACTATAGTGAATTTCTCTTTTGTTGATGGTCACATTGCAGGTTTTCCAGATTTCGATGCAAAGAAAATAACGTGGACTAACGCTCCTTAGTTATTATATATTATACGCAAAAAGTAAACAGCCCGAGATGCGAATCTCGGGCTGTTGTTATATATGAGCTATAAGAGGCACGTGACTACATAACGCGCTCCACCATCTCGGTTTCTTGCGTGAGCTTGATTATCTTGTTGGGTGGATAGTATCCTTTGCGAAGCGCGATGTTGGGGTAAACGAGGGTGTTACGGCCTATTATGCAGCCGGGGTTTGTAACAACATTGCATCCAGTCTGCACACCATCGCCAAGTATCGCGCCGAACTTGCACAAGCCTGTATCATAAACTTTTCCATCAATGGTGACTGTGACATGCGGCCGCTTGCCCGTTTCGGCGTCCTTTACACTCACTACAGGCAAATTAGACAGCTTCGTGCCCGCACCGAGATTAACCATGCGGCCGAGTATGCTATCACCGACATACGCGAAATGTGGACATTGAGCGGTATCCAGCATGATTGCGTTCTTGAGTTCGGATGAATGACCGACTATGCAGTTGTCGCCGATAACAACGTGCCCGCGAATATAGGCGCCGTGCCTGATTTGGCAATTCTTTCCGATAATTGCAGGCCCCTGAACAAATGCGCCGGGCTCAACCACCGTGCCTTCGCCAATCACCACCGCGTTGCGGTCGTCCACATAAGCGCCATTCATCACGGTTCCGAAGATGGTCTCATCACCTTCAAGATTCGTTATATATTCGAGGGCAAACCTCCCAACTCTTGAGAGGGCTTGCCAAGCATAATCGCACCCATCAAAGACGGCCCTGAACTCGAAATTATCAAGGTCAAAAAAGTCTTCAGGTCTGAGCATATATTGTTCCTTTCGATTACACGCAATGGCTGCATAATGCGCCAACCATATTGATTATAGAGAATTGAGCGCGAGGTGTCAATCACAGGCGTTTCTAAGTTCAAAATGATAGTCATCTCAGTTGATGGGAACTTAATCTGGCAGGCGCGCGTTATGAATAAATAGCTGCGAGACAAGGACGCACGCGCCGATATGATAGGAGTGGAGCTTATGAACATCGAATCAAGGCAAAACAGAAAACCTCGAATTACAAAGTGGTTGAGCATACTCAATCTCATATTACTGGTCGCTACTTATCTAATTGTGAATTTCAGTTGCGAAAGATTTTGGCTGGCGGTAGCCATCACCAGAGTTCCGCATGTGCTCGGTCTTGTGGGGCTGATAATGCTTGCCTGGACTGCCATCAGAAAAGATAGACGTTTAGCGGCGCTTAACGCGTTGGCGCTGGCGTTCTGGATCATAGCTCTAATGGGCTTTAACGTGCCTCTAGGGGCGTTTGGGCGAGCGAGTGGGCACGATATTCGTCTTATGACCTATAACGTCCGTCAAGGTCAATTTGGACATGATCGGCTGGCGCGAGTGATTAGAGAGCAAAATCCAGATGTTTTGTGTGTGCAGGAAGTTTATGCCATGGATAAGTATGGAGACCCGGTGAAGTTTCTTTCCAAGAATCTGCCGGGACGTTGGTATATTGCGCGGGTAGGCGAAGTGGCAATGTTCTCTCGCTATCCTATTTTGAGCAAAAAGGTTTATAGGCTGCCGCAAAAGACTGAGCGTGACATTCTCGAAGTGACACTGAAAGTCAAAGGCCAGAAGCTTATTGTATTGAACACGCACCTGAATGTCCGTTCAGCAGAATGGGAGCGGCTGCATACAGGAAAGTCACTGATTGCCGACCTCGATCAGATGTCCTTTGTGCTCTCAGAGCAGATGATAATGTTGGTTGAAAAAGCAGATCAGGCTGATGGCCTGACTCTTATAGTGGGCGACTTCAATCTTACGCCTCTTGGCCCGACATACCGCCGCATTGCATCAAAATATCAAGACGCATTCCGTGCGGCAGGTTGGGGCTTTGGGTTTACTTCTAATCCTCGCAAGCCATTCTTTCGCATAGACTATATATTTGCAGACAAAAACATTCGGGTGAATAAGTGCTATGTACCGCCTGGGGTAGCTTCAGACCATAGAGCAGTGGTTGCGGATTTTGCGCTGCCGCGTTAAAGCTCCGCTTCTGTTTCCATTAACCGAACTTTTCGCACACGTGACCTGCGCCCTGTGTCTTTGAACCCGAGTGATTTCCAGAAAGCAATTGCAATTGTGTTGTTGACGAATATATTAGCGCCAATTGTTTTGTGGCGGCCGTGTTGGCGGCAGAAGTCTTTAATATGCTCGACTGCAAACTTGCCGAAGCTTCTCCGGCGATGCAAAGGGCGAATATAGAACTCGTCAATCATATAGCAAATGCCGGTGTCGGTGAGAAGGCAGAAGCCTGTAAGCTCGTGATCGTAAATAATAACAATTGGGAACCTGTGATCATCGTCCCAATATTCATCAAAGAACGGGTAATTAGAAGATGTGCGTCGGCTTTGCTTCTCAGAATATGCCGCAAGTTCTTTGGCATACTCTTGATATAGCTTCCAAACATCTTCTTTGATATCATTGTCTGCCACTAATATCTCGATCATCTTTATGACCTCCCTACTAGTTCCTCCTCGGAATGATGTATTTGAGATCTTCTTCTTTCACGCGCAGACAGTGATGTAATGGGGACTCCGGCCCCCTTACTTAGAATTGTTTTGCCGTCTTCGGCGGCTTAATGCCCAGCATTAGATACTTCTATAGTTTAATTGCAAGTGGGTCAGAGGCCCTGATTCATCTTTCTCAGGGGGTCAGAGTCCCCTTGAGATCAAGCATATTCTGCTTGGCGCTAATTATTACATATTCCGCAAAATGCGTAAAGAAACCTTCTCGATATCAAAAATATAGCCCGCAAGAGCACATCCCCTAACTCATAGCTCAAAATTCATAACTCAAAACTGCCGTTTCCCTTGCTCCAATACCTTACTTATGCTATACTAATTTGGTTAATATTGGCGAGAGTGCAAAGAGTTATAGATAGCTTGAGTAACGGTGTGGTGGTGATTGTTGGGCCTACCGCTGTGGGTAAGACTGCTGTGGCGGTAGAGCTTGTGTGCGATATTGGCGGGGAGATTGTCTCCGCTGACTCTATGGCTATCTACCGTGGGATGGATGTCGGGACGGCTAAACCCACGCATGAGGAACAATCTCGGGCAGCGTTCCATCTTATAGATGTGGTTGGCCCTGAACACTCGTTTAACGTGGGAGAGTTCCAGAGGATTGCGTGCAGCGCCATCGACGATATTATGCAGCGTAATCCGCCGGCAGTTATAGTGGGTGGGAGCGGTTTATATGTACGGGCGGCAATCGACGGGCTGGATGAGTCGGTGCCTGCTTGCGATGAAGATATACGAAACAAACTGACCGAAGAAGCGCGAATATACGGCAATGAGCACGTTTTTGAGATGCTCAAGCGCATCGACCCGGTCTCGGCCCAAAGAATACATCGCAATAACGTAAAACGGGTAATAAGGGCATTGGAGATATACCACTCCACCGGGTCTAAACCGTCTGATCTATATGATGATGACGCCAAACGCCCCTCGCGTTACCCGAATGCGTTGTTTTTCGGACTTACGATGGATCGAAGCGCGCTGTATGCGCGCATCGAAAAACGCGTAGACGCAATGATAAGCGCCGGTCTTGTAGATGAGGTCCGATTTATTTTAGATCGAGTGACCGACCCCGCAAGCGCTGCAATGCAGGGTTTGGGCTACAAGGAAATGGCTGCATATATACGTGGAGAGATCGGTTTCGATGAGGCCGTGGATCTCCTGAAAAAGAACACCAGGCGGTTTGCCAAGAGACAATATACTTGGTTCCGTGCCGACAATAGAGTTCGGTGGATAGATGTGGACGGCAAAACTGCTGTAGAGGTGTCAAACAAAATAAAGGAGTCTCTATCCAAATGAGCAAAACTCAGATGAACCTGCAGGACGCATTCCTGAATCAGGTGCGCAAAGAAGGAATACCCGTCACAATCTATCTGGTGAGCGGTGTGCAGCTCAAGGGCAATGTACGAGGTTTCGACTCGTTTACGCTGGTGCTCGAAAGCCCGGGCAAACCCTCTCAGTTAGTTTACAAGCACGCAATGGCATCGGTGGTACCGGGCAGATTTGTGCAGCTTGCCAGGGACGATAAGAATGGTGACACTCCCGAACCCGAAACGGAAACGGAATCGGAATCGGAGGAGTAAAGTAAGTTGAAATTTGTTAAGATGCATGGCGCCGGAAATGACTTTGTGGTGATTGACGACGAGAAAGAAAAGCTGGCGGAAGAACATCTGCATTCTATAGCGAGACACGCTTGCGACAGGCACTTTGGAATAGGCGGCGATGGAATCATATTAGTGCTGCCGTCGCGCGTGGCAAACTTTAAGATGCGTATGCTCAACCCGGATGGAAGCGAAGCCGAGATATGCGGCAACGGCATACGCGTTTTTGCCAAGTATCTATATGATAGAGAAATGCACCAGGACGTGGTGATGACCGTCGAAACTTTGGGCGGAATCAAGACCCTTAAGCTCCATACGGCTGGCGGAAAGGTGCAGAGCGTGAGGGTGGATATGGGAGAGCCGAAGCTGTTGCGCTCGGAAATCCCTATGAAAGGCGACAATACCAAGGTGGTGGCTGAGCCGCTCAAGGTGGCCGGTAAGAAATACGACATCACCTGTGTATCGATGGGCAATCCGCACTGCGTTACGTTCGTGGATCATGTGGACGAGTTCCCTGTGGCGAAGATTGGACCCGATTTCGAGAATCACCCTCATTTTCCGCAGCGCGCGAATGTGCAGTTTGTTGAGATTGTGAACCAGCAAGAAATCAAGGTGCGAACTTGGGAACGTGGAGCGGGTGAGACTCTCGCCTGCGGAACAGGCGCATGTGCTGCTGCTGTGGCAGCGATGCTCAATGATAAAGTTTGCAGAAAAGTAACCGTGCATCTGCGCGGCGGCGACCTGTTCATAGAATGGCTGGGCGATAACAAAGTCTTTATGACCGGCCCTGCTGAGGAAGTCTATGAAGGCAAAGTAGGCGCTGCTGAGATGAAGATCTGGGAATCGGATATTTAACAACTTCAGCCGGTATAATATAATCCGTCCGGCGGAATGCCGGGCGGATTTTTTGCATAGATTAGAGAGGGAGTAACTGCTCAGTCTTTGTGAGAATGACCGTACAAACCAGCATCCTGAGCTCCGTCGAAGGGTGCGGACAAGTCTGATACCAGCTCACTTCGAAGCCGCGTGCTTCGTCCTTCGATGCTGCTCAGGATGACTCAGCATGCTCACATTTACTCATCTATAATGAGCTCTTACGAGAGGGAGAATATGGCGTTTGTAAACGAAGATTACCTGAAGCTGCCTGGGAGCTATCTGTTTGCTGAGATAGCCAGGAGAGTGGCGAGCTTCAAGGATGCCAACCCGGAAGCGAATATTATCCGTTTGGGGATAGGCGATGTCACCAAGCCGCTGGTCCCGGCGGTAGTTGATGCCATGCACAAAGCCGTCGATGAAATGGCGAGCGTCGAGACGTTCCGCGGTTATGGCCCCGAACAAGGTTACGACTTCTTGAGAAAGGCAGTGATCGAGAACGATTATGCGCCGCTTGGGGTTTCCCTGGACGAGGACGAGGTCTTCATCAGCGATGGAGCCAAAAGCGATGTTGCCAATATTCAGGAAATCTTCGGTAAGGACAATATCGTCGCGATAACCGACCCTGTATACCCAGTTTACCTGGACACAAACGTCATGGCAGGCAGAACGGGTAAGCTTGAGGATGGCAGGTTCGGCGGCATTGTGTATCTGCCTTGCAACGCGGAGAACGGCTTTGTTCCGTCGCTGCCCGCGTCAAAAGCAGATATGATCTATCTGTGTCTTCCGAATAATCCAACTGGGACGACTCTCACGAAGAGCGAATTGAAGAAGTGGGTAGATTACGCGAGGGAGACCGGGGCCATTATTTTGTTCGACTCGGCTTACGAGGCTTATATAACCGAACCCGACATCCCCCACAGCATCTACGAGGTGGAGGGAGCGAAGGAATGCGCGATTGAGTTCAGATCATTCTCCAAGACAGCAGGCTTTACCGGAACCCGCTGCGCTTACACCGTTGTGCCAAAGACGGTCATGGCTAGGACAAAGAGCGGTGAATCACACCCTCTCAACAAGCTCTGGAATCGCCGCCAGACGACTAAGTTCAATGGCGTGCCGTATGTTGTCCAAAAGGCCGCTGAGGCTGTCTATTCAATAGAAGGCCGGAAGCAGATAAAAGAGATTATTGACTACTATATGACAAACGCAAAGATCATCCGCGACGGCTTGGTGGAGGCTGGCATCGAGGTTTACGGCGGAATCAACGCGCCCTATATCTGGCTCAAGACTCCAAACAACATGGACTCATGGGAGTTCTTCGATAAGCTTCTGAACGAGGCGAACGTAGTCGGCACCCCCGGCTCAGGCTTCGGCCCATCCGGCGCAGGCTATTTCAGGCTGACCGCCTTCGCCAACCGAGGGAACACGATCGAGGCTATTGCAAGGATTAAGACAAGGCTGAATTTGGTTTGATAGTTTGATAGTTCGATGGCTGGATGGTTTGATGGTTTGATTGGACTTCCATCCTTCCGTTCGGGCGGATTTGCAATCCGGCCCGTAAGTTGTGTATCCAGGATTATTTGAAATGCAAATCCGTAAAGCGACAATCGAAGATGCGGCAGGCATAGCGAAAGTAGGAGTGGACACTTGGCGCAACGCTTATTGTGGCATAATATCTGACGAGTACCTGGACGGTCTCAATTACGAACGCTCGACACGTCTCGCCTTGGATGGGCACTGCAAAATGCTTCTCTGGGTGCTATCAGATAATCATTCTTCTCGTGCGTTTTACGAGAGGACCGACGGCTGCAGGATTGGAACAAAAATGCTGGAAATTGGTGGGCAGAAACTCGAAGTGACGTCTTACGGGTGGGATATCTGATGAACGATGCCGCAACCGCTGCAATGAACTACTCACATCTGCTCCAAGAAGCCTTTGGTGAGAGTCCCGTCGAGTCCAAAGTGAGTCCGATAACACTCGGCAACAGCGGAGTATCAGTCGCGCGTGTCACTGGAAAGACCGAGGACGGCACGGCATTCAGCGTTGTTGTGAAAGCTAGGACGAATAGCAAGGCTCATGCCGCCCTCTGGTATGCCGAAGACCCGGGCGCAGCTGACCGTGAGTACCGTGTCTATGAACTATTGGAGGAACTCGATTTGCCGCACGCCGCAGTGCTAGCGAAGAGATACGATGGCCCGGACAATTGGGCCATCGTGTTGGAGGATCTTGCGAACCGATATCACCTACCGAAAGCCGACCATGCGTTCAGCGAGGCTGACAGGAACAGCATCATTCACACATACTCACTCATCCACTCCAGGACGACGGGAATAGACTTTGGGTCTGTTCGGCTCCAGCACGAGGATGGATCGGAAGTAACGGCAGAGGTGGCGGAACAGATGCTGGAGACGCTCGGTGGCTTTGACATCGATGGATATCGACTGAACTCCGCCGAGTTTTACCAATCTGTCTCGGTCCTGCTTAGCTACAGGCAAGAATTGGCGGCTGAGCCCCGGTGCCTGATCTACAGCGACTTCCACCAGACGAATGTCGCGCTCCCCAGAAATGGGGTGGGACAAGCAATCCTCTTCGACTGGGAGTTGGCGCGGGTTGGCCTTCCCCAATTCGATGCGCTGAACGCCGGATTCGCCGACGAGGCTGGACTGGCAATGTATTTTGAAATGATGCAGACGAATGGCGTCAAGATCAACCCTGCAAGGTTTAAGGTAGGGCTGAAATACGCTGAACTCAGCGGCGTTTTTTACACCCTCTGGCTGCTTTACTTAAAGCTGCAGAAGGACCCGGGCGGGAGACTGCCGAAATGGATGAGCAGCTTGGCTATGGAACTCTTCAATGGTGGGCTGTCAGCTCGTGCGAGTGCAGTCAGTGAATGCGACACGAGGTTTTGAGGAGGTAGAGCAATGAAATGCCAATACTATCCCGAAACAGACTCTTTGTATATCGACTTAGTCGACAGGCCAAGCGCAGAATCGCAAGAAGTGCGACCTGGTGTTGTGCTTGATTTTGATGCTGACGGCAAGATAGTTGGCATTGATATTGATAATGCCAGCAAAGTGGCAAATCTCACGCACTTTGAGATTGAGGCCCTTCCCGCAATTCCATTAGCCAGCTAATTCGTTCCGGCGGATATGCAATCCGGCCCGTAAGAGGTCAACTGGGATATGTGATCCCTACAAACGCAACAATGTAATTCTGCGTTAACTCGGTTTGTGGGTTACAAACCCACGAAGAGGGATCGGGGATTGCAAATCCCCGACCATCGGGCAATACTGATGAGCTTGCTATTCTAGCGCAGGGCTCTGACGCTACGGTCCACTATCATTGAGGATTTGGAGGCAGGATGAGTATTGAAATCGATAGCTTAATAGAACACCTGCTGTCTGACGACGAGAATGTTGCAAGCAAGGCGCGTGATAGGCTAGCTGAGCTGAGCGATTTAAACCAGCTACCTAAGAAGGTACCGACCACAGCGTTCACTGCTGCAGCGAATCATCCTGATGCAGAAATAAGAGTGCGTGTCGCACAGGCCTTTTTGATGCTCAGAATGCATTGTTATGAATTTGAACTGCCTGCCGATATTATAGTCAAGCTTCTCGAGGACTCTGAGGCCAGAGTGCGTGCGAATGCGGCACTGGCAGCAGGTTTGTTTACGGGTGATCGTTTATTCGATCCATTGCTAAAGGCTCTCAAAGATCCGAATTCTTGGGTTAGGCGCGAGGCAGCTTCAGCTCTGATGCTGACCAATGGGCCACGCTCTATTGCGCCGCTATTAGCAGCCGCAGATGATGCAAGCCCCCAGGTTCGTTGCGGCATTATACATGGGCTATCAAGAGCAGAATCAAATACCGTTGACAAAAACCCGGATGTGTCAAAGCAATTGATCAAGATGCTTTCTGATTCTGATGAATCAGTCAGAGCAGCTGCAGCCGAGGGTCTGGCTTGGGTGGGTGATCCATACGCAATTGATGCCTTACGCGCAGCAATGAGTGATGAAAGTGCCTTAGTTCGGGGAGCAGTTGCAGCAGCCCTGGGCACTATTGGCGACTCTGAATCGTTTGATCTGCTCTTACGCCAACTCAAAACGGGCAATCATGAAGAACGAAAAGGCGCAGCAAGCGCTCTCGGAGAATTAGCTGATGTACGCGCGCTTGAACCGCTGATTGCTGCGTTGTGTGATGAGAACAATCTCGTTAGAATGTGCGCAGCAAATGCACTTGCTTATCTTGACAGTCCAGATACGGTAGAACCATTGATTGCGGCAATGAGAGACGAAGATGCGGATGTCCGCGATGCGGTTTCTTCAGCTCTTGAGTGGATTGGCGATTATCGCGCAGCAGACGTGTTGCTCGAAGCACTCAATGACGAATACGAATTCGTAAGAACCAACGCTGCCCGAGCTTTAGCTGATTTCAGCGATAAGAGAGCCATTGAACCTCTCAAGAAACTGCTGAATGATGAAGATTATTATGTAAGAAGCATTGCAAAAGATGCACTCATTCAACTGGGAGTGAACCCAGATAACAACAGTTAAGAAGGTAAACACCATTTCACAAACACACGAAGTCCAAATCAAAGATAGAGCGATTCTTGTGATCCCTGATCCCAAGGACCAATATGAGGCTGATGCTAACGCTGAAGAGCTTAGGCTATTGGTTGATAGCGCGGGGCTTGAGATTGTCGACGAGATGCATGTTCGCCGGTCTGACCCTGACCCTCGGTATCATATTGGCTCGGGCAATACCGATGAGCTTGATATACGAGCGCAGGGCTCTGACGCGGATGTGGTGGTGATAGGTGTTGACCTTACCCCTAATCAGCAGCGCAACATCAACAAAGTTGTGCAGCTTGAGATTATCGACCGCACGCAGCTTATTCTCAATATATTCGCTCAACGCGCGCGCACCAGTGAAGGACATTTGCAGGTGGAACTCGCGCAACTGCAATACTTATTACCCAGGCTCAGAGGTCTTGGCGTTGCTATGTCTCGAATCGGCGGCAGCGGCGGCGGCCTTGCCACTCGCGGGCCTGGTGAAACCAAGCTTGAAACCGACAGACGAAGACTCAGAGACCGAATCATAGAGATTAAAGATGAATTAGACAACGTGGTCAAGCATCGCGAGCTCCAAAGGCAGTCTCGAAAGAATCTCAATGTGCCGACCGCTTCATTGATCGGCTATACAAGCGCCGGAAAATCCACGCTGCTGAATCTGCTTGCGGATGCTGATGTGGAAGCACACGCCAGGCTGTTTGCGACACTCGATCCCACAACTCGCCGCGTGGACCTCGAAGGTCGGCAGCGCTCGTTTTTGCTCTCGGATACAGTCGGTTTCCTGCGAAATCTCCCGCACGGCTTGATTGCGGCATTCCGCGCAACAATGGAAGAGGTAGTTGGAGCGGATTTTCTTATACACGTTGTTGATGCCAGCCATCATTTTTTCCAACAGCAGTTTAAGTCGGTTTTGGAAGTGCTCGAAGAAATTGGAGCCGAAAAGAAGCCCATCATCACTGTATTCAACAAGAGCGACCTCATCAAAGACCAATACGAACTCCGCCGACTAATCGCCGACACTCCCGATTCGTGCTATATCTCCGCCAAAACCGGTGAGGGGTTGCGCTATCTTGAAGAGATGATTTGTAAGGTTGTGGCTCGGATGATGAACCGGGTTGAGCTTTTGCTGCCGTACGATCGCGGCGATCTGCTGGCGCTTTGCCATGACCGCGGGAAAGTAATTGAGCAAGATTACCGTGGTGACGGCGTCTATTTGAATGTTGAACTCACGCCCGAGCTTGTGGGCAAGGTATCCGCATATACCTTATCGTCTCTATGCGATGAACATTCCTCCCCTACCGAATCGTAACCTTTCCATTTCGTCAACCATTGCTTACTTATAGTCTTTTCGCTTTTTTCTCTCCTCATGCGCGTGCCGCAGCAGACAAACTATTCAAATTTCCGCCATTGTCGGAATTGTCCTGAAAAATATACGTAATATTTCCCTTGCCAAACGGCAATACATGAGGCATAATGGACATAGATTGTAAAGTATAATCTCATAGCATTGCATGATTGGGCTATCTGAGCTTATATGGAAAATCAAAAATGGCAGTTTGTAACTGACTTGGCCGGATGGATGAGTTTGGCACGAATTGTGCAAACTTTCAAAGAGTTGCAGAGTTCAAACTCTGCATTGGGTTTTACGGCGTGATATCCAAGCTTTCCGAGGAGGAAAATGATGTTTTTCGGACGATATCAAGTCGATTCAGGCTGCATTCGCTTTAAGCCTATGCAATCACTTTTTGATGTACGGTTTTTAATCAAACGAAAGGGAGAAGAAATAGAATGAACAGACAAGTAATAATTATGTGTCTGTTCATTTTCTGCCTGGGTATTATGACGGGTTCGGCATTCGCCGCAACCATGGAAATAATGACAAACCCGGGTTTCGAAACCGGAACAGACGCCGCCGCTCCGCCCTGGTACAATCAGGCTTCATGGGGCGCGTGTAATGGCGGGGCAATTACTGCCACTCCAGAAGAACCTGCCAACTCAGGCGCCAGGCTATGGAAAATGAGCGGCGCTGATGATGGCACAATCGATTGCGTCGAGGTGGTTTCCACCTTCGGAGCAGGCGGCGGCCTTTTCAAGTGCAGCGCCTACGTGCGAGCGCCTACCGCTAGTCCGACTAATCCTGTTACTGCACAGCTCAGGATTTGGTTTGGCAATGCTGCTAATATGTACATCGATGGTTTCTGGGGCGCCGCCGTTATGCTGACCAGCCCCGATTGGACGCTGATCGATGACGCTTCTGGAGGCGTCGGTTTACTTGTATCAGCGCCTTGCACTCAAGTGATTTTCCGCGTCCGCGTGACCTCTACCGATCCTGCGATGGTCGCCTACGTTGATGATGCATCTATTCTAACAGACCGGCACCCTGTCACGGGCCGCGTTGTTGACGATCTTGGAAATCCCATGGCTGACGTTAAAGTTTACATAGACAGCAATAACCCTCCAGCTACAATCGTTGCCGCCGCTGCCACTGATGATGATGGAACCTATTCAGCCACAGTGTTGGATGATGTTGAGCTTTATGCTAAGGCAGTGCCTGGCGGCTTGTACTCAGAGTCTAACGTGGTTACGTTGCCCGCAACCACCGAACCTGCCGTTGCCTCCGATTTGGTTGTTACCAAATTGGCGACGGTCAAGTTTACCGGTAGAGTCATTGATGCTACTACCAAACTTGGTATTGCAGGCGCTGCGGTTGCCGCTAATATCGCAGATGGACTTGGTATCAATGCAAACTCGGTCATGGCTATTGCGGGCTCTGATGGTAGTTATGAGCTAGAGGTTTTAGATGATTCTGTGAATCCGATCGGTACCTATGAATACTATATTTGTGCTGGGCATTCCCTCATGACGAAGGCACGGCTTGTATTACCGCTCCTCCGTCTATCGTCGGTACATTAGCTACTGACAAGCCTGTATTCACACTGACAGCTTGGATGTACAGAGCGAGCCTGCCTGACGACCAGAACGATGCCGGTTTCTGCAGTTGGGGTCCGTTCTACTATGCTGCTAACTTCCAGTATAGCGGCATCGGTTGGGCTGCTGACCATTGGGGATCAGGCAATATGGCCTATGACGATATTGCCGCTAATGCGCCAGCTGGGACATGGCACCACTTTGTCTTTACAAGCGACGGTATTACTGAGGCAGTATTCATCGACGGCGTGCAGAACAACACAGCCGATGCTCCGATTGCTTTCCTGAATACAGAATCGATGCGCTTGGGGGCAGCGAACCCGATCGTCGTTGGCGCTATCACCGACAATGACCAGTGGAACTTCTGGACTGGAAGAGCTTTTGTTGGAAGCATTCAATCGCTGCAGATCTATGATGTGGCAATGTCCGCAGAGGATATCGCAGAGATTTACAGCGCCTCCACGCCGCCTGCGGCAACTACGAACACTATAACTGGCAAAATAGTTGACGATATGGGTACACCTATGGATGGCGTTAATGTTACTTTGAGCATAGCAGGAGGCAGGATTGCATCTTTCGTAAGCGGCTCAGGTGGTTTGGGCGCGGGCGAATACAAATTCGATGTGTTAGCTGGCGCCTACCAGGTGGATGCTTACGCACCGCTTTATGTCAAAACGCCTGCCGGCCCCGTCACCGCTAATGCCAGCGCTGGTAATGTTGCCCTTGCTGACATCGTGCTTGTTTATCGACAGCCGATAGCTCTCATTGACATCAGCGCCGACGATCCTTCAGTGGCTGCTGGAACGTTGGCTTCGTGGACTAACAACGGTTCACTTGGCGGCTCATTCAAACCGCGCGATGGTACCACAACTATTGGTGTTACTGATGGTTTCAAAGCTGCTATTTTCACTGGCAGCAACAATATGCAATTGCGCAATGCCTATAATTCGTTGGTTTCCTTACCTGCTGCTAACACCGGCAATGCTTCGTGGACAGTTTCTACTTGGATTCGCCAGAATGCTCCAATACCTTATTGGTCTGCCTATTTCTCATGGGCGCCGCACGGCGATCCTGCTAATTCAACTGCATCAGCATTATTATGTTATGCTGATGGCACAAAAGGTGCGTTCTACAATAATGGCGCCGGTGACTTAGGCTGGCCTGATGGCTGGAATGGAATTCCTGCGGCAGATCAGTGGCACAACATTACAATGACTTACGATGGATTAACCATGTCAGTCTTTACTGATGGCGTTCTTTCGAACAGCAATACGCTGGCTGCTCCATTGTCTGTTACTACAGGCGGATCAATCACGCTTGGTTCCCGTTCTTGGAACCTGGACGGCAGCGGATCCGGCGATTACTTCAATGGCGCTATTGCTCGTGTTGTTATGTTTGATGATGCTCTGCCGAGTGATTTTATTGCAACATTCGCTGATAGCATTACGCCTATCGATAGATACTATATTACTGTCACAGTGACAGATGGCGCTAATCCAATTCCTAATGCCATAGTCAGATATGCTGGTTCTGCTGTTGCAATTACGGGCGCTGATGGAATTGCCAAGTTCGGCATTCCTGATTCTGGCCAGACATTTGAAGTATATGCCGATGCAGCTGGCTATGACGCTTCATTCGAGAAGGTTCCAACCCCTGCTGCAGGCGATATGAACCATACTGTTGCTCTTGTTGCCGATCCTGCTGAGGCCGCTATCAGTGATACATTCAACTCTGACTTGGGTCACTGGGAAGCATTCACTGAATTCGGCGCCGAGAGGCCTCAGGGCGGGAACGATGCCATAGGCAATCCTTGGCCGGAACCGACACCCGGAATGTACAATACCGGCGCCAGCGGCGGCGCTGCACTGTTCCAGTTTGTTCAGCATCAGATTGCTCCTGGCGTAACATACCCGCCTGGTGATCCTGATCCTATCACCGATGGTAGTGGAATAATTACCGATATAACCTCCAACACGCTCACAGATACCTCCAAGGCTTGGGGCAATATTCTCGGTGACGAGTTCAACGAGTGGGGTCGTGCCATTGTGATTAATGGTATAAATAAGCGGTACCCAATTGTTTCCAATACCAATACCACAGTTACTGTTGACTCAGGCTATGACATGCTCGCCGACGGTGTTATTGTGAACGCAACCTATAAGATTGTAGACAGCGTTCACAGATGGTGGTATCCTGGCGGTATCAAACTGACCAATCCGCTGCCTGTTGCCATTGGCTCTGTTTACAATTTCTACTACAAGCAGATGACCACTGGCAACGTCTCTACAGGACGTTGGCAGCTGATCTTTACCGATGATGCTGGCGCTGTAAAAGGAACTCTGGAGCGCAATGACTACGATCCTGATACCGCTGGTGTTTACAAGCAGTTCATACCTGCGGTGCAATACGCTGCTCCTGCAGGTGCGACAAAGGTTATTGCAAGAATAGGTACCATGGAAGGCAATCCGCTTTCCGAGTTTCATACTCGCAGCGGTTCCTACTCGTTTGACGATATCGTCATCGACCCTGTTGCAATGCCTATCCTTAGCGGTAAAGTTACTACAGCAGACGGTATCACGCCTATCTCTGGCGCTGCTGTTACAATCACAGGGGCTGCCGGAAATATTGCGTTGACAACTGCTGCTGATGGTTCTTACTTTTCTATAGTGTCACCGAATGACACCTATACAGTGACCGCAAGCAAGCTTGGATTTATTACAGCTTCTATACAGGTTGTTATTGGAGATATTTCTAGCGCCAACAACGATTTCGCGCTGCAGGTTCCGCCTGCGCAGATGGTTTCGGGTAAGGTTACCAACCAGGCAACCGGACTTGGGATTGCCTATGCGACCGTGTTCTTCTCACTGTTGCCTAATGCATCGGCAGCTCCGAACTACACTGCTGCAACTGATCCTGCTGGCGACTACATTACCCCGATTCCTGGTGGAACCTGGTATGTATGTGCTGTCGCTGCCGAATACGCTCCTTCAGCGGATCTGAGCCCTGCTTTGAACATTGGTTCTTCACCTGTTACCGGCGTCAACATTGCTCTGATTACTAATGGACGAAATATCCCTGCGATGGATAAGTTGATCTTCTCCGCCATTACCGATTCATTCACGGGCGGCGGCGGCGCTGCTACAGGCGCTTGGGCTACTTATATGCCTGCAGGTCTGTCGCTTGCGACCATGGGATCCCCCACAGTTGAGGATATCGACGGCGTGAAGTGGGAACAGAACCTATACAGTGATGGTGATGGTTACCGCTTCGGAGACATATATGCTGCTCCGATTCCGGCAAATGGCGCCAGCGTTGTTGTGGCTGTTATACCGGTACGCAATGCAATCGCCACATCATGGACTTCCATCGTAGACGTCTTCTACAACAAACTCGTTCTGGGTATCCGCAACGACAACGGAAACCTGATTGTCATCCGCAATGGCAACTTTTTCGATGGTCCTGAAATCGCTGATGGACAAAAGACCGTTCTGAGCATGGTTGTTCAGCTGACTGGTGAGTTCAAGGTATGGGCCAACGGTGTTGAGATCATGAACAACACCACGACAAGCGCCATGACTTCACTTGTTCCGGGGAATGCTGGTTACGAGAAGAACATCAATGTTGGACGCAACAACCCTGACGGTTGGACTGTATTCAACGGCAACATCGGCGACGTATTCCTTTACAAGACTGCTTTGACCGATGCGCAGCGCGAAGCGCTGCAGAGCGACCTCGCTGCCAAGTTTGATATCCACGTCCCTGTATTCACAACCATAAGCGGCAAAGTTACTCTGGAAGACGGCATCACACCTGTTCAGGGAGTCTTGGTTATCGGCGGCGCCACCTCCCCACTTACTGATGTAAATGGTGATTACACAACAACTGCAATATCTGGCTCTACTGTTTGGATCAGTGCAAGCAAAGCTAACCACGTGACCGTTTTCCCGGTTGATGGCACGTATGAAGTGGCGGTCGGCGATGATCCTATTACGGGTAAAGACTTCAGGATGGTTCAGTTCAATAACATAACCGGTATTGTTAAGGATGTCAGTGACAACCCGATCTACAACGCTGTTGTTCAGTTCGGCGGCAACACTGGTCCTTCTGCTATAACCGGAATAGACGGCAAATACTCCATCTCTGGCATTACGCCTGGTGTGGGTGAGCTTTATGCTGACGCTATCGGTTATGCAGATAACACTCAGACTATTGACGCTACTCCGGCAGCTTATGGCGCATTCAATGTTGACATCACTCTGACTGCAAAGAATGAGATTGGCGTCATCAAGAACGGCGGCTTTGAGACAGTAGTTGACGGCAAGCCTGCTGATTGGCACGATTGGGCTGGCAGCTATATGATGGGTTACGTGGTCGGCCTGGGCGATGACTACATCAGCTCAACCAACGTTGCTGGTGAATTTGTCGGCGGTTCCTATGGAGCCAAATACACTCCGGGTAGTTCGAACTACACGTTCCTTGCCCAGCATTTCCCAGTCATACCTGGAAGCGCTTACAATGTATATTGGAAGATGAAGGGTGATCCTGGGATAACTGCACTCTTGGCATTTGCTTCGTTTAGAGATGAGTCCGGCAACAATAATTATGGGGAGCTGCTCCATATCGAAGGTGCGGCGCCGACTGCATGGACTCAGCTCATTGGCCTTAATGGTCAAATGACCAGATTCAGCATCCCCTCTGATGCCACCTATATGAACATCATATTGGGTGTATATGATGACTTCTGGCCAGCAAGTGCGGGTAAGAGCCTCTACTTTGACGACGTAGTTGTCGACAGAGTTGGACCTGATCCTGTTACTGGCCCAGTATATGGTGTAAACAACAAGAACGCCTTGACTGACGACAAGCTTGTCGGTAAGCGAGTCAAGGTTTGGGGTAAAGTCATCAGCATCAATGATCCAACATCTTATGTGATTAGCGATGGCTATAACAGTGGTGTTACGATCATGGGTAGTACGGGACATATCGTCGACGAGATGGTAGTGGTCACGGGCACGGTTAATGCTGATAGGAGCATTACTCCCTAACCACCTATTACTAACAAAGGTGTTCCTGGGTAGAGAGCGGTGCAGCCTTCTTTCCTTTGTGTTCGGGCGTCCCGATTTAATCGGGACTGCCCGTAATTAGCCATCTGACATGCCCTCCTCGGCAATGATCTCCTCTTTTGGTAAGCCAGTGTCAGTATTGTATATAAAATATACAAAATATTCTCCTTGACGAAAGGCAATACATGATGCATAATGCAAACAGATTGTAAAGTATAACCCCATAGCATTACTTAATTAGGCTAATTGAGTTTATATGGAGCAATCAATAATGGCAGTTTGTAACTGAGGACTGTCAATTTCTGATTCTCGGATTAACTAATCAATCGAAAGGAAGTAAAGTAAAATGAACAGAAAGTTTCTAGTATGTTTGTTTGTTCTGGCAATATCTGTGTCAGCAAGTTCGGCTTTTGCAGTCGATCAACTTCTTACTAACCCAGGCTTCGAGGATGGCCTCACGAACTGGAATGGCTCCTACCTTGACGCAGGCGGAATCTGTTCCGTGGACACTACGGAATTTCACAGCGGGTTGCAGAGCCTCAAGACTATAGCGGGGGCCGTCAGCAGTTTAATAAATGGCGCCAGGCAGTATGGACCAGGTACGGGTTGGGCGCTACCCGTAGGTTCTTCGGTCACATTTTCTGCATGGATAAAAGTGCCTGCAGCTACCACCGGAAATAAATTCAGATATAGATTCTATGTCCACTACCCCACTGGCACCAAAGTTGTGGGACCTGTCGATATCACCCAAAACGCTTGGAAGCAGTATACCACGACATTCAGCACTCTCCTTACCCCAATTGACTGGGTGGGAGTTCAGGTGTATAGCTATGCCGCCAGCATACCAACCTCCAATTTCATCTACTACAT
>JAPLCU010000012.1 GCA_026392045.1 Armatimonadota bacterium
TAACTCTGACTGGTGTGCTATAATTAGACATGTTGGATCCTCCTCGCTGAATTTTTGGCGTTATACCTTATACTTCAGCACGGGAGGCTCCAACCCTCTATATTGCTCTTATCATACCAGTCTCAGGATGGCGAGTTGGTAACTTGGCGAGTTGGTAACTTGGCGAGTTGGTAACTCGGCGAGTTGGTAACTCGGCGAGTTGGTAACTCGGCGAGTTGGACGCATAACCATTACGCTAAATCCTGTGGGACGGTAATGTATTTGTTTGGAACTCCCGAACTACTTCCCCAGTCTCGCCTTAAGAGCGTCCTGCTCTTTAGCTTGCGACAGCTATGTGCGACATGTCCTCATCTAATTAAACTACGCCAACAACCCAAATGTGACATCTAATTTGAGAATTATTTCCCAACCAATCAACAATCAAAGCTCTCAACCAAAATATCTGTTGACTATTCGACAATCCCATGGTAACATACATCTGATACCAATGCACTGTATTAGGAGGCATATAATGTCCGCTCCAACCGAACTGGTAAAAGGCAACGCGATGGCGCTGATCCTCTCCTGCCTGGCGAGGGAGCCTATGCACGGCTACCGCATAGTCAAAGAGCTAAAAGATCTCAGCGAAGGCTATTTCAAAATGGGTGAAGGCACTCTCTACCCTCACCTCCACCAACTCGAACAAGACGGCTTGATAGAAGGCTACTGGGAAACATCCCAGGGCGGCCGCGAACGCCGAATGTATAAAATAACCGAAGAAGGCACAGCCGCCCTCGCAAAAAAGCAGCAGGAATGGCAGAAATTTCAAGCGAACATGGCGCGAGTGCTGAAGATCGCGCCGGAAGGGACGGGGGCATGATTGATTGTCTGTTCCTCACACAAATAGAAAGGCGCCTGGATATTCCTGCTGCAGTTAAAGAGCAGGTGCTAAGAGAACTCGCCTCACATCTTGCTGAAATCAGAGAAGAATTGGTCGAAGCGGGAATGAACCCTGTTCTGGCGGAATTTGAAGCTGAAAACAGACTGGGAAATCCCTCTGATATCGCAGCTCGCTTAAATGCTACGCATAGCACGGCTTCCTGGAAATCGGCGCTGCTTTGCGCTGTGCCTTATATTGGTTTGGCTTTGTTGAGTGTAATTCCATCGTCGCTATCTGCCGCATTTATGATAATCCTGGGCATGATATTCACGGTTGCGAGTATCAGGGAAATCGTGTTGAACAGACGCCCCGTCTGGCTTGCTCCATGGCTTGCGGGAGTACTTACTTCTTGTCTGCTGGTGCTTGATATTAACGTCCCCGCGATAATGAAGAATGACCTGATCACTGCTAACATCAGCGCATTAATTTTCTCCACGCTAATTGCGGTATTTGCATTGATTGCTGCATGGCATGTCGGACGATGGAAGCTGGGCACTTCAATATTTTGCCTCATGTATTTTGCGGCTGCACTAGTGGCTGCGTATCAGCTGCACCACAGCACGCTCGGCACAGCGTTTTCGGTTTCCATATTAGTGCTAACACTGTCCATTGTAGCTTTGATTGTATACTTGTCGCGATGTATTTTCGAGGTCCATCCCTACGGAAATGCTGTGCAAGCATCTACGTTCCTGCTGGTCTTGTTTACGGTGGCTGGAAGTGCTGAGGTATCGCATTTTGCCGTTAGTCAGTTGCTTTGTGCCTGCGCTATCATCTGGCTGGCCCGAGCGCAATCCCGGCAACACAAATGCAGCGCCATCTACGCGACGCTTTTCATATACAGCCTCGCATCGCCCGTGGCAAAAGCAGGGCTAGAGAGCGATTCTCCTGCTATTCTTGCTACAGGCGCTGCTTTGAGTGCATTGGTCAGCGCCGCACTGATTTATTTCGTAGTATCAATCCCTATGCACATGGAGCTTCTTTCCCGCCCAAACCGCCCATCAATAGTCCGCTAACTCTATACACAAAAACCGGGCGGGTCTATCACAGACCCGCCCGGCATTTATTCTATTTGTTTGGAACTCCCGAACTACTTCCCCAATCTCGCCTTAAGAGCCTGCTGCTCTTTTACGAACTCTTCGGGCAGGTCGTCGCCGAATTGGGCGAAGAACGTCTGCATGCCCTCAAGCTCTTCAAGCCACGCGGTTGGGTCTACCTCTAGCAGTTTTTCCAAAGCTGCTTCGGAAATATCCAGGCCGTTTGTGTTTATGGAGCCTTTGGTGGGTACGTAACCTATGGCGGTTTCGGTGGCCTCGATCTCGCCCTTGCAGCGGCGGATAATCCAATCCAGCGCGCGCAGGTTGTCGCCGTAGCCCGGCCAGAGGAACTCGCCAGCATCGCCGCGCTTGAACCAGTTAACATTGAAGATTTTGGGCGGGTTGGTGAGCTTCTTGCCCATTTTCAGCCAGTGCGCGAAGTATTTGGCCATGTTATAGCCGCAGAACGGCAGCATCGCCATCGGGTCTCGGCGGACAACACCCACCGCGCCGGTCGCCGCGGCAGTGGTCTCGCTCGCCATGGTCGCGCCGACGAATGTGCCGTGCTGCCAGTTGAAAGATTCATAAACTAAAGGCGCAAGTTTCGCTCTGCGTCCGCCGAAGAGAATCGCCGAAAGCGGCACTCCCGCCGGGTTTTCCCATTCCGGGGAAATTACAGGGCACTGTGATGCCGGGGCGGTGAATCTTGCGTTTGGGTGGGCGCCCTTTTCGCCGTTATCAGGAGTCCATGGGTTGCCGCGCCAATCTATACCCTCTGCAGGCGGCTCAACGTCCATCCCCTCCCACCAAACATTCTTTTCAGGGGTCAAAAGCACATTGGTATAAATCGAGTTTGTCTTCGCGGTCTCCATGGCGTTCGGGTTAGTCTTGTAGCTGGTGCCAGGCGCAACTCCGAAGAAACCAGCCTCGGGGTTCACAGCCCAAAGCCTGCCATCGGGGCCTATGCGAATCCAGGCGATGTCGTCGCCAACCGTCCAAACTTTGTAACCAGGCATACCTTCCGGCGGAATAAGCATCGCGAGGTTTGTCTTGCCGCACGCGCTGGGGAATGCGGCTGCTATATAGTGGGTTTCACCCTCGGGGGTTTCAATGCCGACTATAAGCATGTGCTCCGCCATCCAACCCTCGTTGCGGCCCAGATAGCTGGCAATTCGCAGGGAAAGGCACTTCTTACCCAGCAGCACATTCCCGCCATAGCCCGAACCGTAGCTCCAAATTGTGTTATCCTCCGGGAAATGCAGAATGTAACGGCGCTCAATGTCCAGCTCGCCTTTGGAATGCATGCACCTGGTGAAATCCTCATTCTCGCCGAGGTCGTCCGCCGCAATCTTGCCCATTCGGGTCATAATGCGCATATTAAGCACAACATAAATGCTGTCTGTAAGCTCGATGCCGATTTTTCTGAAAGGCGAACCGGCAGTGCCCATGATAAACAGCACCACATACATCGTGCGGCCTTTCATACAGCCATCGAACAACGCGCCGACCTTGGAATAGGCATCTTGCGGAGCCATCCAGTTGTTATTTGGGCCTGCGTCTTCCTTCTTGGAGGTGCAGATAAATGTCAAATGCTCTGTGCGCGCAACGTCGTTTTCTGCCGTGCGATGGTAAAGGCAACCCGGCAGCTTTTCCTGGTTGAGCTCCAGCACTTCGCCTGTGCTCAACGCTTGAGCGGTCAGACGTTTCTTTTCATCTTCCGAACCATCAATCCAAACAACGCTATCCGGCTTGCACAGCGCAGCCATTTCCTCAACCCATTTCACAGCCCCTATATTGCGAACCATATCCTACACCCCTTCTATGCTTAAGAACACCAACAGCCGAATCGCCACTCGTAATGAATAGCATTCGGCCTCTCTACTTTACTAAGCATAGCCCCGAAAGCGCCTCGAGCAAAAGCTCCAAGCGTCGGCGCTATACCAATAAATTTTTCTGAACGTAAGCAACGTCCCAGTTGAGAGCCCGTAACCGCCGCGCCAGACAACCCGTAGGTCGCCATTTCGTTGAGTTCTGGACCTAATTGTATTTTAGGGTGCTATGGGATTTAAGTCAAGAAAATTTAAGATGGGGCAATAGCAGTCAGCTTTCAGCGATCAGCTTTCAGCTTGGGAAGGGACGTCTAGACTTGGGAGCTTATCATGCTGCACATGCTTCGAGAGCCTCAGCATGGCGAATTGGGGTTGGGGTTGGGTGAGGAATCGGGTTTCCTGAACCGCTGAGGCGCTGAAGGGAATGAACCGGATGAGGCTAGAATTTGCGGGTTTATCTGTGTGTCGGTAGGTTTAGGTTTCAGCCATCGGATATGGGCGCTTCGGGACGAAAAGCTGTCCCGAAGCGCCTCATATTGATAATGAAATTATGGCTTGCTAACTGTGATCCGGCCTTCGCCTAAACTCACTCTGGTATTGTCGGACATCTTAAATTGGAATTCGTAGGCAGATTTATCTGCGCTTGTCCCGTAATTTATACAAACTTCGCCATAACTGCCGCCAGTGGTACTACCTTGCGAGTACTCTCCCGTTTTGTCGGACAGCACAATCTTTTTGTGCATATCAGGCGTAGTAATCTCCCAATGCCCAACCTTTGAACGGCCAGGCCACACCCACCAAAGAAGATAAACCCCGCTTGATAGCTTGGGCTCTTTCAATGGAGTATTGATAGACACCGCCCCCATCACGGCTGAGCCAGTAGAGCCCTGCTGGTGCAGTTCGCGTACGCGAGTGAATGGTTTATCTATACCATTGTTCCACGTCACGAGAATCCAATGCTTGCGCTGCGAGTCAAGATAAAGCATAGTCCCGCTAAGATTCTTGATAGCATCAGCAATGTTGAGCCCATTTACTCCGGCTGTCTGACGAGCAATATCCTTAAGAGTTGTATATTTATCTGCATTTCGCTCCATGGGACTCACAGCGCGAAGCCCTAAGCGCAGGGCAAACTGTGATTCTCCAGGCCAATTTAGCAAAACCCAAGTTGCGGGAAGCCTGCCCTCCTCAAGTTGTTTACAGCGCACCTCGAAAGATCCAGTTAATGAGAAGCTCCCCCCAGATTGGTTGACTTTTGGGTCGCGCTTGCTCGCAGATAATGGGAGATCGGTATCGCTCCCTTTTGCGCCGCTCAGTCGCCACACTAACTTCCCGCCATTTGAAACCAGCCGGATATAGTATGTATCCGCCGGGAGATTAACCGGGTCTATGATGCCGTCTACCTGCATGAACCCAACAGGAATCTCCCAATTATCATCGGTTTCACCGCCGGCCAAAGCCAGGGCGATCTCGGAGAAGTGAGCACGCAGCCCTGCTTGCAGGCGCTCAGCAGAGCTAGAAGACACAAAACCAATTTTGCCGGCATCAGATGAACTCGAACTGCCATACCCACCCGCAATTCGTGCGCCAGGAAAGCGGATAGCCAAATCACGCAATCCATTCTTCCATTCGAGCTCTTCTGCCGACCGAGGCATAGATGTATCGATATTCTCGCCGATTGGGCTTCCATGATCATCATCATTATACCCAGCCGCAGGAAAAGACAGCGCTTTGGGCTCTTCGCCATCCCATGCAAAAAGAACCTGATCTGCGTTGACCCTGTGCGGTTTTGCGCCCTTGTAGACATCGACGCAGCCCTCGTCAACCGTTACCACATCAGCCAACAGCGCAGCGCCAACTCTGAAACGGGTGCCTTTATCTACAACTCGTATGCGCTTGGTCAGCACCTCAAACCCCGTTCCATGCCGGACATTTGCTGCAACCCAGCCTTGCTCCAGCCTGATCGAGTGGTCATTTATGCGAGTAATCTTTGAATTGGGGCCGACCTTAAGTTGGATATTACCGGGCATTCTTGCGGATCGCGCTTTGCTGCCTGTGATTAGTTTGTCGCCGAGCATGGGGTTCACGTTCATTATTTTTATCAATATGAATGCGATCACGACTGCCGCCGCCATCGGCTTGACCCAATTCCAGCGCCAGTTGATTCCGATTGGTCTTGCTTCTGTGCTGCTCATTTGTTTTTTCTCCGTATTGAGTGTGATTTGTTCGGGCAATTCGAAGGTATAGGCCCAATCCAGCACCTGGCGCTGCTCCTGCCAGTCTGTTACCATTTTTCGGCAGTGCCGGCAGGTCTCCAGGTGGACGATGGCGCGGGCGGTCTCTTCGCATGTTGCCTCGCCATCCGCGTAGCTTGATATCAGCAATAAGGTTTTCTGATTACATGCCATTTTTATCACCTTCAGCCTTGCCCCGTTTGCCTGGGACGTTTACTCCGTTGCTCTTTAGAGTTTCCCTGAGCCGTTCTTTTGCGCGGAAACAGCGGACTCTCACGGCGCTCTCTTTAACGCCGAGCGATTCAGCCAGTTCGCTATAGGAAAGCCCCAGCAGATATTTTCCGGCGAGCGCTTCCCTGTCCTGCTCGGCGAGCTTGGTGATCTGTCCGATAATAATGCCGCGCACGAGAGTTTCGGTGGAATCGGAATCCGGCGCCTGGATATCATCATGCAATTGAGCCTCGGGCTTGCGGGATTTGCGATGATTGATGGCTTTTCGCCGCAAAATGGCGTATAGCCAGCCTTTCGCTTTCTCGGGTTCACGCAGACCCCCGAAACCCCTGTAAGCATCCACGAGCGTCTCCTGGACAATATCCTGGGCAACATCGCGGTCGCCGCAGAGGTGGTAGGCCGCCGCCGTCAATTCATTTCGGCAGCCTGCCGCCAGCGATTCAAATGTGAGATCGGTTTTAATCATGCATCTCCAAGCCGTTGCCGGATAAATGGGTCACCAATAGTATAGTGGTGTTTAGTTGGCTGAATGTTACAGGGATTTTGAAAAAAGTTGACGGTCGACGGTTTCGGGATTTCCACTGCGCTCAAATCCCGAAAGACCCAGTCTTGCAGCATAGCGGCCGAATCAGAGATTCCGGCCGAACAAGGCTAGGCGACGCGGGCTGGATTGCAAATCCAGCCCGAACAAAAATCTTGGCTCGGCGGGAGCCTCGCCCTCCCAATTCCTCGCGACTGATCACTACCTCCAGAATAGAATCTCCGGCGGATTCTTCTCAACTGTGATCGGTTTGGTTTCGGGGTAGCCTACTATTATCGGGGCGACCACTGTGCAGCCATCGGGAATACCCAAATCGATTTTAGCTTCGGGGGTATTAAGATATACCTGGGTGAAGCCTATCCAGCAGGTGCCCAGTCCGAGGCTGCACGCCATTAGCATGAGGTTTTGCGCCGCGAGGCTGCAGTCGATTTTGGGATCGAGGCTGGCGTCCGGCTTTGCCATAATGATAATAAGCACCGGTGCGCCGTAGAAAATGTTGTAATCGGGGTTTTGAAGCGCTTCGCGATATCCCTCAAGCGCAGAAGCCATGTCAAGAATGCTCAGCAGGTAAGCTTTGGTGTGGTCCGAAATTTCCTGGAGTTTTTGCTTATCCTCAATCACTCCAAAAGCCCAAGGCTGCGTGTTCATAGCGCTCGGCGCCTGCGTGGCGGCTATGATTAGCCTTTCAATACTCGATTTGTCGACGGGCTTGTCTAAATAACCCCTCGTGGAACGGCGTGTGTAGATAGCATCTATTGTGTTCATTGCTTATGTCCTCTCTTATTTCTCGTCGTAGACCTTGGTCATATTTCGAATTGCCTCACGGGCTTTTAGCTCCATATCTTCGAGCTGTTTATATCTTGCCAGGCGCTGGGCATCGGCTTCGCAGGGCTTGAAGCCGGGCATGTCGCAGTCCGGGTTATTCTTGATAGTGTTTTGGCCTGCCTGTATTATTGCGATGGCTTCTTTGCAGGCCGCTTCGTTCTTACCTCTGATCTGACTTAGGCACGGGCTGAGATCGGGCCGGTCGAAGCTGATCTGCGGGCCACGGTTGCCGTTCCATGATGCGTTTGAATTGAAATCCGTCCCAGCAAGCTCCCCCAGACGCCTAATCTGGCCGCCATTGAGAGGCGAACGCCCCGCCAGATTATTAGGGTAGGCGGTGGCATAATCGGGATAATAGGGTGCATTGATGTCTACCCATGTAATCAAACGGTCCAACTCCTCAAGCGAGAGTTGAATGTCTTCGTGGCCGTTTTTTATGACCTCAATCAGCTTGCTGGCGTGTGATCCCCATGTATATGGCTGCTGAATCTCGGCAGGCCCCGCGCCGACTACCCTGATGTAATTCTTGCGCCACAGCTCGATGTATGATGCGTTGAAAATGAAGTCCTTGTCGCGCGCTAAAATGAGTTTCATACCCGCAGGCTTGCCGAAATCGTGGCAGCTAACGCAGTTTTTATCGAATATCGGCTGTATCTCTGATAGATAATTAAAGTTTCGCGCAGGCCCATACCAGCCTTTGAGCTTAGACGGAGCCCGTTTGAATGCTATCGGCGGATTGGCGGGAGTGGGGGAAGCCGTGCGCCTGTCTTCATGGCAGCCTATGCAACCTGCCTTTTCCCCTGGTTGTAACAAAGCCCCGCTTCGCATGGACTGCACCATCATTCCGTCTTTGTCCAATAGCTGGAAGTAGATAAATTTATCGCTTGGCGCTGAGAAGCTCACCGAACCATCCGCCTCAACCGGCACTGTGCCGAGTATACGTTTGTTCATGAAATCGTGCCAGTTTACCCCTGGTAACTGTACGCCCTGGCCGCCCCATGATGTATAAGTGCGCGCGATTTTTGGAGGGGTCTCGACCACCCTCAGATATTTCACAATTCCGGGTTCAACACTCTTCATGTGAGTGCCGAGGTAGACATTTTGAATATAAAATGCGCCATCGGAAGTGTCGTATTTACGCTTCGAAGGAATCATCTGCGGACGAGTTCTCGGAATGAGCGGCATTGGATCGTAACAGCCTGGGGCTTCCTGGTGCAGCAAGATTTCGTTTCCGAAAATATCCAGCAGATAAATCCCCATCTGTTCGTCATTGCCGGTCATTCTTGAGCATAGAAAATACTTGCTGCTCAGCGGGTAAGGGTCTTCGTATTTGGGGTTGGCTCCTCCGATCAAATCCCAGGCTGCGTTCGCGGCGCCAGGATCGCGGACAAAATCTATAGCGTTCGCGGGCCACGTTTTGATAATTGGCGTGCGGCCGTCTAAACCCTTGCTTCGATCGATTATTCCTATTGCGCCCCAGGGGCGGTCATGGCAGCAAACAAGCGAGGCCACAGCGAAATCCGTGCCGGGAATTATCTTTCCATCTATAACACCGCCCGGCGAAGGCGTATTGTTGCCGTAGTAGACGGCGAGGTTTGTGCCATCCGGGTTTGCGGTCCACAGCCCCTGCGCATCGCCGAAAGCCCGGTCTACATATTCCCATCTATCATAAAGAATGCGGCCGTCCGGCATAAGCGACGGGTGACCGTCAAAAAGTGGGTTCTTGCTGAGCTGGCGGATGTTTGCGCCGTCCGATTCCATCCCGAACAAGTTGCATACCACATGAACATTACACCCGACGATTTTTGGGTCTCTTGTGGATGTGAAGACTATGTTATCATTGGGCATGTAAATTGGGTCTATATCGCTAACGCCATTGGCCGTGGTGAGCCCTTTGAGGCCGGAGCCATTTGCGTTAATCTCATAGATATGATAAGAATCGGCCCGGTTTTTGCGCATTGAAAAGACTATTTTCTTAGCTGAAAAATATATTTCAGGGTCGCGAATGAGGCCCTCTGGCAGATCTATAAGTGTCTTGACCCTGCCGCTTGCGAGATCGATGAGCTTGAGCGCGCTGCCGCCGGTAAACTTGCCATCTATATTATTCTGGCCGATTTCGAACATAGTCTCGGTGTTATGATGGTCGCCTGCGTATTGTTTGCGCACAACGAAAAGAATAGGCTTTGCGCTGACCAGCGGGTTGGCGATGAGGGCCTCGCGCTGAAGTTGCTCCAGATTCGCTTTGTAAATTTCATTGGCCTCGAACTTATCGAGCTTGGAAAGGAACTCCTGCCCATGCGGGTAGGCTTTATCATAAGTCTTGATAAGATCATTGATCGCGAGCCGCAGCGGCGAAATCGGGCCCTGCGCCTGCGCGCATATTGATAGCATCATCAGGCTGGCGATGATTATTACGATTGACTTGATTTTCATAAGATGCCGCAAAACTCCTGTTGTTATGCATGCATGATACTTGCTATACAGCTAATGTCAAGCGGAAATCAGCAAATTAAGGAGGACACTGGGAGCCGATGGCGTAGAGTAACATGAGTAATCATTCTAAGGTGGAGCATATAATGGACAAAGTAAGACTGGGAATCATCGGCGTGGGTGGTATGGGCTGTTTTCATGCGGATTATATCAAGACGGGCTCGATAAATGGCCTGGAGCTTGTGGCTGCGTGCGATATCGACCCCGAAAAGCTGACCGCTCACCCGGATCTCAAGCAGTTTTCTGATCATAAATCGCTGATCGAATCGGGCGAGGTGGACGCGGTTTTGATCGCAACTCCGCATTTTGCCCATACCTATATCGGCATCGACGCTCTGAACGCAGGGCTGCATGTGCTCTGCGAGAAGCCGATTTCGGTGCATGTTGCGGATTGCAAGCGCCTGATCGCCGCGCACACAAACCCCGCGCAGATTTTTGCCGCCATGTTCAACCAGCGCAATGTGCCGGTTCATATTAAGCTCAAGCAGATGATAGATAACGGTGAGCTGGGTGAGATTACGCGCGTGAACTGGATTGTTACAGATTGGTTCCGCACTGAAGCTTATTATTCCAGCGGCTCATGGAGGGCCACTTGGAAAGGCGAAGGCGGCGGGGTTCTGCTCAACCAGTGCCCGCACCAGCTCGATCTCATGCAGTGGCTTTTCGGAATGCCGACCAAAGTTCGAGCGTTCTGCGCGATTGGCGCGAAGCATGACATTGAGGTTGAGGACGAAGTGACCGCGTATCTGGAATATGCGAACGGCGCAACCGGCGTATTCATCACCACCACCGGTGAAGCCCCTGGCACAAATCGGCTTGAAATCGCAGGCGACCGCGGCAAGGTGGTTTTGGAAAACAACAGGATTTGCTTCACCCGCAATGAAACCCTTGCGAGCGAGTTCAGCAAGACCTCGTCGGAGTGCTATGTTGGCCCGCCCACTTGGAATATCGAAATACCCACTCAGCCCGCGCAAATGCAGCAGCATATGACTATTACGCAAAACTTCACCGACGCGATTCTAAACGGCACGCCGCTGATTGCGCCTGCCGAGGAGGGAATCAAGTCCGTTGAGCTGGCAAATTCAATGCTCTATTCCTCGATGAAGGGAACCACTATCGAGCTGCCGATTGACAACATCGGGTACGAAGAGATGCTCAAAGGCCTGATGGCTACTTCGAGATATCCTAAAGTTGAGCAGAAAAACGTGAACCGGGACATGAGCAAGTCTTTTGGTAAGTAGGTTTGAATCGCGAAAGGAAACGGGCCGGATTGCAAATCCGCACGAACATCAGGTTATGAAAATAGAGCAAGTTGCTGCGCAGTTGTATACTATACGGGATTTTATTCAGACGCCTGAGGACATAGCGTCGAGCTTGAAGAAGATTCGCGAGATCGGTTATTCGGCTATTCAGATCAGCGGAATGGGGCCTATTGACGAAGGCGAGCTTTCGCGGATTCTCCAGGGTGAAGGCCTCACCTGCTGCGCGACCCATGAGCCAGGCGCGAGGATTATTTCTGAGCCTGAAGCGATTGTTGAGCGGCTGAATAAGCTCGATTGCAAATATACGGCGTATCCTTACCCGGCAGGAGTGGATTTTTCCACGCTGGATGCCGTGAAATCTTTCGCGGCTGATCTAAACTCGGCTGGGAAGGTGTTATATGATTCCGGCAAGACGCTTGCTTATCACAATCACCAGATAGAGTTCCGCCGATTCGCCGGGCAGACGATTCTGGATATAATCTACGCTGAAACCGACCCGCGATATCTTCAGGGCGAAATCGATGCCTACTGGGTGCAATACGGCGGCGGAAACCCGCTCGATTGGTGCAAAAAGCTCAAAGGCCGCCTGCCGCTGCTTCATATGAAAGACTATATGATCACCAATGATAACCAGCCCACCTTCGCCGAGATCGGAAACGGCAATCTGGATTGGAAAAGCATAGTAGCCGAGGCCGAATCAGGCGGGTGCGAGTGGTTCATAGTGGAGCAGGATACATGCGCTGGGGACCCTTTTGATTCGCTTAGGATTAGTTTTGAATATGTAGAAGAGAATTTGGTATGATGGCCAATGCGGGCGAGATTGCAAATCTGCCCGAACATGCGTGACCGTTTTTGCCATCAGACTATCATACCATCATACTATCGGACTAAAATCACGGAGTGAAGAACCATGCTATACCTGACAGGTTTTGCGGACGAAGCAGCAACTGATATTGACGGGCAAATTAGAGCAACCAAAGAGCTGGGCTGGAGTAATATCGAGTCCCGTAACGTAAACGGCAGGAATATCCACGATATTTCCGATGAGGAGTTTGATATCGTTTACGGCAAGCTGCAGGATGCGGGCGTGAAGATCAATTGCTTCGGTTCGGCTATCGCGAACTGGGGCAAGAAAATTGATGAGCCTTTTGATTCTTCTTTGGAAGAGACAAGACGCGCAATTGGGCGCATGCAAAAGCTCGGCGCGAAGCTTATTCGGATAATGAGCTTTGCCGTGCTTAAAGATCGCGAGCCTGATGACCAGATGGAAGAAGAGCGATTCAAGCGCGTCCGCGAACTGCACAGGCTGTTTACCGACGCTGGCATCGAACCCGTGCACGAAAATTGCATGAACTACGGCGGCATGGCCTGGACATACACCCTGAGGCTTATTGAAAACGTGCCGGGCCTGAAACTCGTTTTCGACACCGGCAACCCCGTTTTCACAGACGACAGAAACCAGCCCAAACCCTACCCCAAGCAATCGGCATGGGAGTTTTATTCGCATGTCAAAGACCATATCGCTTATATTCACATCAAAGATGGCAAATGGGACGCCCAAAACGGCAAAACAATCTTCACCCACCCAGGCGAGGGTGACGGCGATGTGCGAAGAATAGTTAAAGACCTGCTCGATAACGGCTACGACGGCGGCATCTCAATAGAACCGCACCTGGCAGTAGTCCACCACGATGCCAGCGTAACATCTGATGACGCGATCAGATATGCCAATTATGTGGAGTATGGGCGGCGGATGATGGGGATGATCGCTGAAATTGAGAGCTGAATTAATAAATTTGTACTGGTTTGCTTGACATGCCAGCATAAATTAATTTCACAAGGAACAAAAACCGATATTCGCGGCGTCTATATAGGTAGTGGGCACGGCTTGATTACGCGGCTAATTACGCCCCGGAGAAGCTGCATGAGATTTCTTCCAGCAATCTTTTTTGCCGCCTTGGCAGTGTCCGGGGCACTGCCGACCATAGCAGGCAAAGTTACCATCGACCCCAACATAATAGCCCGCACCGCTGCTGCGTCTTTTCAGACGAAGAGCGACCCCCGCCTTGCTCAAACAATTACCTACACTGCGACAAACAAACGGCTGCACTCGGCGCTCGCGGAAATATCAAAAGCAACAGGCGTTACCATAAGCGCTGGCAAAAGTCTTTCAGACTGGCAGGTTAGAGACCTGCCTGTGATAGTTTGTGTCAAAGACCTGCCACTGGGCAAATTGCTGCGCTCCATAGCAGACGCCACCCACCTCGCGTTCACGTCCACAACTATCAAAAACGTCAAACGATATAGAATCTGGCGTGACGCGAAGCGCGAGAAGCAATTGGCGGAGTATTTCAGGCTGAAGTCAGAAGCTGATGAGGCGCGAACCGGCGCAATGTGGGATGCCTGGCTCAAACTGAGCAAAATGTCAGATGCCGAGATTGAGCGGGCTGCGAAAGCAAGCCGCATGTGGGGAGATAGCCAACGTGCGATGAGCAAAGAAAAGCTCTCGGCGCAAAAACAATTTGCGCAAGTGATGGCCTTACTGCCTGAAAGCAGCAAAGACAGGTATATGGCAGGCGAGTGCATCAGCCTGTGCACACAAACTGCGTCCTTGGAATTGGCGCAGGCGCTGCGGGTCTACTATCAAGATATATGGCAGTGTGCTCGGGTGGGGTTAGAGGCCGCGCAAGCGGCTGGGGAACCAGTTAGCAATAGGCCGATGCGGGAACTGAGTGATAATGCAATCAATAAGATAGTCATAAAGATCAATAACGGCAGTAGTAGCGGTCGCATGCCAGGCGGGGAAGCGGAGATGAATGTCATTGTAAACCCAAACGCGCCAACAGACATCATATGGTCTATGATCGCGCCCCAGGGAGATTCCGCTATGTTCGTATTTGATGATAAGACAAACGCACGCAAAGATATAAAAAAGCCAACCACTGAATACGCCGCATTCTTGGTTCCGCTTGGTAGCGCTGAGCTTCGAGAAATGGGCCGTGGCGAGAAGTTCAAAATTGACAAGCCTAAAGAGGACGATGTGACGTATGCTGATATAGCATCGATGGTTTCGAACGCCAGCGGATACTCTATCATAGCTGAAGATTTCGTCAGCCATACGAAATGGTCGGCCCCAGATATCTACAACCGCGACTTTAGCCTTGCGGATCTTCTGCGTATGGACGGTTTGTTCAATGCACAGCAATGTGATTTTCTGTTCAAAAACACAGAGTGGTATGTAGATATCCAGAGCAAACTCTTGGTTGGCTCTGAACAGGAATGGTGGGCGGAACACCATTCTCTTGCCCCAGAAAGCATAATAGCCGAACAGGTGAAGGGCGTAAATGGAAATGGGCTGGAGATCGACGCTCAGATCTTGACACTATTGTTGTCCGATGAGCAATATAAAGCTTGGGTGATGGCGCATAGAGACCTTGGCTCGTATTCGGATATTCCCGATAGATACCGGCCTTTGTGGGAACTATATGCGTCATTGTCTCCGGCAGACAAGGCCAAAGCAAAGTCTGCAGATGGCATTGCGTTGGCAAGCATTTGTGCAGATCAAGCATTGACTTTATTTGCTGAGAGAGCGCAGGCAGCGAGTGAAGTAGGCACGATGGGTAATTTAAGTATCCTGGGCGATTGGCTCAGTTCCAGATTTGATACGGAGGTGCGTTTTCAAGCTTGGCTTCGAGAACGCTATCCTATGTTTGCCGATGATCGCCGCTTAAGAGATGAGTTTGCTGATCTTGATTGTGGCGAGGTGCTGCAATCGGCGATAGTCGCTTTCCCGGAATGCAAGTATGCGTTCGCGCAGTTGCCGACTGACCCAACTGCCATATCGAAGCTCAGACTGCGACTGTTGAAGACAGATATGTCAGATAACCCATACTGGAAATCCCAGTTCGGCTACATGGGAGAAAAAAGAGTGCCTCACTCCTACATTCTGCTTTTTGAGGGGGACGAAACCAGAGTAGAAACCTGCCGCTCTGCTACAGTTTATCCGATCTTCTCTGAGAAGCGCATACAGTTCCTGCAAGAAGCTAAGAAGAAGAACGACGAGAAGAACTCCGCAGACCCAGCTGCTACATCGAGAATTATGGTAGACAGTAAATAGAAAAAATGGCCTGCGAGAAATCGCAGGCCATTTTTGCATTTGATTTATTATCTCTGACTAGCAGCTATCGCCTGCTCCAAATCAGCCTTAATATCTTCTATATTCTCAAGGCCGATTGAGAGGCGCACGAAGTCATCGCTTACGCCTGTCGAAAGCTGCTCCTCGGGAGTGAGCTGCTGGTGGGTGGTCGATGCCGGATGGATGATCAGACTCTTGGCATCGCCTATGTTTGCAACGTGCGAGAAGAGCTTCACCGAGTTTATCAGCTTGACCCCAGCCTCGCGGCCGCCCTTAATGCCGAAGCCGATGATGCCGCCGAAGCCTTCTTTGAGGTATTTTTTTGCGTTTCCATGGTTCTTGTGGCTCGGCAGACCAGGATAGTTCACCCATGATACTGCCGGGTGCCGATCCAGCCACTCGGCGATTGCCAGCGCGTTCTTGGAATGCTCGCGAATGCGCAGAGGAAGAGTCTCAAGACCCTGCAGGAACAGGAACGAATTGAACGGCGAAAGCGCGGGGCCGAGGTCTCGCAAAAGCTGAACCCTCGCCTTGATGATATACGCGATTCCCTGAACCACAGCCTTATCATGCAGCCCAAATGCTGCCCAATAGCTCACGCCATGATACGATGGGTCCGGCTCGACGAGCTCCGGGAACTTTCCATTGTTCCAGTTGAACTTGCCCGAATCCACAATCGCGCCGCCGATGCTGGTGCCGTGACCGCCGATATACTTGGTGAGCGAGTAGACAATAATATCCACTCCCACCTCGAACGGTTTCAGAATCACCGGGCTCACGGTGTTGTCCAACACAAATGGAATGCCGTGCTTGTGCGCGACATCAGCGATTGCGCGGAAATCGTCCACGTTATTGGCCGGGTTGCCGATGGATTCCATATAAACCAGCCGCGTGTTTTCATCTATGGCCGCGTCGATAGCCGATGGGTCTGAGCTGTCAACAAACTTCACCTCTATGCCGAGCCTCGGCAGGGTGTAATGGAAAAGATTGTATGTGCCGCCATAAAGGAAGCTGGTCGAGACGATATTCTGGCCCGCTTGGGTGATATTCAGAATCGCAAGGGTGGTCGCTGCCTGGCCGGATGCCACCGCAAGCGCTCCGCTGCCGCCATCAAGCATCGCGAGACGCTTCTCCAGCACATCAGTGGTCGGGTTCATCATACGCGTATAGATATTGCCGAACTCTTTGAGGCCAAATAGATTGGCCGCATGCTCGGCAGAATTGAACACGTATGAGGTGGTCTGATAAATAGGAACCGCGCGCGAATTGGTTGCGCTGTCCGGCGCCTGCCCCCCATGCAGGGCTATTGTTTCTACTTTCGGGCTAACTTGCTCGCTCATTGATTCGCCTCCTTTACCTGGCTTGTGTTTGTATAACCGACTAAGTCGATAGCATTACTATCCTATAATATTGTAAACCGACCGGTCTTGTCAACAATAATCTTTTTAGAGCGCCCGTTATATGCTATAATTACTAAGTTAATAGATAGGAGTTCATACACGATGAAGCTCTCAACTAGATCAAGATACGGCCTGCGGGCTATGATGGTCCTGGCTATGAGCCATGTCGACGAGCCGATGATGACCAAAGAAATCGCCGACCGCCAGAACCTGCCCGCTACTTACCTTGAACAACTCATGCTGACTCTGCGCAAATCCGGCCTTGTAATCGCCACCAGAGGCGCAAAGGGCGGCTATGTATTGGCGCGCGATGCCGGCTCGATCACCCTTGCACAGATTGTGGAAGCGCTTGAGGGGCCGTTGGATATTGCCGACTGCGCGGACGTGCCAAACTGCTGCCTCACTCCAAACGCCTGCGCGCTCAAAGAAATATTTAACTCGGCCAACACGGCGCTTTTTGACATTTTCAACAGCATTACCCTCGCCGAACTGGCCGAACGGCAGAGCGCTAAAGAGCTGCAAGGGTCTGCTATGTACTTTATATAGAATATAGAACCGCTGCCCAAAAAGCAATATTTCATATTGCAAAAATCTGACTGCAATTGGGAATGCTAAATCGGTGTGGAACGAATGGAGGATTAACATGGCGGACTACTTTAATAAATTGCCTATTGCCATAGATGCTGCTTATCTGGAACCGAATGTCATGCAGGAAATGATCGAGGGAAAACGCGATGAAATCGCTGCCGCCGACAATGCCCTGAGATCAGGCACATGCCCCGGCGCTGAATTTATCGGATGGTTGAAACCCGGCGAAATTCTTGCGCCTGACGAAATAGCTCGCATCAAACTAACAGCAGCAAAGCTGGCTCACGAAACCGACATCATGCTTGTTATAGGCATCGGCGGATCATATCTGGGAGCGCGGGCAATAATCGAGGCGCTTGCAAAAGACCCGGGCAAAGTTGTATATGCAGGGCAAAATATCTCTGCGGATTACCTAACCAAACTTAAAGTGCAGCTCAAGGGCAAGAGAATTGCGATAAACGTCATTTCCAAGTCCGGCACAACAACCGAGCCTGCAATCGCTTTTAGAATATTGAAAGACCTGGTAAGCGATGAATTGGCCACAGAAATGATAGTTGCCACCACAGATGTCAACAAAGGCGCTCTCTTAAAAATGGCCACCGATGCGGGCTGCGAAAAATTCGTGGTGCCCGATGATATCGGCGGAAGATTTTCGGCGCTGTCTGCGGTTGGCATTTTGCCCATCGCTTATGCGGGAATTTCTATAGACTCACTGCTGCAAGGCGCGTCTGCCTGCGCTGCGCTTTGCGCAAACACCGACCCGCTCACAAATCCGGCATATTTCTATGCAGCGGCGCGTAATATTCTCTACAACAACGGCATAGCGATAGAGCTTATGGCGTCATTCGAGCCAAGGCTGCATTTCATTGCCGAATGGTGGAAACAGCTCTTCGGCGAGAGCGAGGGCAAGAACCACAAAGGCCTCTTCCCAGCGGCTGTCGATTATACCACCGATCTTCACTCACTTGGCCAATATGTGCAAGAGGGGCGTAGAATAATCGCCGAAACATTCCTAATGATCGATGAAGGCGAGCCGTCGCTTACCATTCCAGTCAGCGAAAAAAACATAGACGGGCTCAACTATCTGGCCGGACGCGAGGTCAGCTGGGTAAATCAGAAGGCCTACGAAGCAACCTCCAAAGCGCACCGAGACGGCGGCGTGCCGAATATGACCATCCACCTCAAGAAGCTGGACGCAACTGCCCTCGGCGCATTGATATATTTCTTCGAAATCGCCTGCGCCATCAGCGGTCTGATGCTTGGGGTAAATCCGTTCGACCAGCCCGGAGTTGAAGCTTACAAGAAAGAAATGTTCAATCTCCTCGGCAAACCCGGCTGCGGCGAGGCGGGCGAGAGCGCCATCGAGCGGAAGTTTATTTCGTTTTAGAAAATAAAATGAACCCTTTGCCCCCCAATTGCAACTAAACAAGTGGATGTCATAAACTTTAGGAGGATTGCAATGAAAAGTTTGCTGGCAGTAGTGATTTTTGTTTGCGCTTTCGCGTCGATTGCCTGGTCGGATGGCTGCATGATGGTGGATGAAGCGACCTGGAAAGTGCACAGAGAACGCGCACTGATCAATGAGCCGGAGCAGAAGGCAGTCGTGTTCTTTAGCAAAGGCACGGAAGACTTGATCATCAGTCCGAGCTATGAAGGTCCCACTAACAACTTTGCCTGGGTTATCCCTGTCCCCGCCAAACCGCGGGTGCAAATCCTGAAAGGCGCTATCTTTCATGAGTTGGCTGCTCTGACAATGCCCAAGCCCATGATTCATAAATCTAGTAAAAAGATCAGAATCACTGCCGCAGTTGATGGTCATGTTACAGTAATAGAGCGAAAAACAGTGGGAGCCTATGATGTGAGCGTGCTTGCCACTTCGGACGGGCAAGCGCTTGTTAAGTGGCTGAAAACAAACAAATATCATCTTCCAAAGAACGCCGTAAAGCCGATAGAAAGCTATGTCAAAAAAGGCTGGGTGTTTGTCGCGTGCAGAATCAAGGTTCCCGGAAATGCAAAAGGTCTGCGCACCGGCACCCTGGCGCCGATCAGGCTGACTTTCAAAGCAGATAATCCTGTTTATCCTATGAAGCTATCTGCGGCCAACCCCAAACCATTTAAAGTGCTGGTATATGTAATTACGCCGAGCAACGAACTGGCAGACAATTTCACAATGATGGCTCTGATTTCCTCGCCGCATCGTAATTCCCCCAGACCAACATATCTCAGAGCGCAGCTGAATCAGCGCCAAACAAATTACCCAACTTTGGCAAAACTGACCAACGCAAACGCCAAGATATTTGTCCAGTCAGGCTATTTTAGGCCAACAGACTGCGATTCGGATTTCGTCTGGAGTTTGATGTATAAATAGCAGCCTGAATACTAACGAAGACAGCCTCCGGCAACATACCGGAGGCTGTTTTCATATAGAATAATCTGTCTGCCCGGCAGACTATTATGGAGTCTTGATATCCTGTGCTTTGACAGCCTTGTCAGCACCCAAAATCCCGGTAACTGCAGCTGTCTTGCCAATACCGAAGCCAGACGGGAGCGCAGCGCCATTAACATTCACGGTAATCCCGGCATTGTTGTAGCCATCGCTAATTGTAAATGATGTCGTTCCGTTCACCGTCTTGACTTTACCCCAGACTTTCACCACTTTTCCTATGAGTTTGCTGTCAGTCAGAGCAGCTTTATTGTTTATACCTTTCAGCTTGGCAAATGTGGCCGAAATAGTATGGTTAGCAGTGACATTATTAAATGTGTAGCTCGTCACCGGCACAATTGAATCACCGTCCACCTTAACATCCAATATCCCGTAACCGGCAGAAGGCGCGAATGTGAATGCCTGGTTTGAGCCATAGTTCACTGATACTGCCCCATTCGGAGTAACCGATCCGTTAGCTCCGGTGGATGCAGTTATTGTCTTGGTTGTAAGGATGAACGCAGCCGAGATTGTATGATTAGCCGTGATATTGGAGAACGTATATGTGCCGGAACTGACCGCGCTGGGGTTATTCACACCATCTACCAATACGCTGGCTATAGCATAACCAGTATTGGGAGTGATGGTGTAAGCCTGACTTGTTCCATAATCCTTGGTTGTGGTTCCAGCGGGAGTAACCGTGCCATTAGCTCCGGCAGATGCGGTGATCGTGTAGGTATCACGCGACAATCTGAAAATGGTAAGTGAATACGGCTGCAGCGTGTAGTTGAACGGCAGGCTGAGGCCCGTGAGCTGTGAGGAAACTGGGCTGACTTTGGTCGGGTTGGCGATCGTGTTCTCATCCGCATCCGATGCCGAAGCCAGTGTGGTAACTGTCGCTTTGGCCTTTGGCCATCCTGTGCTGGTAATGCTGATCGGCGTATTCGTGAGAATGTTCGAAGTGCGGTTCACGATCTTGACGAGTATGTCCCCAGTGGCATCCTCGTGGGTAGTCACGGCATCGAATCCGGGATATGTTGCGTTGTCGGTAAAGTCGTGAATCAGCCTGTAGTTGGACTCGCTTTCCAGCTTAAGATAACACTGAATATGCGAACCCTGAGCCACAATTTTGATGTTATACCAGACGCCGGTTGTGACAATATCCGAGGTGGACGAGCACGCGTCGGCCTTGCCGCCGCTCACGCATCTCTCGACCGTCGTTCTCGCGTTCCCCCACCCGCCTATATTCCACCAATAAAAGTTGTTGTGATCCTTAACACGGAACATGATCAAAAAGCCTTCATCGCCAGATATCTTGCGAGCCCTGAGCGTGAGGGTATAGTCAGTCCAAGATGGCGCATAGTATACGTCGCGGCAGTCGGCAGCAGTGGATGTTTGTTGAAGATTTCCGCTCACGACACCCCAAGTGCCTCCATCAACAGTCCAACCCGAAGTGCCGCCAGCAAAGTTGGACTGATAGAGCGTGGTGGCGCCATTGGTGACGAGCACATCGGCATACTCTGATTGCGTTACCCAAGTAGCCACACCGACCCCGCCCGTCAGCATATTGATGCTATTGGATGGGCCGCTGGAAGTGGTCGCGAGGTTGACATCCCCCTTGTTGGTGGATAACATCTTCTGCACATAGAATGAAGGAATGCCGTAGGAACTGCTGGCGTTGAAATTGATAAGGTCTGGGTTCCACTGGCGGTTATTGACGTTGACGAAGAGCGGCGCATAGCTGCACATCGTAACAATGTCGGCATTTCGCTCCATACCCAGCATGAACATCGCCTCGCCGAGACCCGCAGCCAGGTTTCCCTGACCAGCGCCCTGGGTAACCGCATATTCACCAACATATATCTTAGGGCCAGTGCGGCTGTAACCGTCGTAGTGATGGTTCTGCTGGGCGAACCAGTCAGGATTGGTGTAATAGTGCTCATCAAGAATCTCCATCGGCTTGCTTGAAACCCCGGTGTTGGTGACAAGGTTCATTGTGGGATACTGGGCCTTGATGGCGGTGTAGAATACTCCATAGTTGGTATTATAGATGTCCCCGCCATTCTCGTTACCGATTTCCAGATATTTGAGGTTGAAAGGGGCCGTGTGCCCCATGGCGGCGCGTTGAGCGCCCCAGGTGGTTGTCGAGGCTCCGTTAGCAAACTCAATAGCATCAAGCGCATCCTGGACATAAGGATCAAGGGCGGTACCTTGCACGGTGCCATTGTGGGACATTCCACAGTTAGTGACCAGCAGCGGCTCCGCGCCGAGTTTCTCACACAAAACCAGGTATTCATAGAGCCCCAAGCCGTTTGTGTTCCAGTAACCCCACAGGTTCCAATGGGTGCGGCGGGCTTCCTGAGCGCCTATGCCGCCCTTCCACTGCCAGGCTTCTGCGAGCACGTTCCCTTCGACATAGCATCCGCCGGGGAATCGCACGAAACCAGGCTTGAGGTCTATAAGTTTCTGCAGAAGATCCGGGCGAAAGCCGTCAAGGGCATCGGCGGGCATAAGCGATACGTAAGTGAGATAGAACGTGCCTAACGAAGCAGTGGTAATGGCAAGCCGCGCAGCCGAGAGTGTGCGGGTGGCTGTCAGGGTGAACGAATATTTGGTCCAAGTAGTCGCAAGGTTGGCGTTGGCAATTGTGTAAGTGTTGGAGGCTGTCGCGCTGGAATCCTCAAGCCTCACGCTCAAAGCGCCAGCGAAGCCGCTTGCTTTTCTTGCATAGATGACGCAGTTATAGGACTTTGAGGAGGTAATCGGCAGGCTGTAATAGCCGGAATTGTATACCCCACACTTGCCTGTGCTTACAGCCGTGACGTTAACGGCAAGCTCTGTCTTGTTGTAGGCGTTGAGCTGGTTGGTTGTATCGGTGGTCAGAGTGCCTGCTGCGCCGCTCGTGGTCAACTTCGTCCAGCCGTCGGTTGGGGTACCGTCCTCAAAGCTGCGGTTTTTGATCAATTCAGCCCATAGGCCCGCGTCGCCTGCGTGGTTTATTTCTTCGTAGAATATGCCGTAGTGCATGGAGCCAATACGCACGCCGGTGGAAGCGGCGTTAACCGTAACGCTCGCGGTCTGGCAAGACGCTGGTACAGCGAGAGTGGCAAGCAAGGCCACTGCAGAGGTGATGCAGATAAGTTTGATAGACATTAGATATTCCTTCCAGGCGAGGTGACACTACACCCGCACGATTGATACTTGCAGTATATCACATGTTTTGAAGAATGGGGCAATTGCAATTGGGTGCACGCCAAATTAATGGTCAGAAAATGCGATCACGGAAACACGGAATAAGGGAAACACAGAAATGGTCTATTGAAAATTGGGGCGCTATGCGATTTTGTGTGGATAGACCACCAATTCTCCGGGAAGCAACAGCATGAAATTCACGAACCCAATTTATTAAAGACCACGCAATACACCGTCGGTCTTTCGGGATTTGAATGGAGCGCAGCGGAATGGAAATCCCGAAATCTTCGGCATCAGGATACCGAAGCAACTAAATCCAAAAAAATCGAGCCCGCCTTCGCTATCGCTACGGCGGGCGGACCTGTCCCGGAGTATTTCGGGAGAGGGTAAAAGTGTAAAAGTATAAAGGGCTATACGTAACGCCGTCTTAGACCGATAAGTCCTGTCAAGCCGCCAAGCAAGGCGATAATTGATGACGGCTCAGGAACTTCAGACACGCGGAACCCGATATCGTAGTGCTCGAAAGACGGGTCGGAGTAGTTGTAGCGGTTGGACGACTGGAGGTAGTAGTAGTAGTCGATGAACGAACCGCCCCGCAGGCCGCGACAAGCGTAATTTCCGCTAATGTATAGAATAGCCTCGTTCCACTCCCAGACGTTGCCCATCATATCTTTTGTGCCATTTTGCTCCAAAGCGCCGCTGGTTGTTCCGTCCCAGGTAGAACCAACAGAAACCCCGTTGTAATAGTTAGAATCTGTTCCAGCAACAGGCGCAACGCTTGTGCCGTTGGCATATACAGAATAAAGGCCATTGCCTTTGTAATAGGCAGCCTTATACCACTCATCTTCACTTGTTACAGCCCAAGTTGCTCCGGTGTTACGCTGGATAGTGCGGCCATCAGTTCCATTGTAATTGTTGAGGGTGTATGCGCCTGTCTCTGTGGAACTATTGCCCTGGCCGTTGCCAAGCCAGTTGGTGAAACGCAGGGAATCCCAATAGCTCACATAGTTCACAGGCCTGTTAGCATAGTCGGATGCTACGCTATAGCTGTAGCTGCCGGAATTACCGGTTCGCTTGATATTGCAGCCGGAAGAGTTATTGACTGTGTCCATGTAGATGCTGTAGAGTCCGTAGGTGTCGGATACACTTGCCTTGTTGTTCAGGAAATCTGTATACTGCCCCGCGGTGACTTCATACTTGCCGATGTTGTAGTTGTAGGCCACAGCGCCGCATATCCGATCAGGGCCGTCACCGCCCACACCCGCGCCTGAAAGCTCGCCTGCGTTCCCCGCACCGCCAATAGCAACGGTTTCGATGGTGATGTTTGCCTGAGCGATTCCGCCCAAGCCCAGCAACGCGATGGCTGCCGTACATAGCATTACTTTCTTCATGTTTTCTACCTTCCTTTTTTTTAGTTTGGCTTTAGCGGTGTCTAGCGCCCACTTTTTAGCCAAAATATATTGCAATTAAGCAATTACTATCATCGTGCATTCATTCTAAGGGTTTGTCAAGGGGTTTTTGGAAATATTTTGAAAAACTGGTAATTGTACCAGGTATTGTCGGCGCTCACTTGGCAATACAGTTTATCTACAAACATTACCATTGTGCCGAAATTGGATTAAGAAGAAACGTCCCACTAGAACTAATTTCTTAGGACTTTCTCCCTTCCGTGATTCATAAATTTCGTGCTTCCGTGATTAAAGTATTTGATGGTCACAGATATGGCGTGCACCCATTGCAATTCTATTTCTTCAGCTTATCTTCAAGCGTCTTTACATCGTCCAGTAATTCCTTGGGCGGCGCGGGGCTTAGAGCGCGGATTTTAGCTAACAGCTCCAGAGGCTCGTCTTTCTTGTTCTGGTCTGCAAGGAATGAAGCCAGGGTCATAAGCGCAAGCGGATTCTTGGGCTGCTTTTCAACAAGCTTCCGATAAGCTTTTTCAGCATTCGCTTTATCCCCCGATTCTTCATACGTGGAACCCAGCGCAAACCAGGCATCGGACCACTCAGGCGCAATCTGAAGCGCTTTGGCGATCTCATCTAACGATTCCTTGTAATTCTTTTGGCGTTTCGCCACCTTAGCAAGCATCAAATGCGCTATTGGGCTATCGGGAGCTAACGTGATGATTTTCTTCGCATAAGTATAGGCTTTATCCATAGTTTTGGGGTCTGCAAAGTAGAAATCAGCCAATGCAGAGATGGGCCGAGTGTCATTCGGAGCTTCTTGAGCGGCTTTCAAAAGTTCTGTTTCAGCTTCAGTTTTCTTTTTCAATCCTACCAGCGCGAGCGCGCGGCTCACCCTCAATGCTGGAAGTTTGGGATCGATTTTCTCCGCTTCGTCCAGAGCTTTGATCGCTTCATCAAACTTGCCGGTACCGGCAAGGGCGGCGCCGAGCATCATTTTTGCCTGAGCATCGCCGGGCAGCAGCTTCACCAACGCCCGCGCACACTCCAGCACTGCAGCCGGTTTCCCCGCAGTCACCGCCGAGTATAACCGAGCCTGATACTGAAACGCGGCGTTTGAACCGCGCTTGATAGTGGGAGCCGGAGGGCTATATAGCGATGCAGAATCCACGCCATGATCCGCAAGATAGCTCACAATTTCAGTGGACATTGCGCATCTGCCAAAAACCTGCTTCTGCTCGCCGTTTTTAATGACGAGTTTATTCAAATACATCCCAACGATTTTCGAGCCCCGAGCCACAATAGCGCCGTTAGGAATGAGTTTGGTTGGAGACATATTTATGAGAAATACCCATTTGTATTTGCCGATGTCGGTCACAAATACGTTACTCGCGCTCCAACTGCTGGGCATAAGTTTATAACCAGAGCCAACATTCTCGCGCGCAATGCCGCATATCCGTGTGGGCCACTTGTTTCCGATCGGGTCTCCGCTCATAAGCTGCCCGAGTGTGCCGCACCCGGCTTTGGTAAAATCGATCATCTGAGCCAGCGGCGCAGCTGGCAAACCCTTAACAGGAAGCTTGATCAAAGCCAGGTTGAGGTCTTTATTGATGGCTTTTATCTCGCATTGCCACGCCTGGCCCGTATAATTGCTAACGAAAATGGGGTTTCGCACGGTCTGAGTTGAAGTAGACCCCACTTTTTCGGTAACAGCATCCCAACTGGTTATCGCCCAACTGCCGTCCCCAACCACAATGCACGAGCTAAACCAGCTGCTCTGATCACCGGTCGAACGCACAACACCCATGCATTCGTCCAAGGCATTTTCGGCCCCAGCGGCCCCGCAAGCAAATAGCACAGTCAACAAACACAGTATTGTTTTCAAGATCGACCTCCATTTTCAACAATATGAAGAGTATACCCAAGACTATCACCAGCTCCGGCGGAAGTCAAGCGGCGCTCAGGGCGGGAAGCAGGGTTCGATGGTCTGATAGTCCGATGGCGGGGAAGGGGATGAGGCCGGGATGTTGGCGTTTATCTGTGTAGCCAGCGGTTTCGGGGTTTCCGGGTTGGGTATACGCTTAGATTATAGTTTGATGGGCTTGTGGTTCAAGCCTCAAATTCCGAAGGAGCAAAGACAATGTTTCAGAATTCAAATGTCCAAATTAATAAGAATACTGTTTGTCATCTTGCGTGACAGAGACCGGCCTGTGTTCGGGCAAAGCTGGTCCTAGTATTTTTTGCTTCCACTCCGGCCAAGTACGTACTTCAGAAACAGCCCATTCAAGATGGGAATCAAGATCTCCACATTCTCTCTCGCGGTTAGTTACTGGATTCTCCTCCAAGTGGTTCATTTTTAATCTCCTTTCTTAGGGTATCAAACTTAGTGCTTGCGAGCGTTTCTAAATCAGTGTATGAACACTGCAACAGAGTCATACGCGGGCTCGCATCCTCTGGCTCCCATTTGAGAGCAACACCATTCGCGTCCTTTCTTTTCAAAGTCCGTCCAGAGCCGAGGCGCATGGAAAACAGATCGAAGAAACGCCGCGGGCCAACTCCCACAAAAGGTTCGAAAGTTACTGATTTAGATTTAGAGTCCTTCTTCTTGAATCCGAGAGTGATCGAATCGTCATGAAATTCAATAGCCTTGCTCTTGGGGTAAGGCTCAACATAAACTACACGTTCGATTCCTGCTGCAACTATATGCTTTGCGCAGTTGTGACACGGAAATGTTGGCAATATAACGTCGCACTGCGTGAACTTATTCCGTTGCGTGCACAGGCCAGTAGTGCTTCCATCTCTGCATGCACTACACGTCCATATTCGGTGATGTCATCTAGTTTACTCTTTCGCAAAGCCGCGCACAATTCCTCCTTTTTCTCTGGTGCATTGTCCATGTGATTTAGAATATCATAAATGATTCTTTCCTTTTCGAAGCTATTTGAATCGTAACCGCGCTTATAATCGCGTCCTTTCTCTGGTGAATCGATAATCTCATATGAGTTTTCATCATATTGTGGCCAGTACAGGCCGCCGCCAAAGCAAGGGCAATCATTGGCTCCTGTAGCAAGTATCTCATTGTTATGTGCTATGACAGCGCCAACTTGTCGTGCCAAATCTGCTGATCTTAGAGAAGCACAGAATGCCAGGAACATTGCGTATTCATCGAAAGTTGGTGTGTGATTTGGATGTCCAAAGATTAAATCAAGTATGCGCCAGACGCTATTCTTTGTTTTTTCGTTATTCTGGTCAAGGTGTATAAAGAAATCGGAAAGATGGAATGTATCGCTCGTGCGTTGCCCATGTGGCAGATGCTCGTCGCTATCTCTTTCAATCAGCTTAGATATATCACCATTCATAATTCGTTTTGATTTCTGGAGGTATGTCGTTCGCACTTCCTCAGAAGAGTATACTCCTATCAGAAAGAATCCATGTGAATATATTTCGCGAAAAGCATCAACCTCAGCGGGATGCTTTAATGAGCTAATTATGTACGCTTGTCTGCTCTTTGTTTTTAGTCCCGCTGTTTCGTATTCACGTTTGGCACTAATTTGCGCTATGGCTCCCAAAGCTAGAATTGCATTGTCTTTCGATTGTAGACGTGCATGATTGCCAGCGTCCATTAGGGAATTGATGCGGTCATATTCACGGGGTGGTCCGACACCAAGTTTCACCTCTGTAATTGCCGGAATTACTTGTTTTGACACATGAATCTCTTCTGCTCGGTAGTTGAATGTTTCAAGTCGTTTTCTAAGCTCGTCAACGATACGCTCGAGTTCTGTTCCGACCGCTCCAACTAGCGCGATGACGATTTCCGAGTCACGTGCCTGATTTTTGAGCAAATCTGTAGTAAGGTTTACCTTGTTTGGTTCTGTATAAAGGTCATCGTCTGTAACTTTCACCGTTCGTCCAAGGGACACATTCGACTTTTGATGAAGTCGCAGAGCGCACTCAATTATTGCTCGCACTTCTTTTCTATCATCATCCGAGCCGTGAGTTACTGCTATAGAACCCGTGGTGGCCCAATTTATTATTACCCCATTTGTGTAATGAAATTGCTTAATTTCTGGATCCTTGTCTGTCCAGGTACCGTCTTTTTCCGTAAATGCGAGTGCAATTTTTAGTTCATCAAAGTTGCCGTTGAATTTCATTGCTGTTTTACCAACCCCAAAGCTGCAAGGAAATATTTAGAATAGATGTGACATCTAATTATGCTGCAAATGATCCAAATGCCATTATGATTTATGTGCCTCTGAGTATGTAATGATTGCTGATGATTCAGCTCTGAATTCTTACGCGGTCGAATCCCGACCATTTGTAAGCCATCAACATTTTAGCACATTGTGCTTGCTTGTCAATATCTGGATGGCTGCAAACAGCACAATTGTTGGCTCCTTCGGAATTTGAAGATTGGACCCCAACCCCATCAAACTATAATCCAAGCGTTTAACCCAACCTGGAAATCCCAAACAACTTAGCTGGGGCGTTATCATGCTGCTCACCCTTCGAGAGCCTCAGGGTGGCGAGTTGGCGCCTCAGAATGGCGAGGTGGATTGCAGGATGGCACAAGATGCTGAGTTTGTTCTTCGTTACCACGTTCCGCTTATTAGGGATATGCGATCTCTGATGTTCAATGAGGGCGGATCAGAGATTCCGCCCGAACATTCTACTGAAGCAACTGAACAAAGGAACTGACGCCACTTGTGGCGAAATCTTAATTGTTTAGTTATAACAAAGCCGACCACCGTAGTGACGAAAGGACTCTTATGAAAAGACTATTGACCCTCACGATTGCGCTTTTTGCGCTCGCAATCAATCAAGCAGCCTGGGCTGCGCCCGTCAAACCGGCAATCACACCCAAGGCCCAGCAATTTGGCCTTGAAAATGTAAAGTTGCTCGATAGCCCTTTCAAGCATGCAATGGAGATGGATAAGAACTACCTCCTGAGCATCGAACCCGACCGCCTCTTGTCCGGTTTCCGAACAACCGCCGGGCTTACCGCCAAAGGCAAACCTTATGGAGGATGGGAGGAAGGCACTCTGGCAGGCCATTCGCTGGGGCATTATCTCACAGCCTGCTCGCAAATATATGCGGCGACCGCAGACAAACGATTTCTTGACAAAGTCAACTATATAATCGATGAACTCGAAGTCTGCCAAAACGCCAACGGCGACGGCTATGTGGAAGCAATTCCCAACGCCCGAAAAATCTTCGCCGAGGTCGCCACCGGGAAGATCGTCTCGAAAGGCTTTGACCTCAACGGCCTCTGGTCGCCCTGGTATAACATGCACAAGGTCTTCGCCGGCCTCTTGGATGCTTACACTCTCTGCGGCAATCAAAAGGCGCTCGATGTTGTAAAGAAATTCGGCGATTGGGCTATAGCTATAACCTCCAAGCTGACAGAAGAGCAGTGGCAGAAGATGCTCTTCACCGAATACGGAGGAATGAACGATTCTCTGGCCGAGCTTTACGCGCTAACCGGAGAGAAAAAGTATCTGGATATATCCAGAAAGTTCTATGACAAGGTCGTTTTAGACCCTCTCGCCAACGGCACGGACAGCCTGCCTGGCAGGCATTCAAATACTCAGATTCCTAAGATTATCGGTCTTGCGCGCCTATATGAGCTCACCGGCGAGAAGCAGGACCATACTATCAGCGAGTTCTTCTGGGACACCGTTGTGCATAAGCATTCCTACGTCATCGGCGGCAATAGCGAAGCCGAATATTTCGGCCCGGAGAACAAACTCGCCGACCGCTTGAGCAACAGTACCTGCGAAACCTGCAATACCTATAACATGCTCAAACTTACCGAGCATCTTTTCTCCTGGACGGCCGACGCCAAGTATTTCGATTACTACGAGCGAGCGCTCTACAATCACATTCTAGCGTCGCAAAACCCCAAGGACGGCATGGTCTGCTACTTCGTCCCGCTCAAATCCGGTGCGGCGAAGAGCTATACCGATCAGTTCGATTCTTTCACCTGCTGCCTCGGCACAGGCATGGAAAGCCATTCCAAATATGGCAGGAATATCTATTACCATAATGACAACGCGCTCTACGTAAACCTTTTCATTCCGTCTGAACTCAAATGGAAAGAAAAGGGCCTGACATTGCGCCAGGATACAAAGTTCCCGACAGACGGCAGCATCCGCCTGACTTTCACCTGCGAAAAACCCGTGGAGTTCGCCGTCAATTTCCGCTATCCTTACTGGGCGACCAATGGTTTCATGGCTACTATCAACGGCAAACCTGTGAAAATCGAGGCTGCCCCAAGCAGTTATGTCACATTCAACAGAACGTGGAAATCCGGCGATAAGCTTGAGATCAAGATGCCTTTGAGCCTGCGCACGGAACCCATGCCGGACAAAGCCAGCCGAGCCGCCATTCTTTACGGCCCGATTGTGCTCTCGGCCAACTTCGGCAGCGACAAAAACCCGCCGCCGTCAAGCATTCCTGTGCTTCTCACCAACGGCGAACCGCCGAGCAAATGGCTGAAACAGACCTCAAGCAAGAAGCTCGAGTTCAAGACCAGCAAAGTGGGCAAACCGGGCGATGTCACTCTGATACCGTTCTTCGCCGCCCACGACATAAGATACGCCGTATATTGGGATTTCTTCACGGCAGATGAATGGAAGTTGCGTGAGGCTGAGATTCGCGCTGATGAAGAGCGGCTTCGAGAACTGGAATCCAGAACATCTGACTCCATCCAGTTAGGCGAAATGCAGCCCGAACGCGACCACAATTTCCAGGGCGGAGAGACCTTTGCAGGCGATACGGACGGCCGCAAGTTCCGAGTGGCGAGAGACAGTTGGTTTTCGTTCGAAATGAAAGTGCCCGCCGCAGGCGCAGCCGACCTTATCTGCACCTACTCAGGCGGAGAGCGCCGCAGACCGGTTTTCGACATACTGATAGACGGCGAAAAGCTAACGACCCAAACCCTGACCAACGACCAACCCGGAAAATATATAGACATAACCTACGCTTTGCCGGAATCGGTGATCGCAGGCAAGAGCAAGGTAACGGTCAAACTCCAGGCGAGCGAAGGGAGCTCGGCTGGGAAGTTGTATGGTTGTAGGATTGTTAGGGGGAAGTAGGGGAATCTGTCAGAATCAAGATCAATGAGACACCCGTTTTAGCATATCGCCTACGTAAAACGGTAGGCGATATGCTATTAGCACTTTACGAGCTCTTCAGCATGGGAAGAGTAAGAGGGGGCATTCCTGTCTTACTGCTAAGGCTATTCAACAATTCGCGGAAGTATGGCCAGGTATAAAAGTTAAGGCTGACAGCGCGAAAAATCGCAAAGAAGTCATCCGTAAACTCTTGTTCTGACCGAAACACAAGTCGAAACGTAGCATCAAGGCAAAACACAACATTCTTCCCCGCCTTTGTTTTCTGAGAATAGCTGTGTTTCACAGTCACTATGTTATCAGGTCCTAGTTCGAAAGTTGCTTTGTTTTCATCTATACTGTTCGACAGATCTGGAGCGCCACCCGTGCCATCAGGAATTGATTTCATAGTACAGTTTTCTAACTCCAGGCTCAACAATGTCAGTCCATCCAATATTTGGCGATATTCATCAGGCTTGAGCTTGAACTGTTGTCTGATAGCGGTTGCTGTCTCTGAACTAAGCTGTTTCTCGCTCATAGGTTTCTCCTCGATTCCAATCACTGAATCTCTTTTCGCTACTTGTTGTAGATACAGATGAAACATCCCAATAGTTATCTGGTCTCTCCCAAAGCGCCTTTATATCCGCCAGCACATCCCATTTAGCTTCAAATCTACTTAGTGCATACACAATGAATTGATTGAGGCTGGTATCATTTGCTTTGGCTGCAAGAGATAGTCTTGCATGAAGGTCACGAGGCATTCGCAGCACCAGTTTGCCGCTATAATCATCATATGCACTTGTATTCGGTGGCTCCGGAATTGAAAGTCCACTCTTTAGGTAGTCCTCAAATATCTCTGCTTTAGCAGACATAAGATTTTCATAGGCCTCTTGCGGTGTATCTCCATCCCCCACAAATGCTTGGGAACCCAAGCACGGTATACAGGCTAAATAACCACCACCGAGGCTTTCGTCTACTCTCTTTATCTCGACCGGATAATCCAATGCGAGATAATGATCTAATGCCCTATCCACTGTATCCTCCTGTTTTAGTCCAAACCAAGCTGAGCTTCTTCAAGATATTTGATCGCTTGGGCAATGCGTTTCAGATAGCACCCCTTTACCTTAGTGCCATTCTTGACAGGTATGCTGAGGTGACCGCCAATGCCAAAACCAGACAAATTCGCAAGTGCCGGATGCTTAACTCTATATTGATGGGAGCCGCCCGAGTGCTTGTCCTCAAAGTTATCCCCAAAATATTTGATTAGCACACGCTTGACTTTGTCAGCGGCATCGTCTGGCGTGCCCCTTAGCCATTTCTCAACAAGCTCTTCATCGCCCATCTACGGCCAACCCTCTTTTACCTCTAGACTATGATATGATACCACATGTAGTATCATTTGTAAATATTATTTACAATATTCTTTATCACCCAGCATCGCTAATCCCAGCGAATTCTTCCAATGATAACGTCTCGCCCCTTCGCCCTGCGTCGATTCCTGCTTTTTCGAGGGCGGCGCGGGCTTGGTCTTTGTTCCAGCCGACGTTGTCGTCGGAGCTTAGGGCGTTCAGGAGGGTTTTGCGGCGTTTGCCGAATGACGCTCGCACTATTTTGAAGAAAAGCTGCTCGTTTTGGACGCTTACTCTGGGGGTTTCAAGGATTGTAAGCTTTACAACCTCCGAGTCCACATCCGGTATCGGGAAGAAGACGTTTTTGGAGACCCGCATCACGCTTTGGATGCCGCAGTGGTATTGAACGAATACGCTCAGCGCGCCGAAATCCTCAGTTCCGGGGGCTGCCTGGAGGCGTTGGGCGACCTCGCGCTGCACCATCATCACAATAGCCGAAACATTCGCTTTCGCCTCTATGAGCTTTGCGATAATCGGGCTGGTGATGTAATAGGGCAGATTCCCGGCTACGACCCACTTCCCGCCGCTGCGGCTTTGAAAAAACTCATGCAAATCGAGCTTCAGAAAATCCTCTATCACTATCTCAACATTGGATTCTGCCAGCACATCTTTCAGAACAGGTTCCAGCTCGCGATCGGTTTCCACGCACACAACCCTCGCACCCCTCTCGGCAAGTTCGCGGGTTACAACCCCCAGCCCCGGGCCAATTTCAAGCACATTCACGCCCTGCCCCGCGCCCGTGGCGTCGACTATCCTATCGAGCACGTTTCGGTCGATGAGAAAGTTTTGCCCCAATCTCTTTTTCGGGTGCAGGCCATGAGCGGCAAGGAGAGTTCTGATTTGAGGAGCTGATGTAAGGTTCATTTTTAGGGCTTAGGTCCATTTACGGGCGGGATTGCAAATCCGCCCGAACAATATAGTGAGCTGGTAGACGTCCGGGAACAGATTTCCCGGACGATCACAATAAATCCTACGTCCGGGAACAGATTTCCCGGACGATCATAGAACGCCCGGATTACAAATCCGCCCGAACGTTAGTGGGCACAAATAAGTCAGGGCCGCGCAATGGCGGCCCTTTTTTTGAACTTCCGTTTGCTGCTTCGCCTAGCGGCGGAGGATGTGGACCGTTACGGTCTTTCTTCCGAAGCGAATCGCTTCCGCATAGGTGTTGAAGCCCAAGTCGATACGGTTGCCTTTTATAGCGCTGCCTGTGTCTCCGGCGATGGCCAAGCCATAACCTTCGATATATAGTCTGCTTCTCAAAGGAATAACCCTTGGGTCAACCGCTACAACTCCGTAGCCCGCTCTTAGGCCACAGCCTGTTCTTCCGGTTGCATATTTGCCGCAGCTTCTCGGGCCAGGATCATAAGCGCTTGCTGACATTTGCAGCACACGTCTTGTCCTGAACTCTCCACGGCTGATATACCTGCCGCGTGAACCGATGTTAACCACCTTGCTCACTGGCTTGGTAACCACGTCCGTATCAATCGGGGTGCGCTTCACAGCCTTGCCATCTTCATAGCAAACTTTGAATCGCACCAATTTTTCGCCATTCACGCCGTTTTTGGCCACTTTGACCTGTCCCGGACGGAGCGAATCAGTAAACTTTTTCACGGTATCAAAAGGAATCGGTTTGCTAACAGCTTCAAATTCCTCAGACACCCGAACAACCTTTATTTGCATTCCTTCGCGAGGTTGCTCGCTCGTCGCCGGCGAAACCTTATCAAGAGGTCCCACCATGATCCCTGCTTCCTTCAGGATCGCACCAACGCTCAACTGAACGGTAGTAACTTGTTTTTCGGCCCCATCGGACCATATTTTAACAAACACCGTTTCCAGACGCTGGGCTTGCACGACGTCTTCCTGGTTGGCTCCAATTGCTCCGAGCAGCGGCAGCGTAAGCGCAACTACCAGAGCAACTCTTCCGAGCCGAAGATTTCGTCTTCGCAAATACATCGCCTCCTTCCCCGCGCAGGTTACCCCTGAACAGCCCTAATAAAACCTCATAAGGCCAAATAGTTCGAGCTGATAATCTGCCGAGAACAGTTGTATGGTAGCATGTTATCGGCTGGTTGTCAAATTTCCTTAACAGCAATACCTTGAAACAGCGACAAAAAGCCCAATTACAGCCATCCAACACTGTCGCCTGGAGGCTTGGTTTTTCGGGATTTGAGCGAAGCGGCAGTCCGTAACAACAGGCGAACACGCGGGTTCGCCCCTGCGGTTGCGGGTGAGCTGTTTCCTTCTATTCCCTGTAACCTGTTCCCTATCGCATGCCGCTTTTCGCTCTCTCAATCATCTCCTGCGCAAACGTCTTCCACTCGCTTTCGGGGTAGCAATCCAGGAATTTCGTGAGGGTGTTGATGGTCGCATCGGGTTTGCGCAGAGAAGCGAGCTGAAGATGGCCCGCTTTCAACAGCGACATCTGCGCCTCATTAGATGCCGGGCTTTTATCAAAAATTTCCTCAAAGGCAAGGATAGCGCGTTCCGGCTGGCCCATTTCTTCCAAATATGACGCTAACCTAAACCTCTCACCAGAGCTAAGCATAAAATCAGGCCAAAACTTCTTCATTTCAGCCGCTGCTTTGATGGCCAAATCTTCATGACCTTCGCGGATATACAATTTCACGGCTTTGCGATAATGCGGCAAAGACTGCGCCTCTTCCTCCATAATCGCCCAAAGCCGCCCGAGTTCCGCATAAGCGAAAGCGTTATCAGGATCATGTCTAAGCAACGTTTCATAGTTTTGCGCGGCTTCCAAAAGATTACCCTGATCGTAATTACGCTTACCCTCTGCAATCAAATACTCTCGCTCGCCGTGCAGAGCCATGTTGGCAATAAGCGCTGTAATAATTCCGAAAGCGAACCCGCCCAAATGGCTCCAATACGCCACATACCTGAGCCTAAGCCCAAGAAAATCCTCTCTATATAGCGCAATAACGCCAAATCCGACCTGCATCAGAAGCCAAAGCATTATCAACAACAGCGCCGACACCTCAACGCCGCCCATTTTGATCATTTTTCTATGATATCGAACCGCATACAGGCCCATCACACCCGCAACCGCGCCGCTTGCTCCAACCACAACCCGGGTAGCATAATAAGGCGGCAGCGCGGCATGAATAATAGCGACATACATAATCGCCGACGCGAGACACGCCCCGACGTAGAACAAAACAAGCTCCAACCGCCCCATCGCCCACTCCATACTGCGCCCAAAGAAATAAAGCAGAAGCATATTTATTGAAAGGTGAATATAACCATCGTGAAGAAAACTGGCGGATATAACTCGACCAACATCAACATTAGCCGGCATCAACCCGTAGTCCAAAGCAGACCCTTCAAAATCGCGGCTGGCAATAATGGTAATAATCACATTGGTGAGGATAATGCCAATGGTCGCCCAGGGCAGATCATTAATCCGGAATTTTCTTGTCTTGGTATCAGGCATTGTCAGCTTCCGTGTATAAGTATAAGCGACACATTATACACCCAAGACGGCATCTAAGGAAAGCAAGCGGGTTTTTGGGAGTTCAGGCTATAAAGCTCGGCGGGAGCCTCGCCCTCCCTCCCCAACCCCCAATCTCCATCACCCAATCCCACGCGAGTGAAGCGAGCGTTTGACCGTGGTTTACAATTGAGAGTATAATACGTTGGGATTTAAGCTGCGTTTCCGTTGGAATGGAAGCCAGGGAAAGGTGTGCTCCGTGGTGCGAAAGACTCGAACGCCCGCAAGGCGGCGGCGGACCACAAAACGAACAACAATAAAGAGCAACCTGATACTTCTATTCGATATACTCGGGATTGCCCTGATAACTATGTGTCCGGTTTCGCTGGTAGCCCTGTGTGTCGACAAGAGCGGATTTCTTGGATATTACGTAGCGACGACGATGAAAGTGGCGGTCGGAATCGGCGCTTATATTCTGCCGTTCCTGATGGCGCTGCTCGGCGCGATTTTTATTGTGGGCCCGTTGAGGCTGATCCCGCGCAACATCGGCATTGGCAGCACGATTCTGTTTTTGGTTACAATCACCTGGGCTTCCTTGAGCAAAGCCGCGCTCGGTGGAGGAATGGTTGGCTATGGCCTTGCATTCTTGTTGCGCAAAGCAACCGGAGACATAATCAGTTACATATTGCTGGTGGCGCTCGCAGTGATAGCGATTGTTATCATAGTAGATGTGTCGCTGGCAAGCGTAATTGCGCGCATTCGTGAAGATTGGCTGGATTGGAGAGAAGCTGCGCACGCGCGCGCTGAAGACCTAGCAAAATTGCAGCCGAATGAAAAATCTGCAAGGGTCAAGATTAAGGCGGAAGATATCAAGGACGAAAGCCGGAAGCGCACCCTCACGAATATCTTTGGGCTAACCGATAAAGCCGAAGAAATGGCGCTGGCGGAAGCGGCCAAGCTGTCGGTCAAGATCAACGCTCCCAGTACGCTGAAGCCAGAGCATGCGCCTGCGCTCTCTTTGGGACCAACTGAACATGGGGTATTTCAGCTCCCGCCGACATCATTATTGACAGAGGCGCCGCCTCCGCCGCCGCGTGTGGAGAGCGAGCTCAAAGCGAATATTGAAATTATTGAACGCACGCTTGATGAGTTCAAGGTGACTGCCACTGTAGTAGAAATTGCATGCGGTCCGACGGTCGCTCGCTACGAAATCAGGCTGGCGCCGGGCATCAAGGTCAATAAAATCGTTAGCCTTGCGGATAATCTGGCTATGCAGCTCGCGGCAATCGATGTCAGAATCGAAGCTCCGATTCCTGGCAAGGCTGCTATTGGTGTGGAAGTTCCTAATAAGAACCGCGCCACGGTGGCGCTGCGTGATATAGTAGAAAGCAAGGCGTTTCGGGAATCGCCGGGTCTATTGACTTTCGCGATTGGCAAGGATGTTGCGGGACATGCGAAGGTGGCTGACATCACCCGGATGCCGCATATGCTTGTGGGCGGTGCAACAAACGCGGGCAAGAGCATCGGATTGAGCGCGCTTATCTGCAGCCTGCTCTTCCGAGCGACGCCTGATGAGCTCAAATTGGTGCTTATAGACCCAAAACGGGTGGAGCTGAGTATGTTTGAAGGGATTCCGCACCTGGCCTGCCCTGTCGTGAAAGACGTGAAGCAGGCGGCGGGGATATTCCGGGCGGTGGTGAAGGAAATGGAGCGCCGTTACGAAGTTTTCTCGCGCTACGGCGTGCGCAACCTTCAAGGCTTAAATGAAAAACTGAAGCCGGAAGAACGGCTGCCGTTTATGGTGGTTGTGGTCGACGAACTCGCGGACCTTATGATGCAATGCGCAGCCGAGGTGGAAGGTTCGATCACAAGAATCGCTCAGCTCGCAAGAGCAACCGGCATCCATCTGATAATCGCTACTCAGCGGCCTTCGGTTGACGTTATAACAGGTATAATCAAAGCTAATATCTCGTCGCGGATGGCGTTTGCGGTATCGTCTCACCATGATAGCCGCACGATTTTGGACCAAAAAGGCGCAGAGAGACTGATCGGGCGCGGGGATATGCTTTTCCTTCCGATCGACGCCTCCAAGCCGGTCAGAATTCAGGGCTGCTATGTGTCGGATAAAGAAATCGACGCCTTATGTGACTTTCTTAAGGCGCAGCGCTCGCCATCCTACACGCTGCAACCCATTTCCGGACCAAGCGGCATGGGTTCGAGCGGGGGTGGCGGTGATGATTACGAAGATAATAATTTTGCAGATGAGTTCTACGAGCCTAGCCTGCGTTTCATAGTAAACACCGGCTATTGTTCGACGAGCATGCTGCAGCGAAAGTTCAAAATTGGTTACACTCGCGCGGCAAGAATCGTAGATATAATGGAGCAGCAGGGAATAGTCGGAGCGCTCGACGGCGCAAAACCGCGCCAGGTGATGGTTTCAAAAGGGCAGCTAGAGCAAATGCTGGGCGGCTCCACGGGAATGCGCCAGGATAATATTGAAGACGACTACGACGAAGATGTCCCACCATCCGAAATTATTATGCCGGACGAAGAAGAAGACCCGTTTTAGGGTCGAGTTCTGAATTATGAATTATGAGTTATGAATGAAGGGATAGGGAGTAAATGATGAAGAACTTTACCGCATACGTGGAATGGGATCCGGAAACGGAATTGTATGTAGGCATCGTCCCTGGCATTCCCGGCGCGCATACTCAAGCAGCCAGCTTAGACGAATTGCAGATAAACCTGAAGGAAGTTTTAGAGCTTTGCCTGGAGGAATACAAGGGAAAGATTGATGACCTGCCCAGATTCGTAGGCATTCAACAGATTGAGGTCGCCGCGTGACGCGACTGCCGATAGTGGACGCAAAAACCTTGGAGAAATTTCTGCTCCAGTTGGGTTTTGTAGTAGCGCGTCAAAAAGGAAGCCACGTGTTCTACCGGCATCCTGATGGAAGAACGACAACCGTGCCCCATCATCCGGGACGTGATTTGTCACGTCCATTGATAAGGGAAATACTCAGAGAGATCGAACTGACTCCTGAACAATATGTGGAGGGTATCGGAAAGTAGTTTGTGGTATTTGCGAACCTTGGGTTTTAGACTCATTTCGCGCTTTCGCGATCAAAATAGAAAGAAACAGATTGGCAAAAGTTAGTCTTATTAGCCTCGGATGCCCGAAGAATCTGGTTGATTCAGAGGGCGCGCTGGGCGAGGTAACCCGAGCGGGGCATGAATTGATAACCGATAGCTCGCTGGCGGATGTGATAATCATCAACACCTGCGGGTTTATTGAGAGCGCTCGGGCGGAATCTGTCGAGGCTGTTGGGCAGGCTGTTAAGCTTAAGAAGTCCGGCACATGCAAAGCTGTAATCGCGATCGGTTGTCTGGCACAGAGATTCGCCGCAGAAATGGCCGAAGCGGCACCTGAAGTGGACGCTTTTCTGGGCATTGGACATGCTGGACTGCTGGCCGAGACTATAGAATCAGCGCTTGGCGGAAAAACTACTGTCGGCGGGCTCGAACTGCCCACAAAATGGGACGAACATGGCCCAAGGGTGCAATCTACCCCGCCGTGGACATCATATTTGAAAATTGCAGACGGCTGCGATAACCGCTGCGCCTACTGCGCTATACCGGACATCCGGGGCAGGTTTAGAAGCAGGCCAAAAGAGTATATAATTGATGAGGCGAAACGCCTTGCCGATGCGGGTGTAAAGGAAATCGTGCTGATCGGGCAGGATTTGACCCAATATGGCGAAGATCTGGGCATGTCCAACGCGCTCGTTGGCTTATTGGTGAGGCTAAATGATATCGAGGGCCTGCGCTGGATCAGGCCGATGTATTGCTACCCGGCCAAGGTCACGCCTGAGCTTATAGATATAATCGCGACCGGCGAGAGGATCGTAAAATATATAGATCTCCCGCTGCAGCACGGCGACAATGACGTTCTGAATGCAATGCACCGAAAAGGCAATGTGGAGCAATACGAGCAGGTAATATCAGATCTGCGGGCAAAGCGTCCAGAAATAGCTATTCGAAGCACGTTCATCGTGGGCTTTCCCGGCGAGACACCGGCAGCGTTCCATAATTTGCTGGGCTTTGTCAGGCGAATCAAGCTGGACAGAGTCGGGGTGTTCACCTATTCAATCGAAGAGGGAACGCCGGCGGCAAAACTTAAGAATCGAGTGAGCGCCAAAACAGCCGAAGTGCGCCTCGATAAGCTAATGCGTTTGCAGCAGGGCATATCTTTGGAGCGAAACAAAGCTTTTATAGGCAAAAACCTTGAGGCGCTGATCGAAAGCACTACCGATGGCGTTGCAATCGGAAGAACATACCGAGACGCGCCCGAAATAGACGGAATCGTGCAGATCAAAGATTGCGCCGCTAAACCCGGCGCTTTCGTAAATGTAAAGATAACCGGAGCCGATGAATACGATTTGGTTGGCGTAACGCAATAATCAGTTGCAGGAAATCACTATGGGCATAGATGACATAATCGTTGGCAAACGCGATGAAATCCTTGAAGCGGCTGCGCGTCACGGAGCTCGTGGGCTAAGAATATTCGGCTCATTTGCCAGAGGAGATGCGGGGCCGGACAGTGATGTGGATGTGCTAATAGTTCTCGAACCTGGCCGAAGCCTGTTCGATGCTGGCGGTCTTTTGATGGATCTCCAAGATATTCTTGGTCGAAAGGTGGACGTAGTAACCGAGGGCTCTCTGCACTGGTATATTAGAGATCGTGTCCTAAATGAGGCTGTGCCATTATGAAAGATGACCGGCTATACTTAATTCACATCGGCGAGTGCATTGAACGTATTGGTCGTTATGTCGAAGATGGCGAAGTTACGTTCATGCAGTCTTTGCTAATTCAGGATGCCGTATTGCGAAATTTGCAGACGCTGTCCGAGTCTACCCAAAGACTATCCGACAAGCAGAAAGAACTGCACCCGGAAATTGACTGGAGACGAATAGCAGGATTCCGCAATGTGATAGTGCATGATTATCTTGGGGTAGATATACCACATGTGTGGGATATCATAGCCCGCGAATTGCCCATGCTCAAGAGCACAGTCATGACAATGCTAGAGGAAATATGATGTAACACCTGTGCCGGACCATCGGGCCATCATACTATCCGACTATCGGCCAAATTATGGCCTTTTGACCTTAAGACTTTTACTAGTAACTAGGAGGAATTTTCTTGTGAGCAATACAGTGACTAAGCTGAGTAAAGAAGAAGCGCTGCGGGAGACCGCGAAACGTTACTTAGCCGACAAAATATATCTGAGCGTGCTGGGCAAAAGCCAGTCTCTCAAAATCAGGCAGGTGCTCAAGGGCATCGATGTTGAGGGTATAACGCTGCGCCTGTTACGCAATGTTATGGCTAACAACAGCCGTTTCGAAACGGTCGACCACCGCTGGGCGGCATCCGTGAGGTTCGGCGACACTCAGCGCCCGTTTGAGAGGGTTCTTCAGGACATATTCATCTCGGCAGGTATACCCCTTACCGTCACACAGCTCGCAGCAGAGCTTGCCCAGGTCTACAGCCGCACGGTCGCTTATTACGGTGGAACTCTGCCGAAGATCCTGAAAAACAAAGAGAAATTCTTCGCGGTTGACGGCGCCTACGGCCTCGCGAGCTGGCTTATAATTCCAGCCGATGAAGAAGACATCATCTTCGATAGCTTTATCTCCAATGATCAGGTCGCCGAGTTCTCGGAAATCTGCCCGGAGGTCGAGTGGACAGTCGACACCATCGCCGATGCAGCCGCTGCCGTGGTAACAGCCTGCAAAGAACCGATTCCTCTCAAAATCCTGGCGCTGTTTGCATGGCGCGCACTCGGCGAAGACTTTGACGCGGTCGATTTCTACGCAAAGGTCATTGCCGATGAGCGCATTATGGTCCTTTCAGACCAAAAAGTTTACCCGGCGAGCGCAGCTAAAGGCTTCGCCAAAACCATAGCCAAGCTTGCCGACGAGCTCTCCAAGCTTCCTATGGAAGCCGAAGAGGAAGAAGCAGACGGCCCGGTCACGGTCACCGACACGGATAAAGAAGAGATCATAAAGATGATCATCGAAAAGGGCAGCGCGTCCGCCGAAGAGCTTTTAGATTCCATTCTGGAAGTTTCGCAGGAAGACCCGGCTTTCGCTGGCACACTCGAAAGCCTCAAGACAGCTCTAGCCGAAGAGGAACGCATAATGTGGCTTGGCGGAACCCGCTGGGGCAAGGTCGAGGTATTCCCGGAAGAAGTGACCGAAATCCCGGCATCGTTGATTGTGCCCGCCGTACAGCCGTTCGAGACTCCAGAGGGCGATGTTTTCGACCAAATGCTTGAGGAAGACGGCTTCGAAGGCAACCTCAAGAGCGCGGTCTACGATCCGCTCGCTGAGGATATCACAGACGAAGACCCCGCGCGCACCAAATATCAGCCAAACGGCGATAGCCAGCGCTGCGTACTCAAATATCATCACAAACAAGAGGGCACGTTCCCGCTTTGCCAGATCAACCCGAATTTCTTCGGCGCGGAGCCTGAAATCATCCCGATCGTGCTGATCGACGAAGGCAAGCGCAAAACCTGTTACGTAAACAATACTACACGGCTGATCTACGGCCTCAAAGATCTATGCAAAGACATCACTGAGGTCTCGGGCGCTGTGTTTTACATTGAAAAGACCGCGAAATCAGGGGAATATCGCTTCAAGTTCGACGGTGAGGTCGACAGCCAGCTGGGCATTGATCTCAACCGCTCACTGGAGCTCATGGAAGAGAAGCACAGGTTCGAGAGCTCCGACATGCCGATCTATGACGTGATCACCGACATCCTCGGCAAGCAAGGTATGACCTTCGCGCAGCTCACAAACGAGGTCAACATTGTAAAACGCTGCTCACGGCTCTTGGTCGCATCGATTCTGATCTCATATCACGCTTTCCACACCCGCGGCAAGTCTGATCAATGGCTCTTCGATGAGAAAAAGAAATCGCAGGGTTTCAATAAGACCAAGAGGAAGTATATCAAGAAGGACTAGTTGGTCCGATGGCTTGATAGCCTGATAGTTTGATAGTCAGATATTCATCAGCCATCAGCTTTGAGTTGACGGCTGATGATTTAATCATCTTGTTCGGGCGGATTTGCAATCCAGCCCGCATTGGCCATCTGGGATCTGCGATCCCTGTGTATTTCGCATTTTCGCTATTTTTCGCGTTTTCGCGATAATTTGAACCAAAGGAAATGACTTGAGTAAACCAAGAGTAAGATTCGCGCCGAGCCCCACCGGCTCCCCGCACATAGGCAACATTCGCACCGCCGTATTCGATTATCTTTATGCGCGCCACACAGGCGGCGCTTTCATATTGCGCATTGAGGACACCGACCGCGCCAGATTCGTTGAAGGCAGCCTTGAAGAATTGATGGAAGGGCTGCGTTGGGTTGGGATGCAATGGGACGAGGGCCCCGAGGTTGGCGGCGAATATGGCCCATATTGGCAGAGTGAGCGGTTGGAGAATTACTCCAAATACGCGCAGCAGCTTATAGACAGCGGCAGGGCTTATTACTGCTACTGCACCAAGGAGCGGCTCGAAGAAATGCGAAAAGGGCAGGAGGCTGCAAAGCTGCCGCCGGGCTACGACCGCCGCTGCCGCGCGCTTACTCCCGAAGAGCGAGAAGCGGCCGCCGCAGAGAACTCCAACCCGGTTATACGGTTCGCGATGAAACGCGAGGGTCGGACGGAGTTTGACGACGTTATTCGCGGACGGGTTGGCTTCGAAAACTCGCTGCAGGACGATTTTGTGATGATAAAGGCGGATGGTTTTCCAACCTACCATTTCGCTGCGGTCGTTGACGACCACCTGATGGAAATTACGCATGTGGTACGCGGCGATGAGTGGATTTCGAGCGCGCCTAAGCACGTGCAGCTCTACGAGGCTTTGGGCTGGGAGGCGCCGGTTTGGGTGCATCCGCCACTAATTCTCGACACCACCGGCAAAAAGCTCTCCAAGCGCAGCGAGACCCAGACGACGTTCACCTACTACCGCGAGGCTGGGTATTTGCCGGATGCCATGCTCAATTTCCTGGCGACGATGGGCTGGAGTTCGGGCGAAGACAGAAAGCTTTTCAGCCGCGCCGAACTGATTGAGAAGTTCAGCTTCGAGGGTATTGTAAATCATCCGGCGATTTTCGACCTGGCCAAGCTCAACGATCTTAATGGCGAGTATATTCGCATGATGAGCGTGGATGAGCTGGCTGAGATGATTTTGCCGTGGGTGCAGAAGGCTGGATATTTGGGCGAAAACCCGACCGCCAAAGATCTGGCTTATATCAAGGAGGTTACCGCGCTTATTCAGGATAGAATGGTGACCCTCGGGGAAGCTCCCGATTTGGTTTCATATTTCTATAACTGCGGTTTTGATTATGATGAAAAAGGAATAAAAAAGCATTTAGCGAAGGATACTACGCCTGCTTTGTTGAAGGCAATTATAAGTAAGCTTTCAGATGTTTCTGATTGGAATACGGAGCGCATAGAGGCAGCGGTGCGCGAAGCCGGAGCAAGCGTAAGCATGGAAGGCGGGCATGTGATTCATCCGGTGCGAATGTCTATAACAGGCCGCACATGGGGGCCAGGCCTTTTCGAGCTTATGAAAATAATCGGAAAAGAGCGCTGCCTGACCAGGCTCCAAAAAGCCATAGATAAGTTTGGAGTGTAGAGTAAGAAGAATCCCTTCCCTTCTTTCCGCTTTCCACTCTCCACTTTCCGCTATTATGAAGGAGAATTAAAGAAAATGAGCGCAGCTCCTGCAGTTACAGCAGCAAATTTTGAGGAAGAAGTATTAAAGTCGGCAATTCCCGTATTGGTGGATTTTTGGGCTGAATGGTGTGGTCCGTGCAAGGCATTGGGCCCGACCATAGACCTGATTGCAGCCGAATACGAAGGCAAGGCGAAGATTCTCAAGCTGGACGTGCAAACCGAAGCCGCATTGGCCGGAAAATACGGCGTGCAGAGCATTCCCACCCTGCTGATCTTCAAAGACGGCGAGATTAAAAGCCGCCTGGTAGGCCTCCACCCCAAACCCGACATTACCGCCGAGATAGATAAGCAGCTTTAAGCTTTCGGCTAACCGATTTCGAAGACAATGCTGCGCAAGAATAATTCTTGCGCGGCCTTTTTTATGCCTCCAGTGAACCCTTTCGTCAATTTCTGCAACTAAACAAATAGAGAAGGGAAAAACGGCGGATTGAGTGAAGGCGCCTATAGAACACAAGGTCCGATAGCATTCCCTGACACGAGGTGTTTCGGGATTTGAGCGAAGCGGAAATCCCGAAATATTTGGAGATGTATGGCTGATTACCGTGATGAGAAAAAACTGGTTGCAGGGCTGAGGGCGGGGGAGCGGGAGGCGTATGAGCGGCTTCTGGACCTCTACCAGGATAAGGTCTACGGCATGGCTCGCAGAATGGTTGGCGGGCTGGATGCCGAGGACGCGGCGCAGGATGCGCTGGTGGAAATCTGCAACTCGGTAAAGGGCTTCAAAGGCAGGTCCAGCCTCGCTACCTGGGTATACAGGGTGGCGATGAATGTCTGCCTGGAGCGCCGCCGCATGCGCCGTCTGGAGACCGTGCCAATCGAGGAAAATACGCTTGATAGGCAAGAAAATTCAAGCTCTGAGCCGGGAGCGGTTGCGGTGAGAAACGAAACGAAAACCACGGTAAATAACGCCATAGATTCTCTGCCGGATATTCACCGGGATGTGGTAATTTTGCATGAATTGCATGGGCTTACCTACAGCGAATGCGCTGAAGCGCTCAGTTGCCCGGTGGGAACGGTAAAAAGCAGGCTCTCGAACGCCTTTCGAGCGCTGCGAGAGCAACTTCGGGAATACGCATCAGAAGGCGGGTTAGAACTATGAATTGCCGGATGGTGAAAAGCGAGATTAAAGCATATATTGACGGCGAGCTTGGGCGGGTAATGCGCTGGCGCGTCAGCCGACACCTTGCAAGCTGCGTCGAGTGCCAAATGGAGGCTAAATCTATGACGGACCTTACAAATGAAGTTAATAATATAAGTGATATCACTGCCCCCAGCGGGCTGCGGGAGAAAGTGCTCGGAAAACTTAATTTTGAGCCTGTGGTCAGAGCAGGTTGGAAGTGGCCGTATAAAACCAGGCCGATTGCTGTGGCGGGGTTGCTGGCGATTGCTATAGTGGCGGCTGCGGTAGTGATACCGATGTTTGGACCTGCGAAGGTGCAAAGCAGGAAGATTGCGAGTGCGGGCAAAATGCAAGCAAAAACAGAGCAAACAGCCGCTACTAGGCCAGAGGAATCACTGAAGTTCGACACACCTGCCGACACCATTTCCGCCAAAGTTGATAACTTCATATATAACAAAGCACCTGACCATGCACCCATGATCGCCGTAGGAAAGACGGTGCCTGCGCGAAACGCGGCTAAATTTAGCGACGGTCACATAAACCCGCAGCTCATGATAATCAAAAACGCCGAAATGACTGTGCTGGTTAAGGATTTCTCTAAAGCCAATGATGCGGCGGTTTTTGTGGCTAAGTCTCTTGGCGGGTTTGTGACTGATTCTTCGGTGAGCTCTGATGAGGGCGCGCCTGTTTCGGGTTCGATGTGCCTGCAAGTTCCTGTGGATTCTTTTGAAAACGCAATTGAAAAGCTCGGAAAGCTTGGCAAAGTGACAGTTAAAAACCTGACGGGCGAGGATGTGACCGGCCAGGTGGTGGATATTGATTCTCGGCTTCGCAATAAACGCGCCGAAGAGCGGCAGTATTTGGAAGTTATGAACAAAGCCAGGCGCATCGGGGATATTATGAATGTCTCAAACGAGCTTTACCGCGTGCGCGGCGAGATAGAAGAAATGGCTGGTCAGATAAAGCAGTTGAAGAGCTCCGCCGCCATGAGCACAATAAATCTGACCCTGACCGAGAAACCTAAGCCTAAAGCCGCACCGATGGGCTTCATTCAAAAGAGTTTTACGGGCGCTGTGGCTTCGCTGGTGGGCTCTTTAAGCAAGATCGCAGGTATCATTATCTGGCTGGTAGTATATTCGCCATTCTGGGGCCTGCCGGTTTTCGGTTATCTATACTGGAGAAGACGAACGCCGATTGCGGGGACAAATGAAGCATAGATGCTTTTGCGGGCTGGATTGCAAATCCAGCCCGAACAGATAGAACGATTTAGCTTGAAGGCTTATCATGCTGCTCATCCTTCGAGACCCTCAGGATGGCGAATTGCAAGCTCAGGATGGCGAATTGGTAGCTCAGGATGGCGATGTGCGAGCTCAGCATTGCTCCTGTTAAGCTAATGTGCGACCTTCACAGAATAGCCGAGCATTGGCATGAGCCAGAAAACTGCTATTGGGTAGAGGGCGTATAGCGCGCCGCCGATTAGCAGCGAATATGGGCTGAGGCGTTTGCGCAGGGTCATCTCGCCCCAGATTATTGAGGTTGCAAGAATAGCTATGACGATTGCTGTTACCGCCTGCGCGTTAAGCGCCCAGGGAGTGAAAAGCATGCCTATGGCAGGAAGAATGCTGCTTTGAAAAACCATTGCGCCAGTGATGTTGCCGAGGGCCAGAGTATCTTTGCGATGCCTGGTCCAGGTGATTGAATTGAACTTTTCGGGCAGCTCGGTGGCTATCGGGGTGATGATAATGCTCAAAACCAACGGCGAAATTCCGAGAGTCCCTGCAGCTATGGTGATGCTGTCCACAAACTCCTTCGCTCCGATAAGCATAAGCGCCAGACCTGCGACCAATTGCACGACGACAATTCGCAGGTGCGGAGTGGCCACCCTCCTGTGAAAATGCAGAGGCCGCAGGCTCTGCTCATCAGTTGTGCTTTCAGATGCCATGGTCTTCTTTACATAGAGTATGTAGATTACAATGAGAATAGCCGCAATTGCGAATTTGGCTGCGGGAATACTGTGGAACGCCGATCCCACCAATGCGAGCAAATAAACAAGAAAGAATGTTCGAAGATCACATCCGACGACCTTATAATCTGCGTGAATTATGGGCTTTCGAATCTTCATAGCGCTGAATATGAGGATGGAAGCGCCCGTGATAAACATTGCAAGGGTGCTGAGCATCATTGGCGCGCCCAGAATAGCGCCGATACCTGCTTCAGTGTTCGCGGTTCCACCCATAACTACCGCAACAATAGCAACCGTTGTTTCCGGGAGCGCAGTGCCAACCGCCGCGAGCACACTGCCAACTGCGCCCTCGCTCAGCTTCAGGTGTTTTCCAAACCATTCTACTGCGTTTGTGAAAAGCTCCGCAGCCAGAAATATCAGTAACAGGCCGCCAAGGAGAGTGAGCCAGGTCATTTGCTTTATTACCTCTTTTTTAGGGAACAGGGAATAGGGAACAGGTTACAGAAGGGAAGGAGCTTGATGGCCCTAATATATCATAAAGCAATGCTATGGCGCAAGCTCTGAAACTCCACAAACTTTCCAATCGCCGCGCGGTTTGGTCTTGCAGAGGCTGATTTTCTCAAATATTTTGTTGTGGCTGGGAATATTGAAAACTACCTCGACCTCGGCTCTGTCTTTGCCCAGATATTCGGGCGCACGCACCACGTAGCTCGCGGCTTTGTCATGAACCAGGCCATGATATTCTTTTGCTTTGATTTTGGCTTCGGCGGCTCCGTTCCAACCCGGCGCGCTTTCTACGGAATAATTGAGCGCCTTTGAGACTTTGTTCCTGGCCAATTGCTGCACCCAAACCCACGCAACCCGGTCTGTGGCTATGGGCATGGTGTAGCGATACCCGATCCAGCAGGAGAGGATAATCAAGCCCATGAAAGCCGTCGATACAACGCGATGTTTTTGTCTGCAAGTATAGATGTCTGCCCGCGTGCTGGTGGAGCGTCTATTGCAGACCCATGTAAAGCTGATTACCGTGCCTGCAGTGATTAGTATCGCGCTGATCCAGAACGGGACGTTATAATTTATTACCCCAAGTTTCGGAAAACTCAACGCATCTGATTTGTAGATAAGCGGCCCAACGAGCGTTCCAGCCATCGCCGCCAAGCCCTGAGCCAAACCCACCGCGCCCAGCACCTCTCCGCGCCGTTTGGGGTCGGTCGCGGAAATAACAAGGGCGTTCCAGGCAGGAAATGCGACTGTGAACCCAAGCCCGATTAGAATTCCAGCGATACCAATTAAGGGCAAGAACTTGGTGAGAGCCAAAACCCACATAGCAATTGAGCTGGCAAATAGACCCCAGCAGACCGCCGAAGTTTTTCCGTATTTGTCGCCCAAATGACCAAGCGGAATAGCAAAAATACCCATAAATGCTGCAATCGGCGCAACAGCAACGCCGAACTGGGTTTCGGTGAGCATTAGATGGTCTATTGCGTAGAGCTTGACAATAGGAGTCAGCATTCCCATTCCAAGGAATGTGACCATCGCCATGACCACCATATCCGGCACTTCCTTAAAGCTCCGCAAAATATGCTCGGGCTTGAAATCCGGCGGGGTTTCGTGACCGGGAATATCCACATGATGCGGCTTACCCAACTTTGGAAAGAAAACAAGAAGCACCAGAAATGAGAGCACAAATAATATGCTGGCTAGATAGAACGATGCTTTGAGCGTGTGAAAATAATCATTCGCTCCGCCGCCAAGCAAAAAACCGAGCGCCATTCCGCCCATATAGGTGACATTGAGCACGCTTAGAGCGGCGCTTCGATGTTCATCGTCCACGAGATCGCCAACCGCAGCAAAAGCGTTCATCCACAGCGCGCTACTTCCCAGACCATCAAGCACACGCAAGCCAATGAGGTAATAAAGGACATACGGGCCTCGGTAGACAATTGTAAGGTAAGAAGTAATCGCGGTAATAAGCGGACCCGCAAGCATAAGCGGTTTTCTGCCTATTCGGTCGCCAAGCGCGCCAAGAGCAGGCCGCGATAGCGCTTCCACAGCCAAGAACGTGCCAAAGATGAACCCCCAATTCTTGCCCAGATTCAGGGATTTATCCACATACATAGGCATAGCGGAGAGGTTTAAGACGGCGTACGCAAGCTCAGCCAAAAGCGCTGCGCTGGCGAGCATAAGAAGTGAGCGATATTCATGGGCTAATGGCCTAATTCTGACCATCGACTCTTTAAGCTTGATTTTAGAGATCAAGGATTACCTCGTTGTTTTGAGCTGACAGCAATGAGCTTTCAGCTTTTCAGCGCATTTTGTAATTGATAACTTAGTGTGCCGCATCAGAGATTGTGCCCGAACAGGACCGTCGGCCAATTATTTCTATTCGATTCTTATTTCTCTGCCCTCTTCGCTGGACTGGTAGAGCGCATCCAGGATTTTCATCACGTTCAGGGCTTGCTCGCCGGTTACGGGCGGCTCGGTGTCGTTTATTATGGCGTCATAGAAGCTTCGGATCTCTACTTCGTAAAAATCGACCGTGGGAAGCAGAGATGGTGTTATATCCAAAAGAGCGCCTTTATCTTCGCCGAAAAGCCTGAGCGGATTTGTGTCGGCGCCGCCTTTTGTGCCCAGCAAAGAAACATTCATGCGGTCCTCGGCAATATTCGCGGCGAAGCTGGATTCTATGATCAGCGAGGCGCCGTTATCCAGCCGCACGAAACCGGCCGCGAAGTCTTCTACCGTGTAATTCTTATAATCCCACGTCCCCCAGCGCCCGACATGGTTCGGAGTGTTGCCTATTTTTGTGTAGGCCATGCCGGAGGCCGCAACGGGTTTCGGGTGGCCCATGAGATAGAGCGCCAGGTCCAGCATGTGAACGCCAATATCGATCAGCGGGCCGCCGCCCTGCTTTTCTTTGTCGGTGAAAACACCCCAGCTCGGAACTCCTCTGCGGCGCAGCGCCCAAACTCGGGCAAAATATATCTCGCCGAGGTCGCCGGCGTCAATGCATCTTTTCAAAAACTGAGCTTCGGAGCCAAAGCGAAAACACTGAGCAATCATTAGTTTCTTGCTGCTGCGCTTCGCCGCCTCAACGATCAGCGCGCCCTCGACAGCGTTTCGCGCAATCGGTTTTTCTAAAAGCACATGTTTGCCTGCGTCCAGCGCATCCACCGCAGGCTGCACATGCAGGAAATTGGGCGTGCAGATATGAATGGCGTCGAGCTCGTCCATTTGCAACATCTTCTTATAATCGGCGAAGACATGCGGCACGTTGAACTTTTCGGCGGCTGATTTTGCCGAGGCCTCGTTGACATCGCAAACAGCCATAATATTAAGATCGGAAAATCTTGCCAGCGCGGGCATGTGCCTGCTCACAGCGATTCCACCTGTTCCGATAATTCCTACGTTTATCTTGCTCAATGATTTCTCCTTTGTGGTTTCGGGATTTCCGCTGCGCTCAAATCCCGAAAAACCGAACCTTTGGATTCCCGCCTTAGCAGGAATGACAAATTTCGCTGACAGATTGCACCGCTCTCTTGACTATCCCTTTGCCACTCCCAGCGGCCGCATTTTGGCCACTATTCTGGAAATATCTGCGCCCTGGCAGGTTTCCACTACGTCGGCTACGTCTTTATAGGCATACGACGCTTCTTCTGAAAGAGTGTCCCTGCCCTTTGCTTTCACAACAATTCCTCTGGCGGCAAGTTCTTCCTGAACGGCTTTACCGGTCATCTTCTTGATGGCAGCGTGCCTGCTCATGACTCGACCGGCGCCGTGGCAGGCGCTTCCCCAGGTAAGCTTCATCGAGGTCTCGGTGCCTACGAGCAGGAACGAATATCTGCCCATGTCTCCAGGCACTATCACAGGTTGGCCGACCTTGCGATATTGCTTTGGAATATTTTCATTGCCTGGCCCAAAAGCTCTGGTCGCGCCTTTTCGGTGGACGCAGAGTTTTTTGAGCTTGCCGTCGACCTCATGATGCTCGATTTTGGCCATGTTGTGCGCAACATCGTAAACCTGATTCAAACCTAACTTATACGCGCCCGCCCCTAATACCTTCTCAAAACTTTCTCGCACCCAATGCGCGATCGCCTGACGATTTGCCCAGGCGAAGTTTGCCGCGCAAGCCATAGCTCCAAGATATTGCTGTCCCTCTGGCGAAGTGATCGGCGCGCAGGCCAGTTGGCGGTCTGGGATCGATATATTGTATTTTTGAGCCGCTCTTTGCATGACATGCAGCGAATCTTCGCAGACCTGATGGCCAAAACCCCGGCTGCCGGTGTGAATCATGACGGTGATCTGGCCGGGTTCGGTGATGCCGAAAATGTGTGCAATTTCAACGTCATATATCTCTTCAACTACCTGAATTTCCATAAAATGGTTCCCCGCGCCAAGAGTGCCGAGTTGGGGCCTGCCGCGCTTTATGGCTTCTTTGCTGATGACATCCGGATCGGCAAAATCCATCGCGCCGCCCTGCTCGCTCACTTCGAGGTCCTCGGCCCACCCCATTCCATGCTCAACCATCCACTTTGCGCCCTTGCGCATAACCTGCTTTAGCTCCTGATCATCAAGACGAAGTTTACCCTCGCCGCCGACACCGGTCGGGACGTTCATATAAAGCTGGTCGATGAGGTCTGAAACGCGGCCTTTCACGTCTTTTAGAGTGAGATCGCTGCGAAGTAATCGAACGCCGCAGTTGATGTCGTAACCCACCCCGCCAGGTGAAACCACGCCGGTTTCGTAGTCCATCGCGGCAACTCCGCCTATGGGGAACCCGTAGCCCCAGTGAATATCCGGCATAGCCATCGATTGGCCGACTATCCCCGGCAGGAACGCGACATTTGCGACCTGCTCCAGGGCTTCGTCCTGCATAATCTGCTGAAGCATGCTTTCAGTGGCAAAAACCACGCCGTCTGTCCGCATTCCAGACTTATAGCTCTGTGGAATCCGCCACCTGTAATCATCTATTTTTTGGAGTATTTGAGTCCACTCAGGCATATTATTCACCTATTTACAGTTGTCGCAAATGTCTGATTTTCCATCGTGCAAATTGTTGCACATCGAACACTTACGCCACCCATTTTCGAGCTTAGATTTCTCTAATTTCTTGCTTGTCAGGACTGCATGCGCGATGCGTTTTGCCAGCTCTTCCGAAGGGCTGATAGATGCGACTTTTTGGGCCAGTTCGGATGCTAACAAATCGATTTCTACGGCCTCTATATCGTCTTTTGGTATGTTGGGCTTATTTGCGGCCAGAGAGGCCTCCAGCGCCTTTTTGAAACCCCTGGAAGAGAAGCGGATGTCAGTGACCACTTTGCTGCCCGCCGCTTTGTTGAGTTCTTTGATTATATGCTGCTTATGGAAGGTGCATTCGTTTGCCCATGCGCTGCTTTTGCAGCAAACATATAAAATGCCCTCCTGGATTCTTTCGGCAACGGTGACAGCGGCAATGTGCGTACCCACGACCTGCTTCCATTTTATCACGGCCTGATACTGCATTATTTTATGGCGAAGCCCCATTTCTTCCAAAGACCTGTTTACCAAGCCCCCGAGTCTGTTGAAATTGCCTCTTCTGAAATCCGATCTTCTCATATTGCCGTAACCTTGCCCGATTTTACCTCAAAAATAGCTGCCGAGCTCGTGGCGACATCTCGGATATCGTCCAGGCTGGTGGTGGTTATGAAAGTCTGACACTTGCCCAGCATTATCTCTAAAATGCGCGCTCGGCGTGTTTCGTCGAGTTCCGCCATTACATCATCCAACAACACAACCGGACTTTCCTCCGCAGATTCTTCCATAAGCTCGATTTCCGCAAGTTTAATTGCGATAGCCGCAGACCGCTGCTGGCCCTGGGAGGCGAATTCTTTGGCGGGAAAATTGTTGACGCTTAGAAGAATATCATCCCTGTGAGGGCCCGCGGATGTTGTTCCCCTGAAAATGTCATTCTCTCGCCTGGATGCCAGTTTTCTTGCATAAGCGGATTCAATCTCTTTTTCAGTATCTGAAGCGGAGCATTCTATATTGGGTTTATAAGATATTTTGAAATCTTCGGATTGATCCGTGAGCAATGCATAGATTCTGGCAGCCGCTGCGGCTAGAAAATCTATAAATTTGGCACGGCGGTGGATCACGCTCGCTCCATATTGGCAGAGCTGAGAATCCCACATTTCCAAGTCTGGCGCTTTCGCGGAACCTTTATTAATTTCCTTCAGGAGATTGTTTCTCTGATCCAGGACCCTTTTATAACGCCCGAGAGCATAAATATATTGAGGGCGGATTTGGGCGATTTCCAGATTGAGAAATCGCCTGCGCAGCGATGGTTCGCCTCTGACCATATCTATGTCTGAATTGCTGAAAATTACTGCGTTTAATTGACCTATTATGTCCCCGATCTTCGGGGTTTTGACTTTGTTTATCTTAACAGCCTTTTTTTCTTGCCTATTGAGGATAATCTCTAAAATTGCATCGCTTCTTGCTGATCTTGTGATTTCCACACAAGCTCTGGCATTGATATCCCCTATCTTTATCATGTCCATATCTCGAGATGTCCTATGAGATTTACTCGTCGCCAAGAGATAAAGAGCTTCAAGTATTGCGCTTTTTCCCTGCGCATTAGGACCCACGAGAATGTTCAACCCCTTAGAGGGCTTGAATTCTAAATGCTCATAATTCCGAAAGTTAGTCAGACAGATCGTATCAATATACATGGTCTATATATTATATATATAAATTGTGGTAGTGGTAATAGGAGGTGTGGATACTGTGGAAAACAGCCTCTATTACGCTTACCCTAAGCTCATCTGCTCATGTGGACAAAACAGGGTGAACCATAAGCCCAACTGCTAAGCTGCTGTAAAAACTATGTGGATACTAACAACCGCGCAATCCACATTACTATCAACAGATTTGTCCACAGGTTCTTACCGGAAGGTTTCCACAAGTTTTACATGGCCTTTCATGGGCAATAATGTCTGAAATTCAAAGGTTGTGGAAGGGCGCACTCAAGTGACAGATAGCATATTCTTACGGGCGGATCAGAGATTCCGCCCGAACATAGAATGGGGACGCCCGCATCAGAGATTGCGGGCGAACTTCGAATGGTGTTGGCCCGAACATGGTGTTGACTAGCCTCTTGAGCCGGTGATTTGGTTGGTTAATTCCGTTATTATGGCTTGGAATGATTTGTCCGTGGCTAATTTCCCTTCGACCTTTTTGCAGGAGTGCATGACAGTGGTGTGGTCCTTGCCGCCAATAGCTTTTCCGATTGCGGGTAGGGAATAATCTGTGAGTTCGCGCATCAGATACATAGCGATCTGACGAGGCGCCACTATGTTTTTGCTGCGGCATTTACCTTTGAGATCGGTTAGCTCCACGTAAAACTTCTTTGAGACTGCGTTCAAGACTTTTTGAGCGTCGACGACCGTCGGGGCAGCGTCACCAAAATTTTTGCTTAGGACCTCTTCAGCTAAAGAAAGCGTGACAGCAGTCTTCATCAGCGATGCATAAGCATGCAGTGTTATTAGCGCGCCCTCGAGCTGCCTTATGTTCGTTCTTATCAGTTTTGCGATATAGAGAATGACGTCGTCCGAGAGGGTCATGTTCTCGCACTCTGCCTTGGTCTGCAAAATTGCCATGCGGGTTTCGAGGTCCGGCGGGGAGATGTCTGCGAGCATGCCGCACTGGAACCTGGAAAGAAGCCTGCTATCCAGCTGCAGGTCTTTGGGCGCACGGTCGCTTGTTAATACAATCTGCTTGCCCATGTCGTAGATGGCGTTGTATGTGTGAAAAAATTCTTCTTCCGTGCGCTCCTTACCCACCAAAAACTGAATGTCATCCACCAGCCACACATCAATGCTGCGATATTGCCGCCTGAACTCAGCCGTGCGATGCTCTCTTAGAGAGGTTATATAGTGATAGGTGAATGCCTCGCCCGATACATAAGCCACCTTTGCGTCGGGCGACTTGGCTAGGACAGTCTGCCCCAGAGCATGCATCAGGTGTGTTTTGCCAAGCCCCGCGCCGCCATAAATGAAAAGCGGGTTGTAGGTCTTGCCGGGGTTTTCAGAGATTGCCATGGCGCAAGCATGCGCGAGCCTGTTTGTGGGTCCAACAACGAAGTTATCGAAGTTATACTGGTTGTTGAGCGGCAGAGAAATAGGCTCTTCGTCGTGTTTAGGCTGCGGTTTTGGCTTTTGCGGGAGTGTTTCCGTGAGAATAACGGGCTCATCGGATTCTGAAAAGTCTACCCTGAGCTGGAGTTTTCTTTCAAGTTGTGTTTCCAGGATTTCTTTGATGAGCGGCAGATGTTTGCTCTCCAGCCAGTGCTTTGCAAATCGGCTGTTTGTGGTGATCATGACCAGATTGCCATCCACCGAGACGGGCTTTGCAGTTTTGATCCAGCTGTCGAACGAGGGCTTGTTGACATGCTTAGATAGCACCTCAAGCGCGCACTCCCACGCATTCTGGAGCGCCACATAGGCATCGTCCACCCCTAATTGTAGCTGCTGATCCGACAAAGTATTCTCCAACCCTAAAAGCGCTTATAAAATCTAAGAACTTGATTATAGCACTCAGCCACATGAGCTATCAACCATTACAACAGAAATTTTATGTCCCAAAATTACCCAACATTATTGCAGGAAAAATAGAGGATTACCTGTAATATCTCATTCTCGGTGAGAAAGGGGAGGGCGAGGCTCCCGCCGAGCTTCTTAACTGCGAAGGGAAACGGCTCAGGGGGACCTTCGCCCTCCCCAGGCTCACTCAGTGTTTAGCCGCATACAGCGCAAGGGAAAAACAAAACGCCAGTTGGCAATAGATTACCACAAACTGGTAAGCCTCGGGTTGATTACACAAAGGAGGAATGGTAAATGCACAGGGTAAGCGTATCGGCAATAATCTTCTCGGTTCTATTATTGATGGCTGTGAGCCCACCGGTTTTGTCTGGCAGGCTGAATGGTGAAGTTACTCAGGTGACCGATTTCGGCATCTCTGCAACATTTCCCGCCGCAGTGAAGCCAGGTTCGGCGATGATGGTGATGAGCGGCATGGGAGAATCTGTCTGCGCAATGGCAATCTCGGATTCCTGCCAGGGGGAGGGACCCTATTTTGTGAGTGGCAAGCTTGCCTGGATCACCGATATCTTGAATCTGAGATCCGGCAAAGTAGTGTATGTAAATTCCCTCAATGCAAGCGCCATACCAAGTCCTCCAGTTTCCAAGCCGAAGTATCAGGACCAGGATCTGAGATTTTACTATTATAGCGCTGCGCAGAATCTCGGTTATGGAGCTGTTGGTCTGGGATTGGAGCGCTCGCTCAGAATTAGCAAAGGGCTGGCTTTGGAGATTGACGGCGGCATTACCGGCATGGGAAATCTGGCTGCAAATGGCGGCAATAAGATAAATACGGATTGCGTCATAAAGAACTTTAACGGCAGGTTGAAGATGGATCTGGTGCCGGGTTTCTGTATCTACACAGGCTATCGGTGGAACGAGGGACGCGGCAATGACCAGCGCTGGAGTAAACTTATCGATAACATTCCGAGGACGGAGTTCTTAAAAGAATCTGAAAAGGCAAGCGGCACCGTGCTTCTGCAGGGATTGGAATATGGGCTGACAATAAGGCCGTTTCGGGCGATATCGGTCTCTGCGGGCTATGTGCCGCAGTTAAGAACCGACTTTGGCAGCATCGGCATTAGCTCTGAACCGGCATATACCGGCGAGCTGAGATTCGGCTATGGGAGCGGTGCAATAAGGCTGCGAGGAATGAAAACCAACAGCTACTGGCTTGCGGATTTGAGCATTACCATAAAATAGCTTCGGTGATCGAGATTTTTATCACGATGTGCGGTAGGCTTCGGCATCAGGATACCGAAGCAACTAACTGTTGGGCCGCAATCTCTGATGCGGCCCTTGCCATAAATTAGGACGGGCATTGTACTTCACCCGTCCCTTTGTGTTTGTTTAGTCTTCACAGTCCGGCGGTAGGACTTTCCATTCCTGAATAGCGGATGTCGTCCCTGATTTCATCTGCACGACCAGCCTCAGAGAGGTAGTCTTTACCGGCGCAAACATAATCTGGCTCCAGCCGTCCGCCTCGAGAGGATAGGCTCCGATTGCATCAACCGGTTTCCATGTCTCTGCGTCCAGATATTCGATTTTCCAGGACTCCGGCAGCTGGGTAACCATCATTCTTCTTCTGCTGCGATTAGAATTTGGGGCAGGCGCTGGGGTTGTGGTACCCGTGGTTGTAGGAGCGATGTTTGTGTTTATGCTGTCGGCAAACCAGTAGACTTTTGCTCCGCCAACTGATACCGGTTTGTGCCACTTGTAACACACCCATTCGGATGTTCCTGTGTTAGGCCACCAGCCGAATGCGCCGGAGGCGAAGGCTCCATAGCCGCCGTAGCTGCTGCCTGCGCTGAAACTGGCAGCGTTCCTAACTTCTTTGCCATCGTTCAGGGCGGAAACTTGGCCCCACTGACTAAACGAAGCGGACGCCTGGGCGAATGATTCCAAACCGTTGGCAGGTTTCGGATTTGTGGGAATCCAAAGCGCCATAGGGCAGGCCTCGCGGTTGTCCCACGCATAGTAGGGTATAGCTGTGATCTTAACAGAGTTGGCCGAGACGGCCTCGCGATAGAGCTTGCCGGACCAGTCTGTGATGTCGATCGCTTTTCCCATTCCTGTAATGGTCACAATGCCGCCGAGCAGGTCGGGACGCTTGACGGGCTTGAGCTCGGCATCGATGGGCAGAGCGAGGCAGTTGAGAGGAACCGTTTGGTCGCAGCCCTCCAGAGCGTAGATGATAGGCCCGCGCTGGATAGCAAGCATGCCCTGAGTGGCGGTTACCTGCGAGTTCGCTTCAATTTTTCGTACGGGCATAGGCATGTTGAAGTCGATGGAATCGCCTGTGCGCCAGTTTTGTTCGAGGACGATGTAACCCGACTCTACTTTTGGTGACCTGATGCGCCTGCCATTGACCTTGACCGCTGCGCCCTGGCACCAACTGGGCACGCGAAGCCGAATGCCGAATTTAGCGGGGGAATCGATAACGGGCTTGATGTTTACCGCACCGTCCCACGGGTAATCAGTTGTGACTTTAAGAGTGACCTTGCTCTTGCCGACCTTGCAATCGACCGATCCACCTATGTAAAGGTTCACCCAAACGGCATCTTCGGATGTGGCATAGGCATAGCCGCCGATAGAAGCCAGTGTGCGAATAACGTTAGGTGGGCAGCATGCGCACTCAAACCACGGAGTGCGGTGGCGGGAGCCATTGCTGGCCAATGGGTTGGAGTAGAAGAATGTGTCACCCTTGAGCGAAACGCCATCCAACACGCCGTTGTAAAGAGCTTTTTCGACATAGTCGGCATATCGGGCGCTACCGTAGAGAAGAGCCAGGCGCTGGTTCCACATAGCCATGGCGATCGAGGCGCACGTTTCCTGATAGGCGGTGGAGGTTGGCAGATCATAGTCTATGGTGAAGCCTTCGTTGCTTGACGATGGGCCGATTCCGCCGGTGATGAACATGCGCTTTTTGGTGGTGTTGTACCAGATGCGATTGATTGCGCTGAGAAGGTCTGTGTCGCCGTCAATTCCGGCCACGTCGGTCGCGCCTGAAAGCAAATAGGCGGCGCGGACCGCATGTCCTACTATAGATGTCTGGTCTTTGATCTTGGCGTTGTCCAGCCAGTAAGCGGGATCAGGATCGCGGCGATCATCAGAATGATCTTCGGTGGCAAAGAAACCAGCGCCGCGATTATCTATGAAGAACTTTGAGAGCTTGAAATAGCGGTCATCACTGGTAGCGCGCCAGAGTTTTATGAGCGCAAGTTCGAGCTCCGGATGGCCGGGATAGCCCATACGCTTACCAGGGCCAAATTTGCTGTCTATGTTGTTTGCGCATTTAATGGCGATATCAAGGAAATTGCGCTTGCCTGTGGCTTGAAAGTGAGCGACTGCGCCCTCTATCATATGGCCCGCGCAGTACATTTCATGGTCGTCTCGAAGGTTGGTGAAACGGTAGTCAGGGTAGTTTATCTGGTAGTTTGTATCAAGATAGCCGTCCGGCATCTGCGCGGCTGCCATTTTAGCGATGATGGCGTCGACCTGCTTGTCCAGCGCCGGATCAGGATGGGTGGCAAGGCTGAATGAGGCCGCTTCGAGGACTTTGTATATATCGGAGTCCTGAAAAACCAGCCCTTGGAAGCCGTCGCGCGCGCCTGCAGCGGCAAGCTCGAGGTTTTTGATGTTTCCCGATTCCTCAAGCATCTTGAGATTGTGTGGGATAGAGACTTTTCGGTTGGTCTCGCAGCGCGGAGCCCAGAATTTGTCGGTGATCTGGACCTGAGTGAAAGGTACAGCATTCAAATGGCGAAGCTGCGCGGGTTGTGCCCCCCATGCGCAGCCGGATGCCGCGAAAAGGGCTAGTGTAACTGAAAATAACTTCAACTGTTTCCTCCAAAGCTGTCGTACACATGTAAGCCGCATCTTATTGTCCGGCGTGGAACAATCAGCGGTTCTCGGTAGACAGCGCTTCTCTAATAGAGAGTTAATGTATTATCGCTGATTTCCTCCATGTTCACCATGGGTTCGATCAATTTTTGTATATTTTTGAGGCAGGAAAGAACATTCAATCACTGGAACACGGAAGCTGAAAAGCACGGAAGGGATTTTTGACGATGGAATGGCAGTAATCGCGCATGCGGGTTTCAAACAACCTATAAGCTGCGTTATAAACACCCACTCAAATGGAAATACTAATAATGTGAATATGATTGGAGGCGCCGAAATGCAATATGATGAATTCTTAAAACAAGTCAGGCTGCGCGGGGGTCTGCACAACAATGATGAAGCCAGAAGCGCCATCCGCGCGGTATTTGAAACTCTGAAGCGCAGAATAGTCCACGATACCGGCGATAATATCAAAGCCCAGCTTCCACACGATATACAACCGCTCTGGGAAAGCGGTTTCATAGAGCACATAAGCGTGAAGGCGGGAGGCACTGAGCGAATGGATTTGACGGCATTCCTGGGAAGAGTGGCGGACCGCCTGGAAACCAATGATTTTGCCCGCGTAGAAATCATAACCAGAGCTGTCTTTACAACACTGAGGCAAGCGATAACCCCCGGCGCGCAGGAATCCGTGGAAAGAGAGTTGCCGGAGGATCTTAGAGGATTCTGGTTGGCTTGCCAACCGCCTGAAATGCCGCAGGAAGCTCATGCGCCAAGACAACATACTCAGAAAGAAGAAGAGTCATATCTTCATGCTGAAGTTCACCCTCCGTCTGAAGAGAGGTTGGAGGTCATACCTCCACCGGGATTACATAAACCGGAAGAAGGCCCCGGCAGCACAACTCATTACAGGCTGGACCCTCAGCTAGAGCAGGAAATAAAAGAGCTGCTGGATAAGAGCGATGAGGTGGAAGCCGATAAGATAGACATATTCGTGCAGGCAGGCAACGTGACCCTGCGCGGCACAGTTAAAACCGATGATCAACGCCAAACCGCAGGCCACATCGCGGCCAAAGCGTTGGGCGTTGGGGATATTCTCAATGAATTGAGCGTTGAAGAGAAGTAATTGGAGCGGTTCCGGCATTGAAACGCTGAAACATCTAAGATTGAGTAGATTTGGGTGGCGATTCAAAGATCGCCGCCCAAATTGCTATATATGGCAGCTTCGTTCGCCGCGTTTTTCTAAGTATTGCTGGTGGTATTCCTCGGCCATATAGAAAGCGGCGGCAGGGACGATTTGGGTGACTATCGGCCTGGTGAACTTATCGCTTGCTTCAAGGGTTTCTTTTGATGCTATGGCTGCGGCTTCCTGCTCCGGCGAATGGAAGAAAATTGCCGATCTGTATTGCGTGCCGAAGTCCGGGCCCTGCCGATTTAGCGTGGTGGGGTCGTGGTTTGCCCAGAAGACGGCTAAGAGTTGCCCGTAGCTAATCTCGGCTGGGTCGAACTCTACCTGCACAACTTCCGCATGCCCGGTTTCATCCGTGCAGACATCTTTATATGATGGATTTTCAGTTGTTCCGCCCATAAAGCCGACAGCAGTTGCTTTGACTCCATCGACCTCGCGGAAAGCAGCCTCAACGCCCCAAAAACAACCTGCTGCGAATGTAGCTTTTTCCATAGTTCTTATCCTCCGAGTTACAATATCAGTCGCTCATCTCGGCGCCTTCAGCCAGAGTCATGAGGTCGCCTTCGGGCTCCTCGGGCTCTTTCGTATTTGGATTTCTCAATATACTTATCCAATTGCTTATGGAGTTTACGCTGATAATGCAGGCTAGAATCATCATAATTATCGTAAGAACTATTTTGACGATCGCGGATGTGTGGTCTGCTGGGAGCAATTTGGGCAGATCTCCATAATTCTTGTGGACGAATTGCACGCCAGCCGTGAGGACCGTTATTATCATAAAGACGAACGGCGCGAAGGTGGTTAGCGCGTAGATTCGCTTGGCTGATCTGCGCAGGATAAACGTGGTGCCGATTGCGAGCGCTATTGCGCCCAGAAGTTGGTTAGCTATACCGAACATCGGCCAAATGGTGTTCACGGCGCCGCCTCTGAGTAGGTAATACCAGGAAAAAGACACTATAAAACTGGTGATGATAACGCCCGGAATCCAGGTGCCCTTACCGAGAGGTTTGTAGACTCGCCCCAGCATTTCTTGCAAAATAAAGCGCGCCACGCGGGTGCCGGTGTCGATAGTGGTCAATATAAAAAGCGCCTCGAACATGATCACAAAATGATACCAGTAGCTCATCATGTATTTCATGCCCGGAATGTTTTTGAAGATACTCGCCATGCCCACGGCCAGAGTGACGCCGCCGCCGGTGCGCCCGATGAGTGATGTTTTTTCACCCACCTGGCTGGTCAATAGCTTGAGCTGAGCGGCGGTTTCCGGCGTGATCAGGACGGCTCCTGCTTTGGCGTTGATGGCGAAATAGTGCGATTGTGTGAGCGTGCAAGCGGCTACCAGCGCCAGGAGACCGACGAACCCCTCGATGAGCATCGCGCCGTAGCCGATAGGAAGGATTTCGCGCTCGTTGTTGATCATTTTGGGGGTAGTTCCGCTGCCGATCAGCGCATGGAAACCGGAAATCGCCCCGCAAGCAATTGTAATACAAACATAAGGCCACACCGGGCCGGGAATGATGGGGCCGCCGCCATGGATGTATTGGGTAGTGGCGGGCATGACCAGATTTGGGTGCACAATAAATATCCCCACCGCAAGTAGCGCAATAGTGCCAAGTTTCATATATGTTGATAGATAATCCCTTGGGCAAAGAAGCATCCAAACCGGCAAAGCCGCGGCGATGAAGCCGTAGACAGGAAGCGCAATCTCAAGCTTTTCTGTTGAAAGCGTGAACCAGCCGGCAATTGAGCTCTGGGAAACAGGATGACCGGCGACCACTCCGATCAGCAGAAGAATAGTTCCAATAATAGTGGCCTCAGTTACCTTGCCAGGGCGGATTTTATACATCCATTGCCCCATTAAGAACGCTATAGGAATGCTGCAGCCGATGGTGAAAACTCCCCACGAGCTATCCTTGAGCGCGTTTACAACCATCAGCGCAAGACCAGCGAGAGCCACAATGATTATTATGAGAGTGGCGAACGCCGTGCACCAGCCGGCGACTCGCCCAAGGTATTTCTCGGCAATCTTAGAAATGGACTCGCCTTTGTGCCTGACGGATGCGAAGAGGATGATGAAGTCTTGCACGGCGCCCGCGAAGACAGCGCCGATCAAAATCCAGAGCACGCCCGGAAAATACCCGTATTGGGCGGCGAGAACCGGGCCAACCAGCGGCCCCGCGCCTGCGATAGCCGCGAAATGGTGCCCGAACAGCACGTATTTGTTGGTGGGGTGGTAATCTTTGCCGTCTTTGAACTCGTGTGCGGGAGTGACCCGTTTGGGGTCTAATACAGCTACCTTCGCAGCCAAAAATGCACCGTAGACACGGTATGCAAGCGCAAACACACACAGCGCGATGATCAGAAGAGTGAGAGAATTCATATTGTCCTCCGTCAATAGTGATTTTGACTAGATTGTCTTTTCTGCTATTTGTGGGTTTTTCTGAATGTCCAGAGCTTGTTGGCGGAAAAGTTCCAGAAAAACACAATTGGGATCGCGATGAGTTTTGCGATGATCTTTCCAAAGCCATGTTTGTGAACGAGCATAAGCACGATCAGCTCCGTGAGCGTAAAGCCGACGGCCGACACAATGGCAAACTGGGTGAGTTTTCTTTTTTCCTTGCCCGTGGTGTCATAGCGAAAAGACCAGCGGGAGTTCCAGAAATAGCCGTTTACCGTGCCCCCAGCGTATCCGATAGCCACCGCCAGCCAGAGCAGATCTGGGGCATTAGCCATGAAATGGTGGGAGAATTTCAGTAAAGCGACATCGATGACCGTGCTAACGGCTCCGACTACCCCAAATTTGAACATTTCCCTGATTACGCGCGGCGGTTTCTTGGTTAGCATTGAGCACATGGGCCTCTATCCCTGCTCAATTGTAACATAAAAGTCTGTTTTAATCACGGAAGCACGGAATTTGTGAATCACGGAAGAAAGGCGCTCAAAAAAGGGATTGACTCGGCGGGAACCTCTCCTATTCCTCGTGAAATTGACTCATCCTGCCCGTATCTTCTATACTTCATGTGCGAATCGAACACATAACGAGGTGAACATTGAATACTCGCCAGACTAATATTATCCAAATGTTGGGCCAGAACGAGAGAATAGACGTAGCTGATCTCGCGAGGCAGTTCGACGTTGCGGAGATGACCATCCGCCGCGACCTCACCGACCTCGAAAAGAAAGGCTTTCTGGTGCGAACGCACGGCGGAGCTGTGAGCGCAGGGCGTACTCGTTTTTTGCAGCGTGCTTTTCCGCATTATTCTGTTTCGCCCGAGAAAGAGGCGATAGGGAAGATGGCGGCGAGTTTGGTCAAACCCGGGCAGACGATCATGGTGGATAGAGGCACCACGGCCCTGGAAGTCTCTCTGCACCTTTCGCAGGATGCCGGGATAACCGTGGTGACATCATCATTGTGCGTAGCGCAGGCGCTCTTCGGCTCTCCGGTGGATGTGCTGCTTCTGGGCGGATACTTAAGCAAAGACTTCCCCAGCCTCTACGGCCCCCTCACTGAAACTATGCTCGAAAGCCTGCACGTGGACATACTATTTATCGGCTGCGACGGCGCCCACAGCATCGACGGTCTCTATGCGGCTGATCTCCATATTGCCAAATTTCAGCACGCCATGATGGGAATCGCCGACAAGGTGGTAGTCGTCACTGAAAGCCACAAGTTCAAAAACAAGTCGTTCGCGCGCTACGGTCAATGGAATGAAGTAAACACCCTCATCACCGACCCCGGACTCTCACCCAGTGACCAGGCGAACCTGAATGAGTATGACATTGAACTGCTGATGGCAAAAAATTAGACCTATTCGGTGTTTCGGTGATTTGAGTGGAGCGTCAGCGGAACGGAAATCCCGAAACAGAACAAGCGAAACTTGACACTCCCCGCTCCTCCCCCTAACATGATGAAGAATCAACACATCAGGAGCGAACACCTTGTCTAAAAAACTCTGGGGCGGAAGATTTTCAAAGGCTACGGATAAGACCGTTGAGGCGTATACCGAGTCGATATCATTCGATTCGCGCCTGATCGAGCATGACATCAGAGGCAGCATAGCGCATGCCAAAATGCTTGGCAAGTGCGGGATAATTCCCGAGGCGGACGCTAAAAAGATCGTGAGCGGCCTCGGTTTTATACTCGACGATTACCTCGCGGGCAAGATTGTGTTCGACCCCAGCGCGGAAGATGTGCATATGAACGTGGAGAAGCTGCTATTCGAGAAAATCGGCGAGCCAGCGGGTAAGCTCCACACCGCGCGCAGCCGAAATGACCAGGTTTGCACTGATATACGGCTATTCCTGAAAGCAGAAATCACCCGCATTTTAGGGCTGACCGAAAACTTGCAGACGGCGATAATCGAGCAGGCCGAAGCTAACGCCAATGTGATATTGCCGGGCTACACCCACCTCCAGCACGCTCAGCCCGTATTGCTGGGGCATCACCTGATGGCATATTTTTGGATGCTTGAGCGCGACAAAGGCCGCATGCTAGATTGCATGAACCGGCTGGATGTGCTTGCGCTCGGCTCGGGCGCGCTTGCGGGGACAACTTTCCCCATCGACCGCCAATTTGTGGCCGATGATCTCGGTTTCGCGTCTATTTCCGAAAACAGCATGGACTCAGTGGCCGACCGAGACTTCGTAGCAGAGTTCCTGGCGGCGGCTGCTATTATAATGGTTCACCTCTCTCGCTGGGCGGAGGAAATCATCATCTGGAACACGTCTGAGTTTAAATTCATCGACCTAGACGACTCCGTCACCACGGGCTCGTCTATTATGCCGCAGAAGAAGAACCCGGACGTTGCCGAGCTGGTTCGCGGGAAGAGCGCGCGGGTTATTGGCGACCTTATGACGCTTTTGACCCTGCAAAAGGGCCTGCCGCTTGCTTATAACCGCGACCTGCAGGAAGACAAGGAACCGCTTTTCGATGCCGTCGACACCGTGCAGATGTCGCTGGATGTTTTCGCGCTAATGCTCGCGACCGCCAAGTTCAACGCAGCGCGCATGCACGCATCTGCTGGCGAAGCCTATTCCACCGCTACCGACCTCGCCGACCATCTTGTGCGCGCTGGCGTCCCTTTCCGCACGGCGCACTCAGAAGTGGGCTTGCTGGTGGCGTATTGCGTGGACAACAACAAAGAGTTCTCCGACCTCACCATACAAGAAATCAAACGCTTCGCCCCCGAAGCCGCCGACACGGTAGCATCCGAGCTAACCGTAGAAGCAAGCGTAGCCGCCCGCTCAGCGGTCGGCGGAACCGCCCTATCCGAGGTGCGGCGGCAGATCGAGAAGGCGAAACAGGTGTTGGGTGATGGGTGATGGGTGATGGGTGTTGGGTGTTGGGAAGGGACTGTCATTCCGCGACAACCTGTCATTGGTCTTTCGGGATATCCGCTGCGCTCAAATTCCGAAAAACCAAAGCTTACCTGGTATAATTACCAGGTTTTTGGCAACCAGATGCTCAGATCCCCCAGTTTCCAAAAATATTTCAAAAATACCTATTGACAAACAAGTATTCATGGGTTACACTGCAATCAGGCTAAGATGTTTCACTGCAGTTGTGACTCGCTACTTGGACGCTGCTGTTTCTCACAGACCAAATGCGGTGCAAACTTCTACAGACCACAACAAGAAAGGGGAAAACTAATATGAATAAAAGAATGTTGATGATTGTATTTGCCCTGGTGCTGGCTTTCACAGTGGGCAGCGTTGTTCAGGCGAACGTGCTCTGGAATTCCAGCTTCGAGGACGTTTCCGCCGGGGTGGGGCCGCCCGCTTTGCCGCTCAACTACTGGTACCTTGCTGATCGCGGAGGAACCGGCATGTTCAGCACCGATCAGGCTCACACGGGCGATTACTCAGCCAAGATCGTCGGTGGCGTCCCGAACAGCATGAAGCAGGACCAGGGGTCTAGGGGCGGCGTGAAGATAGCTCTGGATCCATTAGCCACATATAGTCAGAGCGTGTGGGTATACCTCACAGCGCTGGCTGACCCGATCCTCGGAACCCAGATATATTTCAGAGCTGGATGGGGACTTAACGGGTATGACGCGGGTGCGACATACATGGTTACAGAGGCCAATAAGTGGGTGCAGGTTGTGGACACTCGCACCTTTACCGGTAATACAGAATGTTCCATGTGGAGTGTTCGAGCGTTCTCGGGTAATGACGCTGTCTACTTCGACGACGCGGTACTGGCTCCTGAGCCTTCTTCCATAGTTGGTCTTTTGACAGGCGGACTGGGCATGCTCGGTTTCGCAATTCGCCGCCGCAAAGCGTAATCTGAAACACAATTAAGCGTCCATTAAAACAACAAAGCCCCGGGTGAATATCCGGGGCTTTGTTGTTTGGTTTTTCGAGATTTGAGGGTGGAGCACAATTTATAAAGCTATAATCCAAGCATTCAACCCAACCCGCCAATCCCGAAAACACGGACGTTGATATTCAGATTGAACATTCGCAGGTTTCTCATGAGATTACAGCGACTCCACGTATTCGGCAAGGTCGTCGAGCTGTTTTTTGCTCAACTTCGAGGTGTTACCGTGGCGGTTACCCTTGTTGTGGGTGGTCAGCACGTCTTTGATTGAAGCAGCGGAGCCATCGTGAAGATACGGGCCAGTGCGCCAAACCTCAACGAGGGTCGGATTGTCGAACTTGTGATCCTCACGGTCGAGCTCGCCCTTAGTGCCGACATCATAGGATTTCAGATCGGTATAAAGCCCAGATGAATGACAGGAAACGCATCCCACATTCTCGCTCATAAAGAGTTTTTTGCCTCTCAATGCCGAGGCGGAAAGTTTGCCATTTGCCAAGCGTGGGCTTGGATACGCAGTCAGCGACTTAAGGTAAGCATCAATCGCTTTCGCATCAGATTCCGGTCGAGTTGCGAACAGGATAAATCTGATACCAGACCGAACTGCTGTCTCAGCCTTGTCGCGAACCGCCAGGCTCATCACAGGAGGAGTGCGGTGTGCCAGAAGCATGCTCCTTGAGTTTTTAGGGTTGCCGATGCCGTCGTTGAGCAGGTCCCAGTTGAGGCCGTCCGTTCTTGCATCAGGATGGCAGCTTAAACAGCTCTGCCAACCCTGGAAACAGATCGACGCGTCACTATAAAGCATTTCACCCTTGCGCTGCTCAGACACTGCGACCTTCGGCCCCAGTGCAATAGACCCGCGAACCACGGCATCCTTGAGATTGACAATACTTATCGAATCAGAGAAATATTCACCTACATAAGCATTATCGCCCAACACCATAACCGACCTTGGGCCGATGCCATTCACATGAACGCGCTTGCGAATGTCAGACATAAACGCCAAATCGTTCGGGACATCATCAGGATTCGCCTTAGCAAGCTTGGCAAGCATCGCCTGAGTATCTATAATGCTCAGCTCATGGGTTCCGGCGGAGGTAATGCAAATTGTCTTGCCATCAGCAGAGAACGCAACCGCCCAGGGGTTGGCTGCGCCCGCGTCTATGTCGTCAAGCAAAACTGTGTTAACGAGCTTGCGGGCGCCGATGTCTATGATGCTCATCGCATTGGTGTTCATCCATCCGCGCTCGAGCTGGGTGGTTGGAAGGCTATATCGGCCAACAATATGCCCCACACAGGCATACTTGCCATCAGGAGAAATGGCCACACCATGCAGGCTGGTACTGCCGTTGGGCAACTGAATATTCTTGGCGAGTTTATTCGTTGTGGTATCAATCACGCTGACGCAGGCAGCTACAACATCGGCATTGGCGCTTCCGGTAGGCAGCAGATTTGAAACGACCAGAGACTTGCCATCCGGAGTAATCGCCGCCCCAATTGGCTCACGCTTAACAGCTATGCGGCTAGTGGTTTTGCCGGTGGCAAGGTCTATAAATGCTACTTCATTCAAGAACCGATTGCATACATAGAGCTTTTTGCCGTTACCAGCCAAAACTGGAGCGCATGCGCCAGACCCGGCCTTAATGGTCTTCACAATTTTGCCTGTTTTGGCGTCAATCACACAAACAAATCCGCTTGGCAAATCGCAGGTAACATACAACTGCGCGTTGCCGGCAGCTATTCCGTTGGGATTTCCTGCAACGGCTATGCTCTTTACGATCTTGCCTGATGCCGAATCGACACAAAGCGCTTTCTTGCCTGTTGTGCATGCAATATACAATACTTTGCCGCTCTGTGCCATAGCGCATGGTGACAGATATTTTGGGGCGGGCACGGGTGTCTTGGCCGTCGCTGTAAAGGCAAGAACCATAGAAATGACCACAATGCTCCACATGGTAAACTTCTTCACTTAAGTGTAATCCTCCAACGCAAAAATAACTTTCTCAACAATAAGTAATTAGCCGCCGCGTGCAGAACTCCTCTAATGTTGCATGAGCAATACTGTAATTGGCGATAAAATGGCAGACAACTATTTCTGATTTTTTTGCTTTGGGAGGCTTTTTCTCCCGAAGCATACCCAGAAGGAACCTAACTTCTAATCTCGTTAAGCAGCTCCGCGACTTTTGCTTCCATCAGCTCGCGGGTCTTGGCTTCGAGGTTCAGCCTGATGAGTGGCTCGGTGTTGGAGGCTCTTACGTTGAACCACCAGTCTTCGAACTCCACTTTGTAGCCGTCGATCTCAGTGACCCTCTTGGCGCTTGGGCCGTATTTATCTTCGAGCCTCTTGAGAATGGCTGGGATGTCTTTCACTTCGGAGTTAATCTCGCCGCTGTGGAAATATTTCTTGAGCGGGGCAACTATCTCAGAAACCGGCTTGCCTTCGCTAAGAACCAGCTTAAGAATATTGAGCATCGCCAAGTCGCCGTTGTCGGTGGTGTAGAAATCGCTGAAATAGTAGTGGCTGGAGAGTTCGCCGGCGAAGAATCCGCCCTCAGCGCGCATCTGCTGCTTGATCAGGCCATGTCCGACGCGGCACTGCTCCGCAATTCCGCCCGCTTTCTCGATCTCCTCAGGCACAACCCAACTGGAGCGCAGATCATAGAGAATCCTCGCGCCGGGCTGCTTTTTGAGCAATTCGCGAGCGATTAAAGCGGTGATGAAATCGCCCGGGATGACCTGGCCCTTCTCATCAACAAACGCCACGCGGTCGCCGTCGCCATCGAATGCTATTCCAAGATCGGCCTGATCATCCACCACGCGGTCGCGCAGGGCAAGCAGGGTCTCGGTCTTGAGTGGGTTTGCCTCATGGTTCGGGAAGCTGCCGTCAAGTCTCCAATAGAGCCGAATCGGGTCATTACCGACCTTTTTGCAGATAGTTGGCTGAATGTGTCCGCCCATGCCGTTCGCGCAATCTATTACCAGCTTGAGATTTCCGAAGCTGCGGATGTTTACTTTGTTGAGCACTGCCTCTGAATACTCATCGAGCAGGTTAACAGCGTCATGCAAAGTACCCTTGGCTGCGGGCTCGGGAAAATCGCCTATGCACGCCAGCTCATAAAGCTTGTCATTATTAATAAAAGCGATGCTTGGCACCGCGCCCTTGCCGGTCATCTTGTAGCCGTTATATTCGGCAGGGTTGTGCGAGGCTGTGCACATTACGCCAGCGTCTGCCTCCAAATGGTTAACTGCAAAATAATACATGCAGGTGGAAGTCAGGCCAATAGGCACAACATCGGCGCCCTGGTCTATAAGGCCGCGAATGGTAGCCGCCTCGAATGTCTCCGCAGAATCCCGCATGTCATGCCCAACAACAACCCTCTTGCATCCAAGCGCTGCGGCATACGCTCGCGCAATGCGGTAGGCGTCATCATCATCCATCTCCTGGGGGTAAAGGCCCCGAATATCATAAGCTTTGAAAATGAACTTGTTAATCTCTTTGTGTCCCAGTTGCATGTATCGCCCTCCTAGCCAAAAACATCTGAATTATAGCACACAAGCAAATAGGGCGTGAATACACGCCCTAGCATATTACCAAAATAATCGAATATTACCAAGTGAGCTTTCGTTGTGCCGTGAGGTATATACTCCGCACATCGTAACAGCTCAGTCTTAATGAGAATACACGCTTAATGAGAATACACGCTTAATGAGAATACACGCACAAACTAGCATCCTGAGCTCCGTCGAAGGGTGCGGTCAAGTCCAAACATGCGTATCTTCGCAGCCGCATACTTCGACGGAGCTCAGCATGCTTACATTGTAATCAGCAAGTCTGAGCTCTTAATTGTTACTGAGTTTGCGGGGAAGTCATACTTGAACTGGGTTCCCTTGACGTTTATTGTGCTAGTCTTTGGTTTGATCTTCTCCGTTTGCTCAATTGAGTTTTCATCCATGCCGTTTGCGGAGGTCAGGACGATTACTTCGGCCTTGGAACCGAGGTTCTTTGCGCCTGCCAGAGTCACATCGGTGGCTTGAGGAGACCATCCGGCGTTTACCACTTTTACGATAATATCGCCGGTTTTTTCATCACGGCTTGCCGTTGAATGAAGAGGGCTTATTGACGGGAAAGCCTCTTCCTGGACCAGCTTGCCATCCAGATAGCAGCGGATTTTATCTTTACCAAGATCCACTTTGACATCATACCACTTGCCCGTCTCAACATTGCCGCGAATACGCCTGCCAATTGGGGAACGATTCCACTCTATTGCGTTCTGGGTATTCCTCCAGCCGCCCACATTCCACCATGCGCAGATGTTCTTGTCCTGGGCATAGAATACAAGCAGGAATCCTTCTTCACCTTTGATCTTTCGGGCTTTGCAGGAGAATGTGTATTCTTTCCAATTGGTATCGCCGAAAGTCGCGCGGGCGTTTTCTATCAGGGCGGTCTGCCTGAATGCGCCATCCACCACTTTCCAGTCGCCATTGATTGTCTGCCAGTCTTTGGCTTCTTTGGAGAAATCGCCTTTGTAAAGAATTTCATCACCCTTGGTTACTAATACATCTTTGAACTCAGCTTCGGTTACCCACGTGCTCAGACCGATAGCGCCGTGAGTTGGCTCGGAAAGGGTGGTTGTGCGTTCGATAGTTACCGGCAGCACAACATCGCCCTTGTTTTGGCTGAACATCTGCTGCACATAGTAAGACGGGATGCCGTAGACCCGCGAGCTGTCGAAGTCTATAAGGTTCGGGTTCCATGCCCTGTGATTGATATTCACGAATAGCGGAGCATAGGAGCACATTGTGACGATATCCGAGTTTCTCTCCATTCCACACATAAACGCCGCTTCGCCGACTGCGCCCCTGAGGCTGCCCTGGCCCGTGCCCTGGGTGACGGCATATTCGCCGACATAGATTTTCGGGCCTTTGCGGTCATAGGTGTCGTATTTATTGGCGTTGTTGATGAAGAACTCCGGGTTGGAATAGTAATGCTCGTCGATGATCTCAGGTGAGTTCTTGTCTGGAACGCCGCCCCAAACATTGGCGATCAGATGCATGTCTGGATACTTGGCCTTGATGGCTTTGACAAACAGCGGCCATCTTTCGTTATATGCGCCGCCGCCGTTTTCGTTGCCGATTTCCATATACTTGAGGCCGAACGGCTTCGGATGACCGGCTTTTGCGCGCACGGCTCCCCACTTGCTGTCTGCCGGGCCGTTTGCGTATTCGATGGCATCAAGCGCGTCCTGCACAAACTCGTCCATTTTGTCCATCGCAATGACTCCGCCGTGAGACATGCCGCAGTTGATAACAAACAGCGGCTCGCTGCCGAGGTCTTCACAGAGCTGCAGGTATTCATGGAAACCGAGGCCGTTTGTGGCTTCATAGCCCCAGATATTGTGCTGGGTGCGTCTATCTTCAACGGGGCCTATGGTGGTTTTCCACCGCTGGGCCTCTGCCATGGTGTTTCCTTCGACCCAGCATCCACCGGGGAAGCGCACAAATGCGGGCTTCAGGCCAACGAGCATTTCGGCCAGGTCCGGGCGAAGACCGTGGTTCTTCCAGGTCTTTGCGGGCATTAGGGAGACACAGTCCAAGCCTAAACTGCCGCTCTCGGTGGTGGTTATAACCAACCGCGCTTTTGGATCGGTGGCTTTGGAGACAAGGCGAGATGTAAACTTCTTCCACTCGGATGTCAAGCCGCTGATCTTGGCAGAAGCATAAACATCACCTTTGGCGCTTTCCAGGCTCGCAGTTAAGCTGCCCTTGATACTCTTGGCGTAGGCATACAAGGAGAGATTGTAGGTTTCACCCTTTTTGATACCCATTCCCCACCAGCCGTCATTCGCGACACCCACCCGGCCGCCTCCCTTGTTGGAGATCTCAAGGCGAAGCGATTTCTGGTTGAACTCGCTTTTGGTCGCCGGGTTTGATGTATCGACGACGCTCGCAGTCTCGGCAGGACCTTCGTTTACCAAAGTCCAGTAATCGAGTTTGTCCGAATCTTCAAAAGAACGATTGCGCACGAGTTCCGGGTAGATGCCGCCGTCGCCCGAACAGTTGATCTCTTCATAGAAGATTCCGTAAAGTGTAGGGCTGATCTTGTGGCTGGGTTTGTCCACCTGCACAGTCAGTTTTGCCGGTTCTGCCCCAAACGCTGCCGAGACAATGGATAGGGTCACTGCGGCGAGTGCCATTAATTTCAGAAATCTGGTCATTTTTTCCTCCGTGTTTTTGTATAATGCAGCTTATCGCTGATAGCTGTCCTTTAGAATCTGATGGATTTCCTCCAGGGTGGCGATGCGCGGGTTGTTTTTGTAGTCCGGCAACACCATGGAAGCTTTCGCGAGTTGCGCTATTTCTTCCTGCGGGAATTTCAGTTTTTTGAAAGAAAGCCAGAGCCCAATCTCCTTCAGGAAGTTGTCTATGGCAATGCAGCTCTGCTCAGCGGCTTCTTTGTCTGATACAGCGCAGAGCGATGGGTCTAAGATTCGGCCGACTGCGGCGAATCTATCGATTGCGCTCGTGTAGGTGTATCTGGTGAACGCCGGGTAAGTCACCGCGAGGGCTTCGCCGTGGGCAATGTGCGGCTGCATGCCGCTTATCGCCATGCCGATGCCGTGGGGCAAGGTCACGCCTGCGTTTGCGATGCACAGCCCTGCGAGAGTGTCTGCCCAGGCCATTGCGCTTCGGGCTTGGATATCGGCGCCATCACTTACTGCGGCAGGAAGGCAGCTCACGATGAGATTTATAGCCTCCAGCGCCAGTGTATCGGTATACGGAGATGCGCCGGAATGGATGAATGCTTCAAACGCGTGGGTGAATGCGTCCCAGCCGGTGCATGCGGTGATATATGAAGGCAGGCTGATCATCAGCTCGGGGTCTACAATAGCGGCCTTTGGGTAGAGCAGGCTGTTATATAGCGCGGACTTGCACCGCTCGGCGGTGTTTGTAACTACGGCGACCTGCGTGACCTGCGAACCTGTGCCGGAAGTGGTAGAGACAGCAACGACCGGCAGGGTTTTTTCGGTGGGCGGGGTCTTGAAAAAGAGATAATCCCAGCAGGAACCCTCATGGGCCGCTTCGACCGCTATGGCTTTGGCGGTGTCCATGCTCGATCCCCCGCCAACACCCAAAATGACGTCTGCTTTGTGTGTGCAAGCCATTTTTGCGCCTGCAGCGACTATCTCAGTGGTAGGGTTCGGGATTACGCCGTCGAAGTGGGCAACTTCCACGCCCGCTGCCTTAAGGGACTTCTTCACTTTGGCGTAAATCGGCGCGATGGCATCAAACTCGGGTACGGTTACCAGGAGGCAGCACTTGCCGTAGCAAGAAACGATCTGCCCAACCTCACTGACTCGACCTGCCCCAAAATGGATGCTGGTGGATTGGAAATAGTTAAATGGTTTCATTTATTCCTCCAAGACGATTTATATTTGGCCGCACCCTTCGACGGAGCTCAGGATGCTAGAAATCTTAGGCATTGCTCCTTTTTGGGAGCAGACGTAGGCTGCCAGCCGATTTGCTGTGTCGTTGATTTTGTCTAAATCGGTTCCGTTGAGCATTCCCATTACAATTGCGGCAGTGAATGAATCACCTGCGCCGACTGTGTCCACGATCTTCGCCGGGTAGCCCCGGTGCTCGCTTGTTTGATTTGGCGTGCATAGAATGCTGCCGCGGCTTCCCCGCGTGAGAGCTATTAGTTTCAGCGAATATCTTTCCACCAATTCATTCAGCGCTTCATTAGTATCCATGCTTAGCCCGAGCATTTTGCATAGAATGGGCAGCTCTTCATCATTGAGCTTCATGACGTTTGAGCGCGTCAGTGATTCGACAATCACATCTAAGCTGTAATACGACTGGCGCATGTTGATATCGAAGACTCGCAGAGAGGTCTCCGGCATGCAGGTTAGAAACTTCTGCACGGTTTCACGTGATATCGCCGACCTCTGGCACAGCGAACCGAAGCAAACTGCGTCTGCGTGCGCAGCCACTTCTTCCAATTCATTCGACCACGGAATGCAATCCCATGCTACATCAGTGTGAATGACATAGCTGGGGACGCCGTTTGCGTCGAGCGTTACGGATACTGTGCCGGTCGGGTGGTTTTTGTCCACTGCCAAATATGTGCGATCCAAGCCTGCATTATCCAGCAAACTGAGGATTTCATCGCCCAATGGGTCAGCGCCCACGCAGCTTACCACGCACGATTGTGCTCCCAGAGCCTGCGCATGATACGCGAAATTGGCGGGCGCGCCGCCGAGCTCTTTACCGCCTGGCAACAGGTCCCAGAGTATCTCGCCCAGCCCGATTACGTTGTATTGGTTTTCTGACAATTGGTTCTCCACTAAAATGTTGCGCCCTCACCCTAACCCTCTCCCCCAGGAGAGGGGATTTTAGAGGTCGATGAAGACCTTCATGGACTTGTCGCCCTGTTCGTCAATGTAGCGATAGGCGTCCATATAGCGCTCGAGCGGGAAATGCTTGGAATCCAGCGGCTCGGTTTTGATTTTGCCGCTTGCGATCCATTCGACCGCCTGCACGTAATCTTCGTAACGATACATCATGGTGCCGATTATGGAAAGCTCATGCTCGCCCACGCGTGCCATGTCTATTCCCGGCTTGCCTCCGAAAACTCCCAGCACAACAATAGCGCCGCCCTTGCCGATGGCTTGAATGGCCTGGTCCATGGCGGCTTCGCTGCCTGCGGCTTCCATCGCAAGGTCGAAGCCTTCATCGCCGAAAACTCGTTTGGCGGCTTGGGCCAGGGTCTCTTCTTTGGCGTTCGATACGGCGTCTATGCCCACCTGGCGAGCAATTTCCAGCCGGTAAGCGCTGATATCTGTGATCAAAACTTTTTTCGCGCCGCGGCATTTGCACGCTTGCGCTGCGTAGTTGCCTATCGGGCCTGCGCCGAGCACGACCACATTTTTGCCCTCAACCCCGCCTGCTCTGGCGGTGGAATGTGCGCCCACGGCCACTGGCTCAATGAAAGCGCCCTGCTCCGGGGTGAACGAATCCGGCAATATGACTATTTTGTCTGCCTCGGTGGCGTAAAGGTCCTGCGCAACACCCGGCGCCTGGAACCCGCGCACCTTGAGGTTTTCGCATACGTTATACTGCCCCCGCAGACACGGTCGGCACTCTCCGCAGACCTCTTGGGGAGTTGCAGTGACCTTCATTCCAGGCTTTATGTCAGTGACACCCTCGCCAACGGCTTCAACAATCGCCGAAAACTCATGTCCCTGAACCACGGGGTATTTGGTAAAAGGGTGCTTGCCGTGATTTACATGAACATCGCTCCCGCACACGCCAATGCGCTGGATTCGCATGAGCGCCTGTCCCTTGCCGGCAACGGCGTCCGGCACCTGGCGGATTTCTATCACGCCTGGCGCTGTCATAACTGCTTGTCGCACAGTATTATTCCTCCTGATCACTTTCTCTGAGCTGTTTGAAGCCCAGCCCATAGCTCTACATTAGTATACTACAAAAGGATATGGGGTGAGGTAGTCAATCTTTTGCAGGACAAAAGACTTTTGGGTTTTTCGGAATGTCGGGTTTCGGGTGTAATTAAAATGAGTATAAATATAGAGCTTGATTGAACTAACGAACAGACTCATGAAACCGATAATTAGTAAAGTGGAAGGGAGGCGATTATTGTGGATGATGAATTATTGATGGCTGCGATGATTGAAGCTCCCAATGCCTGCGAAGATAAAATCGAATACGACAACCGAATAGAGGACATCACCGAAACTGAGATGGATGCCGAAGAAGAGGCAGAGGGAATGGGAATTGCGCCTCGCTCTGTGTGGGATGAGTCTGATCGGGAGTTCACCCGGTATGAGCGGAATTATCGCGCTCGCAGGATACGGGAACTTACAAAGGCCCCAGTCAAGGAGGGCAAATCGAAAGCAGAACCGACATCTGATCAAATTGCTGCATAAATAAGAGAAACAAAACATTCGCCAAGCAGGTATCATTTGCTTGGCTTTATTCTTTGGTGGAAATAATCCGGTAACTGATATAAAATGTATCATCATCCGAAACATTGCCTGGTATTATTCGTCTAAGTAAGTAAGTGATATTGCAGGACACTTTCATGTAGTTGAAAAGGAGTAACGGTGCAATGCGAAATCTGAAGTTTGTGCTTTTGGTTATGGCAGCTATTTTGCTGCTCTCGGGAGTGGCTTTCTCGGCTACCACGACGCTTAGTCCAGTGCCGCCGCCGCAAATGGTTCCCTATGTGTTAGAGGGAGTGATCTCGGCAATTGTTCCAGAAACCGGCGCAATAACGCTGGTTTTTCCGAATATGCCGCAGAGGCTGCCGGAAGGGTTCTTTGTGAACAACCTTACCAGGATACTCAAGAATGGCCAAATTGCCCCATTCAGCGCTCTGGCAATCGGTGACTGGTGTCGAGCAGAAATCAAACCGACGACTCAAAATGTGCCTCTGGCTGTAAATGTGCAAGCTAAAACGCCGCCAGTTGCTCCGCCTCCCGGAGCTATGGTGCTTGAAGGCATTATAACTCAAATCAACGCAGACGGGCATTCGATTACACTCAGTCCTCCCCCTGGGGCGCCTGCAAGACCGCCTGTGACATTCTTAGTGAATGACGCGACTAAGATTATGAAGAATGGTCAGCCTGCTCAGTTCAGCGCGCTGGCGGTTGGCGATAAATGCCGGGCTGAAGTTGTACAGCGTGAGGGTGTTTGGGTTGCGCTAAATGTGCAGGCAGGTTCAGCCGCGCCTCCGCCTCCGCCATTGACATGGGCACGCGGTAAGATCACTGTTATTGCCCCTGCAGCCTTAACGTTCACCCTCTTGGTCACAAACGCAGAGAATCCGAACGGCGTGGCTAGACTGTTCTTTGAAGATAGAGAAACTAAGATCCGCAGGAATGGCATTGCTGTCGGCTTTGGCGACCTCAAAGTGGGGGATTTTGCAGAGGTAGGATTCGTGTTGCCGCCGACAGCGACAACAAACCGCCTCCGCGCGGCCGTAATCGAGGCCAAATCCGCGCTATAGTTCGGTTTCATAGGTTCATATTCAACAGCCGCCCTATGCTTGAAAAAGAATGGGGCGGCTGTTTTTTATTATTCGCAATTTGCGTTTGAGTAGTTCCTGCAACTGGTAACACTCCTCCATAGGTCAGGAGAGTGAATTATGCTGGAACCAGGCAAAGAAGAGATATTTACAGCATTTGTTGAAGACTTCGAGGGAGCCGATATCTCATTGCTATGCTTGTGCGGAGAACTCGATGCCTCGTCTGTAGCTGGATTTCTTTTGGAGCTGCAGCATGTCATCGAGCGCAAAAATGACTTGGTCATGGACGTTCATCTGCTTGAATACGTGGACAGCGCCGGGATTGCCGCGATGTTGTCTGCGAGGAACGCATTGGCAGATTTTGGCAAGAGAATTTATTTGGTTGGCTGCCACGGCCTTCTCTCGAAGATTATCCACATAACCCAGACTGAGGGCGAGCTTCTATGTTTTGAAGATCTGGAATCTGTAGTCGATCTACTGAAATCTCAAAAGGCCTAGCCTTTCAGCTCTGGGAACCAAAGGTCGATTTCCATATTTGCTGTGTCAAGAGAATCTGAGCCGTGAATCAGATTTTCTTGCAATGAAATAGTGAGATCTCCTCGTATTGTGCCCGGCGCGGCTTGCTCGGGACTGGTGGCGCCCATTGTATTGCGCATCAGCTTTATTGCGTTCTCGCCCTCGACCACCATAGCCACTACAGGACCGGACATAACAAACTGAACAAGCGGATCGAAGAATTCCTTGCCTTTGTGAACCACATAATGCTGCTCGGCCAGCTCTTTGGAAGGAGTGAGCATTTTCATCGCAACAATACTGAAATTGCGCCTCTCGATCCTGGTTATAATTTCGCCGATGAGTTTTCTTCTGAGGGCATCGGGCTTGATGATGACAAACGTTCTCTCCATTTTGACTCCTCCTAGCCATGACTATACCAGACTGTAACCCAATTCGGCAAGTTGTGCTTGATCAGGCGGCCTTATCCTGGTATACTGCGATGGTAATAATTGCCTGAGAGGTCATAGCAAATGAGTTTTGATATATTGCCGGAGTTGGCAACGCGGGACAAGTCCAGACCCTATTTCGAGCGCTGTTCATTTCCAAGCTAACGCAATATGATTTGAGGCCGTCGGGGTAAAACCTCGACGGCCATTGACTATCGTTGATATGGATTCCCGCATTCACGGGAATAATAGAGGGCGGCTTACGCCGCTTTTTTGCTGTCCTCAACCTTAATTTTGGAAAGCAAGTCGTTTTCTTTGGCGCTGAGCACTTTTTCAACGTCCAGGAGAATCACCAGGCGGCCATCCTGCTTGCCGACACCTCTCACGTAGGCTGAATCAACGTTCACTACAATCGGTGACGGAGGCTCTATTGCATCCTGCGGGAGCTTTAGCGTTTCGCAGACGGCGTCGACCATCATTCCTATCATCTGATCGGCAGCTTCCACGACAACTATGCGGGAAGCTTTAGTTATTTCGCCAACGGGCAAACCGAAGCGCTTCCTGAGATCGATGACCGGGATGATGCTGCCGCGCAGGTTGATGACACCCTCCACGAAATTCGGGGTTCGAGGGATGGAGGTCACTTCCTGCATTCGTATAATCGTGCTGACTGCGCCGATGCTTACGCCGTAGCGTTCGCCGGATATCTCCATCACAACCAACTGCTCGGCGCTGTCATCAAGAGCTATTTCTCGGATATCTGTTTCCATTTGCACAATCTCCATTTATCTTCTGAACAGCGGGCTGGATTGCAAATCCAGCCCGAACTTAGGTTTTCAGCCCAAACATAGGTGGGAACTTTTGTCACCCTGAACTCGATTCAGGGTCTGCGTTTAGATGCTGAATCAAGTTCAGCATGACACGATTCCATGACGTGATGCCCACCACTGTTGTTTACTTTAAGCAGCTTTCTTGCGCTTGCGAGAGGTGACTTCAGCGGTCACGTCTTGCAGTGAGTTGTCGCTCACCTTGAACTGACCGACCAACTCTTGCAGGCTCTGAGCCATAACGGCGAGCTCGCTGCTTGCCGCGCTCATCTCTTCGACAGATGCCGTCTGCTCCTCGGCTGTCGCTGAAACTTCCTGAGCGGAAGCGGCGTTCTCCTGGCTGACAGCTGCGACCTGCTCTATCTGGGTCGAAACTTCACTGCTCGATGAGGCCATCTCTTCAGTTGCCGCGGCGCTTTCTTCAGTGATCGCGGAAACGTTTTCGATTGCCCTGATGACTTCGGTCGATGAACTGGTCATCTGCTCGGCGGCGGAGGAAACATCCTTGACCTGGCTTACAACGCTTGCGACGGCGTCCTGAATCCTGGTCAAAGCCTGACCCGCCTGGTTGCCCAAATCTGTGCCATCTGAAACTTCCTTGCTTCCAAGTTCCATTGCCTCTACGGCCTGATCGGTCATCTTTCGGATTCCGCCAATCAGATCTGCGATCTCGCCAGTTGCCTTGGATGATCTTTCGGCAAGTTTTCGCACTTCATCGGCGACAACTGCGAATCCCTTGCCGTGTTCGCCTGCTCTTGCGGCCTCGATTGCGGCGTTGAGAGCGAGGAGGTTGGTCTGCTCGGCAATATCATCAATTGTTTCGACTATCGCGCCTATCTGCTGTGAGCTCTCGCCCAGCTGCTTGACCATATCGGCGACCTTGTCGGTAGCTACTTTGATGCGATCCATGCTGCTCACGGCTTCGCTGACCTGCTGTCCGCCGGCGGTAGCAACTTCGCTCACCTGCTGGCTTGTCACTGCTGCCTCGTCAGCGCTCTTTGCCACCTGCTCAATAGCTGAAGCTATCTGCTGGACCAGGCTTACGGTCTCATCGACCATCTTAGCCTGACTCTGAGCGCCCTGGGCAACTTCTTGAATCGCCCTGCCTAGCTGATCAATACCCATTGCGCTGGACTGGACGACTCGGCTCTGCTCGCCTGAACCAGAAGCGACCTGCTCGATGGTCTCGGCGATCTGCTGAGCGCCCTTACCGACTTCATCGGCGCTTGCAGATATTGCCTGGGCAGACGCAGCCACGCGGCCCGCTGATTCAGTGACCTCCCGCATTGCCATTTCAAGGTGATCCATAGCGGTGTTAAGGCTGTCCTTGATCTTTGCCAGATCGCCGTTGTAATCTCCGTTCATTCTCGCGGTGAGATCGTTAGCGGCAAGTCTTTCCAGAACATCGGCTGCTTCGTTGACAGGGGTTATGACGGCATCGAGCGTGTCATTTACACCTTGAACGATTTCTCTGTAGCCGCCTTCGAATTTCTCTGCATCGCCTCTAGTCTCAAGCTTGCCCTCAATTGCTGAATTGCTGAGCATACCGACCTCGGAAACTAGATTGCGCAGAGTTTCAACCACGTGGTTCATGCTATTCGCAAGAACATCTTTGTCTGACTTTGCCTCAATCTCTACGCTCAAGTCTCCGTCGGCGATTTTGTCTGCTGCATTGGCGTTGGCCTTTATGCCTTCGACCATCAAGCCCATAGATCTTGTAAGCTCGCCGATTTCATCCTTAGCCGAAGAATTGGCAAAAACATCAACATCGCCAAGCGCGAGCTTGTCGGCCAATCCCTTTAGCTGAGTCATGGGCTTGGCAACACTTGTGGCGATGAAGAAACCAAATGCCCAAGCAATAATAACGCCGACTATCATGAAGACAATCATTGTTGTATTTGTTGATATATAATCCTTGTCAAAATTCTGATCGAATTGCTGGGCGCCTTTCTCATTAATGTCGGCGATCTTCTGAATGAGCGCATCGGCTCTATTATAAGCATCTCGAGCGGTAGTAAAGGATATCATCCTGGCTTCTTCCAGCTTGCCTGATTCAGCAAAAGAAACAGATTGTTGGCTCAAACCCTTCCAAGTCTCGAAGGCCGGCACAAATGCCTTCCACACTTTCGCTTCTTCTTTAGTTTTCGGAAGTGGTTCGTATTCTTTCCAATGTTTCTCCAGGCTAGCCCAGTTCGTTGATAATCGCTTGATCTGATTCTGCTTGATCTTTTCGTCAATGTTTGGTATCAGCAGTGTGCGCTCAGCCATTTGAATCAGCCCCATGTTACCTTCTACTACCCTGGTTGCGTTAAGGCTGGGCAGGTTGGTTGCGGCTATCTGGTCCTCTGCTACCTTCGCAGCGTTCATGCCAGACAAACCTTTGAACCCAATTATTGCGGCAATCGCGGCAACAATCATAACTGCGCCGATAAGCCTCGGCTTTAGCTTTATTGAATCTACATGCATTTGAAGGAAACCTCCTCCTACTTGAGTAATGTTTCTTCAGGAATAGCTATTTACAATTGCTATATACTGTTTTTCGGTAGTTGTGATCGTTTTCATCAGAGATAATAGAGTAATTTTTTGGCGCAATATTGAATATCTGGCAAAACGGGCTGGATTGCAAATCCGCCCGAACACAGTTACCGTTTGGTAATCAGTGGGGTTTTGATACTATCGGCGGCCCGTGGCCCGGGTAAACCACGCGCACATCCAAGCTGGCGATGTAGCCCATAGCGGCGAGAAACTGGTCGGAGTAATTAAGGTCACGAGCGGCCAGGCTGGGGGGGTTGTCTCCCGAAAACAGAACACCGTCGGCAGGGCAGTATAAGCAGATGGAATCAGAGCTGTGACCCGGCGCCCAGATCACCCTGAACTCTTTATCTCCACAGCGCAGCATGTCTCCATCGTGCATCACGCGGTCAACACCCGGAATATTGCGCGAGTATGCACAGACAATCGGCGAATAAAGCTCTTGTATCTTCTCCAGCATACCTGTGTGATCGTAATGGTCATGAGTGAGTATCACCTGGGCAATGCGCTTCTTGCCTATGCCGGTTGACGCGTCTCCAATTCTTGACATGATATCGGGGTCGCGGCCCACATCCACCAGTGTGTTGACATCATCTATGGTTTTCCAGTCGCCGGTCACCAGATATGCATTGCCCGTGTAGCAAGTGGTCGTGTTGCGATTTATGAGGTTCAGTATTTTCATGATCTCCTAAACCGGTTCTTTGTATGGTTCATGTGATGGTGTTAGATCCGCTGAAATACGGGTCCGATCCCAGATACTGGCCGAAACCATTCGCGCGCTTCATCTGGCAGCTTTTGTGTTTGCTCTACCCCAAGGTAGCCCCCCGGGCAAAGCACGTCATAAAACATCTTAAAGACATCGATTCTTTGTGCTGGGCTCAAGTGCAGCAGCACGTTCTTGCACAAAATCAGACCAAAATCTTTCCTGATAGGCTTGAGGGTAGTTAGGTCATGCGCTTCAAATGTGACTCGCCGCCGCACTTCTTCGTCCAATATATACGTATCGGGTTTCTTACCCGGTGTAAAGTAAGTCTGCATTATATGTGCGGGGATTCGTCCCACCTCATCTGCCGCGTAGACACCCTTGGCAATTACCTCATCAAACTGGGGATTGAGGTCGGTGGCATAGATGTGAACCTTCCGAAACATAAATTGGCCCATGTTCTCTTTCAAAAGAATGGCCAGGGTGTAGGGTTCCGCGCCATTTGCGCAACCTGCGTCCCAGATGTCCAAATGTCTCTCTTCTTTGATAGCTGAGATAACGTGCTGGGTGATGATCTCCATTGTGGGCATGTCTCGAAAGAAATAGGTAAAGGCCATCTGGTAATTCCTTCAGTAAGTGTTGCTGATTATATCTTCGGTTATAAGTCTGTATGTCTGGGTAAGTGTAATACACTGAATCATCCGATGCGGTCTTAGCCACTCGTTTGATTTACCGACATAAAATTGCTTCCGGATTAGATACACAACAAATCAAAATCAACGATTTGCCATTGGATGTGAGAACATGGTATAATACTTTAGCTTGTTGATGTGCTTTGAGTGCGTTTCGACAGGCGCCAGGAGCCCGGAGGCGTAAACGCAGACCGGAAATTTTTGAGCAAATCAACAGCGGAGGAATCAATTGGCTGAAAAAGGTAAATTAAGTAAGACCGCGAGAGCCTCAACCCATTTTGGCAAGGGAGAGGCGAAAAACACGGTAATTGAGAACGATAGCTCGCGTGGTAAAGTGTTTGTAGAGGTAAAAAAGCTTCTCATTGATGCAAATATCGGCTTTCAGAACTTGAGCTCGAGTCACCCGATCATCGTCAACAAGGGCAGTTTTAACGAAGCCCTTACGGCGGTGAAAGGCGCCCTCGCTGAGGGTGACGCCGCTCGATACACAGTTGAGAATGAAGAAGCCGGACAGGCTGTGCTTGTGGAGAACACCGCCAAGGAGCCAAGCAAAATGGTTATAAAAGAGAGCCCATTTGCCTGGTATGCAGCCACCTAATTAAGTAAAACAAGAAAACCTGGTGGTTTGATGACCTGCTTTAATATTTGAAGCAGGTCATTTGTTTTGAAGAGCGGGATTCCACTTAAGTACTAGAATAGCTGCATCGTCCTGAAGACTGCCGCCAGCATGAGCTCTGGCCGCTTCGAGCAATCCCGCGGCGACCTCTTCCGGATGATCTGCCCGGCATGTGGAAAGAAAATCGTATACACCCTCCTTGCCGAAGAGACAACTGCCGACTCGGGCTTCAGTTATCCCATCAGTGAGGGCAATCAATGTGTCATTCGCCTCCAGCTTAAAAATGCTCTCTTTATATATGATGCCCTTGTTGATACCTAACGGATAATCAGCGGTATAGCTCAGTTCAGAGATTTTTGATTCGCCGCCCCAGACTATCGGCGGCTCATGCCCCGCATTCGCATAAGTTATGACCCCTGTATTTACATCCGCCACGGCAAAATAGGCCGTAAGCAGCTCAGAGCAATCATCATTTTCTCGACAAAGAGCTTCATTCGTCAGAGACATTACTGCGGATGGACTGGGGTTGATATACGCATAGCTGCGAATTGCATACCTCACCGATGCCACGCGTATTGCGGCGGCAAGGCCCTTTCCCGCTATATCACCAATAAGCAGCCCTACCCTGCCTTCACCCAGATCAATAACATCATAGAAATCTCCGCCTACCTCGGCCTCGTTAAGCGCCGGCTGGTATTTGAGCGCGATTCGACAGTTGCCCAATTCGTATATATCCTGCGGCGGGATCAAGGCCTGCTGCAAAATTTCTGCTATTCGATGTTCACGTTCATAGAGCTTTTGCTTCGCCTGCTCCAGATCAATTCTTTCACTTATATCACGGAAGACATTCGTTGCGCCAATTACGCAGCCGTCGCGATCAAAAACAGGTGAGGCGCTGCAGCTAACTACGATTTGGCGGCCCCACGGGTTGCTTAGCCTGTAGCGCACATCTTGAACGGTCTCGCCTTTTAGCGCGCGGCGAGATGGGAGCTCTTCTCTCTTGACAGGCTTGCCCTCAAAGGTCAAGCGCTGGCAGCGCCTGATCCAGTCACTATACGTCTCGGTCGCAGGCATACCCAGCATATCTCTCATGGCATCGTTAACAAATACAGCTTCACCTTCTGCGTTGTATATCACAACACCGTCCGCTATGCTGGAAAGGAATGATTCCATTTCAGCGGCCCGCTGTTCAGTCTGATCTATCAGCTCTTCTATGTGTTTGCGCGACCTGACCTGCTCGTTGACATCCACAGCCACAATCAGCACATCTACCATACCTTCAGCGGTAATTATCGGGATTAGCGATATATGCCAGAAAGTCAGACCTCGCGCAGGGTTCTGACACTGGACATCCGGGTCCACATACGGCACGCCGGACGCGGCAACCGTCATGAGCAGTTCATCAAAGCCAGTCTCCGCAAATTGAGGACAATACTCATGAATCGACAAGCCGGCGCAATCTTTGTTGCGGTAGGGCTCAGAAACTAAGTTTTGGTATGCGAGGTTTGCGCACTTCATTCGATTTGTGCGGCCATCGACGAGAGCTATAGCCATGGGCACATGGTCGATGATGATCTGCATAGAAGAGTTTTGCAGAGAATACGTGTGATAGGGTGTATGGGAATCGGTCTGAGTAATTGTCAGCCCGTGGATTCTGCCTGTTCGATTGATCAGAGGAGTTATAATCCAGCTGCAGCTTTTGGTGTTTCCACTTGTGGTTCGGCAAGCGCGGCCCGTGGCAAGCGCGTTTCTGAGAATGGAGTGTAATTCGGAATCCGGGTAAACTTCCGGAAAAATACGGCCAATTAGCTGCTTGGCTCTGATGCCTGTTTCGTGCTCAAACGCCTCATTCACCCAGATGATGTGAAAGTCTTTGTTCAGATGGACCATGGAGCATGGTTTGGCGACGGGCGGTTTACCGGGCGTACCCAAGCGCTCGGCCCGCTCATTGAGCCGACATTTTTGGATGCTTTCCTTGTTACATACGATCAGAACCGGCTTTGCGTCTGAATCTTTAGCCATAAATCTGTCACCATTCCCAGTATAGTCCCTCCGAGTCATTTTAACAGGATGCCCGAAGTTGTCCTCTTGGTATTGCTGGACAGAAGTAACATAGTGAATCGCACCAATGGTGAGCTTACACCATAATGCGTGTAGTATACCATTCGTATTTTATTATGTCAAGTATATGTTACACATACACCGCTGTCAGTATTTGTCAGTGACAGCGGTATATGCGTAATGGTATTGCACTGAATATATATAATATACATGTGATGAAAGAGACACAAAATACCCAATTCTACTTTAATATTTATCGTTGGCATCGAGAGCGTGCGCCACCATCACATATTGACAACCTGGCCTATCTAGGGTATCCTTAATAAAATGTGTATGCGCCTGATGCTGGGCGCATGTTTTGGTATTATGAGGCTAATTTCAAGCAAATCTTGCCTATCGGGAGCGGTGGAAATCCCGGGTTCTAAGTCGCACACCGTGCGCGCGGTGGCTATTGCGTCGCTTGCCGACGGCGTTTCGATCATTCGAAAGCCGCTTGTGGCGGCGGACACGCTTTCGGCTGTGCACACGTATCGTGCGCTGGGAGCGGAGATCGAAACGCAGGCCGACAGATGGATAGTGCGCGGATTCGCAGGAAAGCCGAGAGCAGCCGGGGAAGATATCGATGTAGGAAACTCCGGCACAACGCTATACATTGCTCTTGGAACCGCTTGCCTCACGGATCAGCCGAATGTGCTGACTGGCGACGAACAAATCAGGCGCAGACCTGCAGGTCCGCTTGCTGAGGCGCTGCAGGCGTTGGGCGCTAAGATTGAGTTCGCAAACCCTCAAGGGACGCCCCCGATACGTGTGAACGGGGCGATGAAAGGCGGATGCGTCAGGCTGGAGTGCAGCAAGACATCTCAGTATTTGACGAGTCTGCTGATCAACTGCCCTCTGGCAAGCGGCGATACGAAGATCGAAGTCAAAAATCTGGTTGAAAAGCCTTACGTGGAGATGACCCTGCGCTGGCTTCAAGATCAGGGGATGGTGATCGAAAACGATGGTTTTGAGAGGTTTGTGATTCCCGGAAGGCAGCATTACAGGCCTTTTGATAGAAGCATTCCGGCGGACTGGAGCTCGGCGGCGTTCTTTATGTGCGCGGCGGCAATTACCGGCTCGACAATTACCTTGCCGGGCTTGGATTTGAGCGACACCCAGGGCGATAAAGCTGTCGCTGATATGCTTGAGCGGATGGGCGCTATAGTAGAAACGACCGAACGTGATATCCGCGTGACGGGCGGAAAGCTAATTGGGGGAGAGTTTGATCTTGGCAACACTCCCGACGCGCTTCCCGCGCTTGCGGTGACAGCGTGCTTTGCCCAGGGCGAGACAAGGCTGGTAAATGTAGCGCAAGCCAGGCTCAAGGAAACCGACCGCATACGCGTTATGCGCGAGGAACTCAGCAAGCTGGGGGCGGATATTGAAGAGCTGCCGGACGGTTTGGTCATACGGGGAAGGCAGCTTCATTCGGGGGATGTTCACGGCCACTATGACCACCGTGTCATAATGGCGCTTGCCATAGCGGGGCTTTGCCTGGCGGGACAGACGACGATTTGGGCTGCCGAAGCGCTGGATGTAACTTTCCCGACGTTTGTGGAATTGATGAATGGCGCGGGAGCTACGATGAAAATGTGCGATTAGAAAGATTATAAAGGACCGAGCGACGAAGCTTTGGAGTTATTTGGAGGAAAAACATGTTAGGTAATAGTTTCGGAAGAATGTTCAGGGTCACGGCGTGCGGGGAGAGCTACGGCGACGCTTTGGTGGCAATAATTGATGGGTGTCCGGCTGGTCTTGAGATTTCGGATGGGGAAATACAAATGGAACTGGACGCCAGGCGCCCTGGCACCAGCCCGCTGGACTCCCCCAGGCAGGAAACCGATCAGGTGCATATATTTGCGGGAGTTCTCAATGGAGTTACTACCGGCGCGCCGCTCGGTTTGATAATCTACAATGTGGACAGGCATGATATTCATGTTAAGCAGTATTTCGATGTCAAAGACCTCGTGCGCCCAGGACATGCCGAATATACGCATATGATCAAATATGGCCAATTCGCCGACTGGTGCGGCGCGGGCAGAGCGAGCGGCCGCGAGACCTGCATGCGCGTTGCGGCTGGCGCTGTGGCGAAGAAAATACTTGCAAAGCAGGGCATTGAAGTATTGGGCCATACCTGCGAATGCATGGGAATCAAATCCAAACCGCTTTCTTTTGAGGATATTAAAGCCCATTACCGCAAAAACCATATCAACTGCGCAGATCCCGAGGCTGCAAAAAAGATGATCGAGCGTGTGCTTGTGATAAAAGACGAAGGCGACACCGCTGGCGGCGCTGTCGAAGTGATCGCGCATGGCGTTCCGGCAGGTCTTGGCGAGCCGGTGTTCGATAAGATTAACGCGACTCTCGCCCACGCGCTTATGAGCATTGGCGCTGTGAGAGGCGTGGAGTTCGGCGCGGGGTTTGGCGTGAGCAATATGAAGGGTTCTGAATGCAATGACATTCCTTACGTCGATGAAGACGGAAAAGTCAGGTTCAGAACCAACAGGGCTGGAGGCATTGAGGGCGGCATTACAAACGGCGAGGATATTATGATAAGAATCGCGGTGAAACCCACCCCTACGGTCTCAATCGATCAGCAGACGGTGAATATGGCCACGATGCAAAACCAAAAGCTATCGGCTATCACACGCAGAGACCCGACAGTCACTGCCAGGCTGGTTGCAGTCGCCGAAGCTATGGTTCGCTTGACTATTCTCGACCACCTTATGATGTGGCGCGGTTACGATGCGATACAAAACATCGAACACCCTTGGAGATAAGCTTAAATGTCCCGATGCGAGATGCATCGGGGCATTTATTTGACTTGGATAGTTGCCCTGCTAAAGGTAACTCCTTGACTCAGCATTGGCGACATGTTAAGCTTTGGCAGAGGAATAACAACTTTGCGCAACAACTCAAAACCTAAACCAAGAACTGCTCGCATCAAGCGACAGGCTCTACCAATAATAATTGTCTTGGCGGCCCTGCTGCCTTACCTCTCATCTCTGCGGGGCAAGTTCACTCTGGACGATTGGGCTCTGATTGTCTACGATCCGCTGGTCCACAGTCTATCAAACATTACGAAAGCTTTCCAGACGGATTTTCTGCACGGCAATCTCGGCGACACAATAGGTTTTTACTATCGCCCGCTCAGTACGGTCAGTTTCCAATTAGACTATGCGCTTTGGGGCGCTAATCCACTTGCATTTCGCGTTATGAATGTCTTGATGAACCTTGCGGTGGTCCTGCTGGTGTTTGGGATAAGCAAGCGCATAGCAAAGAGCAACTTCGTGGCCGGGGTGGCCGCAGTAGCGTTTGCGGTGTTACCCAGCCATGCGGAATCGGTATCCTGGATCTGCGGAAGGACGGATGTCTTATCCACGCTTTTCATTCTTGCTTCGCTGTTACTTTTCATGACGCTTTATGAAACCAGGCCGCAATTCAATTGGCCCTTGGCTGTTTGCTGCTCGCTATTATTCGGATGCGCTCTATTCTCTAAAGAAATGGGAATCGCCACACTCATATTGATAGCTGCTTATCTGTGGATATTTGGCAAATCCGAGCGCAAAAAGGACCTGCTGAAGTGGGTGATTGTGATGCTCCCCACGCTTATTGTCTACATGGTCTGCCGGAAACACGTGGTAGGTTCTTCATTGGAAAGCATCATTGCACTTAAAATTCATGAGCGGTTAGTCTGCATAGGAATCGCGTATGCAGCTTATCTAAGGATGCTTTTTGTGCCTCAGGAATCGCGAGTCATTTATGATGTATTCCCGATGGCTATGAAATATCCAATGATTGCGGCTGCAACATGGCTGCTGCCCATCGGACTATTGGGGCTGACGGTCTGGGCAAGGAAACGCACTCCGATTGTGGCATTTGGAGCGCTTTGGGTATTCTTGGCGCTGTTGCCGGTTTCTAACATTTTGCCTACCATTGGTCCGCTGCCAGCCGAGCGATTCGTCTACCTCGCAAGCGTGGGATCTTCGCTGATCATCGGCTGGATGGCTTTGAAACTATATGAATTGCGGCCCAAATCAATGGCAAACTGGCCTACTATTGCTATGATTATTATTTGTGCGTTTATGATCTACTGCGGGCTGCTGACGGTGCAGAGCTGCAAGAATTACGAGTCGGATATCAGGTGGGCACGAGGAATCTCTGCAAGCAACACAAGATTTGCAATAATGAGATCAGAGGCAGGCAGAATATTTTTTGCGGCAGGATACCCTCAAGAGACAGATAAGGAAATTGAAGCGGCAATTGCTCGTTCTATACCGGGGCAGCTGGACTCATGCGATTACATACGGCTTGCAGTGGTAAAACGCACGCTTGGCCAAGTAGATGCTTCGCTGAAACGGCTGGCGGAAGCAAAACGGCTATTCGGAGATAAGCCTGAGATAGAATATCAGGCCGGAATAGGGCTTGCGGCAACGGGACAGATGCAAAAGGCTGCTGAGGCATTCCAGCTGGCGACAAAATTGGACCCAAAACTGGCACCGGCTTGGCGCAATTTGGGAAAAGCAAGCTTCGAGTTAAAAGATTACAAAGAGGCGATCCGGGCGTATGAGCGGGCAGCGTCTCTCGTGAGATTGAGCGCTAAGGATAGGCTGAATCTGGCATTGGCTTACAAAAAGGCAGCGATGCCCGGCAAAGCTCAGCGTCTATTTCAGCAAATAGTGAAAGAGGACGCACAAGGGGAGCCGGGCAAACGTGCTGCTAAAGAAATATTGTCAATAAGACAATAAGTGCAGTAAAGATAAGAAACTATCCTGCTTTGATCTTCAAAAGCTCAATCTCGAAATGCAGAGTGGCATTCGGCGGAATTGGGCCTTGACCTGTTTCGCCGTAGCCCAATTCCGGTGGGATAGTCAGTTTTCGGGTTTCTCCAACCTTCATTCCAATTAGGCCTTCATCCCAACCCCGGATAACTTGACCTGCGCCCACTGTGAACTCAAACGGCTCGCGGCCGGGTTTCTTAGATGTGTCGAAGACCTTGCCATTATCTAGCCAACCTTTGTAATGGACTGTAACTGTATCTCCTACCGCAACAACAGGCGCTGGCAAGGGAGCCTTAGCTTTGGGCTGGGACTTTTTCCCACAGCCTGCAACCACGATGACTAGCGCAAATAATACCAATAACAGTGATTTGATCTTCATTTTCAGGTTCCTTTCTTAAACTAAAGTTATCTTAGCGCACAAAGCATTCGGCGTCAAGTTTGTGGGAGGGCGAGGCTCCCGCCGAGCCTTGTAGCTGCGAAGGGAAATGGCTCAGGGGGACCTTCGCCCTCCCGTGGTCGCAGCGAAGTATTCATCGTTTCTTAACTCTTACATGTTTGCCAATGGTATCTGGTCGCTGTATAATTTGAGTGTAATAAAATTGTTGAGGTGGAAATACGGCGATGATTAAAGTAGGCATTATTGGGGCTTCAGGATATGCGGGAGCAGAGCTGATCAGGTATCTGCTGGCCCATCCTGAAGTAGAGATCACTTATTTAGCGAGCAGCACATTCGAGGGAAAGCCAATATCTGAAGCATTCCCCAGTTTTTTGGGCCAAAATCTGCCGCTGTGTGAGAGCTATAATCTGGACACGGCAGCGAAAAAAGCAGATTTCTTTTTTCAGGCACAGGGAAACGGCGCGGGGATGAAGATTGTGCCCGAGCTTCTTGCCCGTGGTAAGAAAATTATTGATGTGCCCGCTGATTTCCGCCTTAAAGACGTAGAGACATACAAGAAATACTATGGCATGGAGCACATCGCCATAGACGCGCTTGCGGAAGCAGTTTACGGCATCAGTGAACTTCACCCGAAAGAGATCGCGGCGGCCAGGATAGTCGCGAACCCGGGTTGCTATGCCACGGGCGCGATTCTGGCGCTTGCGCCGCTTGTCGGCAGCGATTTCGTGTGCGTGCAGTCTATGATTGTCGATTCCAAATCGGGTGTGTCGGGCGCTGGGCGCTCCAAGCTGAGCGCGGCGGGCTTATTCTGTGAGGTCAACGAAGGATGCAAAGCGTATGATGTCGCAACTCACAGGCATACACCTGAAATCGAGCAGGAGCTTTGCGTAATTTCGGGCAAGGATGTGCGCCTGAATTTCACGCCTCATCTGGCGCCGATGAACCGCGGCATTTTGACAACGGCATACGCAAGCGCCGCGCAGGGCAAGACTGTACCTACAAGCGCTGAGATGATTGCGCGTTACCGTGAGTTCTATGCCAGGCAGCCGTTTGTGATGGTGCTGGATGAAGGAAAGCAGCCTTGCACAAAAGATGTCTTCGGTACTAATTTCTGCCACATCGGGCTGGTTTCCGATTCACGCACGAATCGAGTGATCGTCACCTGCGCAATTGATAATATGGGCAAGGGCGCTGCCGGCCAAGCTATTCAAAATATGAACCTGATGTGCGGATTTGATCAGGCTGCCGGACTCATGAGCCCCGCAATCTATCCGTAGTTTTTTATTGGAGTAGTGAAATATGAAGCAAGTGGAGGGTGCAATTACTGCGCCAAAAGGATTCAAGGCAGCTGGGGTCAGATGCGGCATTAAGGAAAAAGGGACGGATTTGGCGCTCATTTACTCGGAAAGACAGTGTTCTGTCGCCGGAGTCTTTACAACAAATGCATTCAAGGCGGCATCGGTCGTCCGAAATATGGAAAGAATCAAGATCGCGCGCGGCAGGGCGATTGTGGTTAACAGCGGTAATGCAAATGCATGCACTGGTGAGCAGGGGCTAAAGGATGTCGATTATATCTGCCGTTTCGCCGGTGAGCTGCTGAATGTGCCAATAGACGAGGTTTACAATGCTTCCACGGGCATAATCGGAGTTCGGCTCCCGATGGACAAGATCGATGTCGGCATTATGGATGCGCTCGCTGAGCTTGATGAAAACGGCGGCGAAGCTGCTGCTCAAGCTATTATGACCACCGATACTCGCCCAAAAATGACCGCTTATGAGATCGAAATCAGCGGAGCGCCGGTGAGAATCGGAGCGATCTGCAAAGGCGCGGGCATGATCTGCCCTAATATGGCCACAATGCTGTGTTTTGTTACGACCGACGCGAATATTAACCCGGTGACGTTCCAGAAATGCCTCGTCTCAAGCGTGGATAGGAGCCTGAACTGCCTTACGGTCGATGGCGATATGAGCACAAACGACTCAGTAATTGCGTTTGCAAACGGCGCTTCGGGTTGTTCGGAGATTCTTGAAGGCGCTCCCGAGCATAGAGATTTCGAGGAAGCGCTCGCAAAGGTCTGCATGGAAATGGCTCGGGCAATTGCCATGGATGGCGAGGGCGCCACGAAATATGTTGAAATTCATGTAGTTAATGCGGAAACTTACGCTGATGCAAAGGCGGCAGCGCTTAAAGTTGCGAACTCGCCCCTGGTCAAAACGGCTATCTTTGGCGAGGATCCGAACTGGGGCAGGGTATTGTGCGCAGTTGGCGGTTCTGGAGCGAAAGTAGTTCCGGAAAATGCATCTCTGTCATTCGGCGATGTGAAGATAGTCGAGCGCGGAGAGCCCGTGAAGATGGATCCTGAACTTGCGAGAAAGCCTATGCTGGAAAAAGAGCTTCACATTACGGTTGATTTGGGGTTGGGTGAGCACAGCGCCACGGCGTTTACATGCGATTTCTCATACGATTACGTGAAGATTAATGCACAATACCATACGTAGAGGTGGAACTAGGTGATATCATCTGGATTTAGGTCGATTCTTGTTGGAGCGCTTGTTTTATTGAGCACTGGGCTTGCTGCGGCGGGGGACATATTCTGTCCGCCTGAAGACGCGCTAATCAAGCTTTTTAAGGATGCGAGGCGCGTCGATCTCCGGACGTGCCAGGCCTCATCCGTGCTTGCCTTGCGCAATGTGGTTAAAATTCCCGCTCCTGAAACCGCTGTGCTTGTGAAAACCTTTGCGAGAAAGTCGCTGCCGGCTGAGCTTCGGGAGACGTTTGCATCTCCTGATGCCAGCAATTCAGCGTTGAATGGCGTGACCATGAATGGCCGTTACATCGTAGTTATACGCTCGGGTTTTGCGAAAGAGGACTCTGACATACTCAATCACGAACTTGTGCACGCTTATATATCGCTTGCTTCCCCGAAACCGCTGCCTTTCTGGTTCCAGGAGGCTAGTGCGGTTCATTTTTCGACCGATACCAGTAGACGGGTGTATGGTAAGCCATCCGAAAAGCTTTCCGGTGTAACTGAAGCCAAAGTTGTGGAGCTTACTGGGCAATATCAGCGGAAGCTGCAGAGTTTCCACTTTCTGATCGAACGGGTAGGCATAAAGAGATTCTACAAGTGGTATGCTAATGCGGTGGAGACCGGCATAATAGACACCCACCCACTACTGGGCTTGTCTGCAGCTCGCCCGCCGATTCCTGATGAGTCTGGGAAGCCGCTGCTGATCGGTATTATCGTGGCTGCGATGGTGATTGTTTTGACTATGATCGTTCGTGGTTTGGTCTCTGCAAAGAGAGACAGAGAGTTCTACTGAAAAAATATTTAGAAATATTTTTTGGGAACCCTAAAGACTGCATCTGCTGCTGCCGATAATGAATATTGAAGTAAATATTGACGATAAAGGCAAACTTCTCGAAAGGGGAGGACGCAAAGCCATCGGGACTAACGCTCACTTAGGTGAGATAAGTCAGCCGGGCTGCCGTTTTCCAAGCCTTCGAGGTTTGCCTTTTTTTGCGTCCTGTCGTATTATGTAGAGGCTTCTTCGAAGTGGATGGATAACACGGGAGGACAATACAATGAAGATTTCGCAAGTTGAATCAGGTAAGGCAGCTGGAAGCGCCGGTGCGGCGCAGACTAAAATTCTCCCCGAGGATAGACCCAGAGGTCTGATTTCCTCTAAGCCGACTAACGGCAGGCAGTTATCACCGCTTGAACAGGGAATGGTAGTGGCTGAGGCGGCGCTTGCAGGTGTTCCCGATATCCGCGAAGAAGTGGTTAACGACCTCAAGGAAAGAATCCGCAAGGGCGAGTATAATGTTAGCGGCAAAGATATTGCTGACATGATGATTCGGCGCCTGGAAGCGGACAGGATAAGGTAGACACGTGTCTAGTGCGTAGTGTGCCAGGGCTGGCATGGAGCTGAAGCCCTGGCTTTTTGTGTACGGATTTAGGAGGAGTTGAGGCCAGCGATGGCTAAAACATATTTGACTAAGTAACTGATGGACGATAAAATGACTAATATTCTAGCTGTTGTAAACCAAAAAGGCGGCGTGGGGAAGACCACGACGGCGGTAAACCTGGCTGCTTGCCTGGCTGTCGCCGGAAAGAAGGTATTGCTTGTGGACACCGATCCGCAGGGAAATGCCACGAGCGGTGTGGGTGTTGTCAAATCTCACCTGGACCACTGCATTTATGATGTCCTGATCAATGATGTGCCCCTTGAGCAGGTCATTGTACACACAGACATCGCTGGACTGGACCTGGTGCCGGCAAAGCTGGACCTGGCTGGCGCTGACATTGAGTTGATGTCGATGATGTCTCGCGAAACCAAGCTCAAGCAGGCAATAGGGCGCGTGAGTGAGAATTATGATTTCGTTATCATCGATTGCCCTCCTTCGCTTGGTCTGCTAACGGTAAACGTATTGGCGGCAGCGAGCCATGTGGTGATGCCGATACAATGCGAATATTATGCACTTGAAGGGATTAGCCAGCTTCTGAGAACGGTGGAACTAGTTAAGCAGCACCTGAACCCGGACCTGGACATTGCCAAAGTACTATTGACTATGTTCGACTACCGGACGAATCTCTCGCAGCAGGTTGCTGAAGAAGTGCATAGATTCTTCGGCGAAAAGGTATCGAAGGTTGTTGTGCCGAGAAATGTTAGACTTAGCGAGGCGCCCAGCCATGGTATGCCTATCATCACATACGATCCTAAATCAAAGGGAGCGGAAGCCTACACAAAATTCGCCGAGGAGGTAATTGTATTTGGAACGCAGGGGTCTCGGTAAAGGGCTTGGTGCCTTAATTCCTGGTGCGGAGAGAGGCGATCGTCAGGGGGGGCCTGAGATCGAGCTTCAGCGCATCAGCGCAAATCCATATCAGCCTAGAGAAACATTTAGCGACGAGAAGTTTCAGGAGCTTGTTAACTCGGTAAGAGTTCATGGCATCCTGCAGCCAATTGTGGTACGACCGAAAGGCGATGGCAATTTTGAGCTTGTCGCGGGGGAGAGACGGTTCCGGGCCGCAAATGCTGCGGGGCTCAGTCGCATTCCTGCTGTGGTAAGAGAACTGACTAATGAGCAGAGCCTTCAGGTGGCGCTCATTGAGAACCTGCAGCGCGAAGATATTAACGCTGTTGAAGCCGCCAATGCTTACAAGCGCTTGGCCGAGGAGTTCAGTCTATCGCAGGAGGACTTGGCATTCAGTCTTGGAAAGAGTAGATCATCCATCGCTAACACGATTCGTCTACTTAACTTGCCGGAGGTGGTTCTGGAACACTTGCGCATCGGCAGAATCTCTGAAGGCCATGCACGCGCCATTCTATCAGTCGATAGCGATAATGCCCAAATCGAAGTTTGTGACCGAGTAATGAGCAGAGGGCTTTCAGTACGCGAGTCGGAACGACTCGCCCGCGAATGGTCGAAGAGCCGAATGGGAAAATCTTCTGGTAGCAATGTTTCACGTGAAACATTATCCAGAGAACAGGACCCAAACATGCTTGCTATCGAAGCCCGGCTGCGCGAAGTCTTCGGAACTAAAGTCAATCTCGTTCGCAACAAGGAGCGCGGCAGAATTGAAATTGAATTCTATTCTGACGACGATATGGAACGAATATTACTTCTTCTTGCAGGCGCCTAGGCCTATAGGGCCAGCGCCTGCCCTACATTTTATGGATTCAGCACAAATCCGCATTTCATCCCCTTGTTTATCGTATGCAACTAATAGTGTGATAATGGCCACCCCAACAAATATTTATTATCTAACGAAATCTGGCCCGATACAGACAGATGTCTGTCTACTTGGGGTTTATAACAAAATAGCCCTCAAGGACTGGCTCCTCGAGGGCTTAGACTCATCGCTTGCTGCTTCCAGGTCTACGGAGTGGCTATAACGATCTTCCCTTCGGTCTCTATGGTTCGGCCACCGACCGTCACGGACATTTTTACGGGCACGTCGCCTGACACGCCAAGCGGCGGCTTCGCCTTGAATGACGCTGAACCTAATCCATCGCCCTGGGGCGCCGAGAACTCCTTAGTTCCCACGTTGCGCCACAGCTCCCAACCTGTAGGGAGGCTGATCTTTGCAGTTCCGCGAATTCTGCCCCGCGTATTATTTCGCACAACCACTGCGAACGTAATATCCTTAACGTCTGGTTTGATCTTTTTTGATGGAAGCTTGAGCTCAATCTCAAACGGCTCAACGACCTCGAAGCTAATCAACGCGCTTCCGAGCCGTTCTGTTCTAGACCGCACTTCAGCGCCAATAGCCCAGCTCCCAAGCCTCATATCGCTGGGAACGATAGATTTGACCTCATGGACCAAGTGACTTTTGGGAGATATTCCTTCTGTGCGCACCTTTTGGCTGCTCAAAAACTCGCCAGCTTTTCCCTCGCCGCCTATCACATAGCTCCGAACGTCAACGCTCTCTGCGCCCGTGTTTGTCAGGTGGAATTTCCCTACCACTTCATCGCCCCGCGCAACGCGCTCGTTCCTGAGCACAAATCCCAGGTCCAGCGGCTTGAGCGCGGCAAATTTCTTGGTAACCAGAGTACATTCTCGTGTATCCCCAATATCTTTGGTAGGTATCCACCCACCAAATGCATCGCCTGCGTTCAAGTTTATCTGAAGCCCTATCTTGCGGTCCGGTGTCATCTTAAGTCCCTTGATCAACATAGCCGGGATCTTCATCTCAATCATATTAGTCGTGTCGGTGCGCCCGTTTTTTATATCTATTAGCGAAGCTTCATCTTGTGAAACCGGTGCAGCTATGGGAATCTTAGTATTTCTTGAATTATATTTGCTCACAATGAGCGTCGTAGCGCCGCTGGCGCCGCCTGTAGTCTTGAACTCGTAGTTGTCGTCACCGTTGAACCAACCATCCGAATTGCAATCAATTACAGCCTGAAGATCAATAGGTTTGCTGGATTTCACGCCTATGTAGAGATTTGCTCCGTCCCAATCCACGAATGTGGTCGCGTCCCAACCTGTGGCTGCAAACGCATAGAACGCGTCCCATTCACCATCCTCGATCATACCATCGATCACGGGAGTTCTTCTAAATATCGAAGTATCCGCCATTATTGCCGGCGCCACGAATGCAGTTGCGGCTGGCGCTGGCGCTGGTGTTACAACGGGTGGGGTGGATTCCGCTGCAGGGGGCTCTGTCGCTGCGGGTGGCGGGTTGGTCGGTGGTGTTTCCTGCGCCACGAGATAACCAGCCGGCATCGCGAGCATCGCTACCACGATCAAGATCAAAATACACTTAAATCTACTCATCTCTTCCTCCTGAAGAATCTCCGTTTATCGGCAGTCGATAACGGCCATAATCCTTATCCCTGTTGTTGATTATAGAACAGGCAGGACGGCTACGTCAACAACCTCAATGCATCAAACGTCGAGACTTTGCGCCTTTTCTACTTAGACGCTTCCAGTATTCGTGTGTTGCAGCAATCAACGACTATTTTGTGATCCATGTAAAAACTGCCTCGCTTGATGTTTGACCGCCTCAGCTATTTGCTATAATGTTTAATATGCAACAATCAAGGAGGCGCGTATGGTGGGTAATCTTAGGATTTTATCTCTGGCAATTCTCTTGACAACGGCCCTCGCGGCGCCTTCGTGGTCAGGTGAAGATGTCACGCTTTCCGACTCCGCCGGCAATACGCTGAAGCATTCACAGATCGAAATGGTTGACTATAAAAAAACCTGCGGTAACTGTCACGACGTCGCCGATAAAGCTGCGTCCGTGCATTTCAACAGGGAAAGCGACAGCTTAGACGCTCAATCCGGCGATTGTTTCAGCTGCCATCTGAGCACGAAGCCCAGTGCGTTTAGTTCAAGCGGCACAATCGATAAGCTCTCACTTAAGCCGAGCAATGCCGCCTGCGAATCCTGCCACAGCAGTATGCAAGACACTAATGTCGGTAACGCTCATAACGGTATGACTTGTGTAGATTGTCATCAGAACGCCGGCCACCGTGCCTTGAGCTCGCCGTCGTGCGTCGGATGCCACAATGCCAAATCCACTGCGCCAAAGCCCTTACATCGCGGATTCACGGCCCTTCATATAAAAAAGATCGCCTGCGAGACCTGCCATGCTGGTCGTTCCGACCATTCTGGTAATATTTCCTTTGCAATTCGCAACGGAAGGATCTTGCCAATCGATACCGAGACGCCCATCCATCACGATGTGGCGGTCTCATCTCTCGCCCTGGGCGCCACAGGGTGCCAGAATTGCCATTCGAATACCTCTCAATTCTTCTTCGGCGCAAATGGCGGAAGCATTCCGAATTACCGTGCAATGGGGCTGACAAGAAAAGACATAATGTCGGGCGATATCCGCGAGCGCCTCGTAAAACCGCTTTCAGTATGGCTATTTGTTATCATTTTCGCGCTCAGCGCCCTCCATTATGCCATATTCGGGCCGCATAGAGTAAAAATGGTCCGTGGAGAGCCAAGCATCCTGCGCTTTACCATCTACGAGCGAATTGTGCACTGGCTAACAACGGCCAGCTTCGCATTTCTGGCGATAACCGGTGTTGCATTTCTGCTTCATCTGGAGACACCGGACGGGCGTTGGCGCGGCATTCACGGGCAGGTGGGTGCTATTTTTATGATCTCACTGGTTGGGATGCTGGTTATATGGTGGAAAAATGCGCGCTTCACGCCGTGTGACATACATTGGCTTCGCCGATTTGGCGGCTATCTCTGGCTGAGGGGGAGTTGTCCGGCTGAAAAGTTCAATGCCGGCCAAAAACTCTTCTTTTGGCTAATCGTTTTCTGCACAGGGATTTTGATGTGCGCCACGGGATGGATGCTGGTGCATGGGAAGGGTTCTGCGGCATCTTGGACGTTTACGCTTCACGACATCGCTGCCGTCATCATGATCGCAGGAATTCTCGGCCATCTATATCTGAGTGTTTTTGCAAATCAGGGCTCGATCAGCGGCATTCTTACAGGACGTGTGACACGCAGCTGGGTCACGCACCATCATCCGATCTGGTTGTTACATATTGAGCCCGGCAGCAAGCCAACCGAGCATACAGACAGCAAACTTATTTAACATTAGGGGTTTACACTGCGTTATGCATGTGATATTATGAGACTTGTGTGGGCAACAGACTCGTCATTAGAACGGGCATTGCCCAACTGGGAAAAGAGGAAGGGGCGCCTAGCCGCAATACTTGGGCGGTGATGGGACCCATTTGGATCTCCAAAGGCGCGGTGGGAATGGAATAAACCAAGGAGGTTTTCCATTGCGAAACACCAACCCCTGGGCCGCACTAACCGTGGCGGTCCCGCTTCTCCTCGCGACGGCTAGCGCATCGTTTGCCGCACCGAATGAAGCTCAGACACCACCCCAGATCCAAATCGAGGCTAACCAAGCCATCGATGACGGAACCGGCAGCGAAAGCATGCAAGATGTCTCTGTCGTTCTCACGCTTGATGACGGTGCAGTCAGGTCAGCGGCGCCTTCCAAGACCTGCAAATCTGCACAAAACACGCCATCTGCCAAAAATGGCGCCCTTTGCAACATTCGCAAAGTCGCTACCCGTTATCTCGGGACTCCCTACAAATGGGGCGGCATCACCCCAAGCGCGTTCGATTGCTCCGGCTTCACGCGCTACGTCTACTCATCGCTCGGTGTCAGTATTCCAAGAACCGCGCGCCAGCAGTTTAAGGCCGGAAAGCCCGTTAAACGCAACCAGCTAAAGACGGGCGATCTCGTCTTTTTCGACATGATGAAGGGTTACGTTAGCCATGTGGGTCTGTATCTGGGCAATGGCGTATTTATCCACGCATCAACCCCCACAACAGGCGTGAAATTCAGCAATATTAATACAGGAGCCTACAAGAAGTGTTTTGTAGGCGCGCGACGTTTCTCTTACGTATAGAGCTGAGAAATTGCTCGGGCGATCCAATCGGGTCGCCCATTTTTTGTTTTGCGGCAATTTGCTTGTGGTATAATATTGCCCAGATTAGCAATAGCGAGGTTATATCACATGCCGCACAAAATCAAGAATCTGATGGAAATGATCGAAATGCCCAAAGAAGGCATTCTCAGCATCCCTGTGGAAGATAACGAATATTACAAAGTCGTTCTTTTCATGATGCCCGCGGGTCAGTATCTTTCCCCCCACACATCCACCATGCCCGCAGTCATATATGTAATTCAAGGTCTGGCTGATTTCACTCTTGGCCAAGAGGTAAATGAAGTCAAGGCAGGTGATCATTTCTACATGCCGCCGAACTATAACCACGCTGTTCGCGCAAAGGAAGATTTTGTATTCCTACTTCACCTGAGGAAGTAAAACAGCGCCTGAATCGACTGCGCAATAAGCATAGCCCATTATTTGTTCGCAGGACAGGACATCAAAGAGATAAGTTTCACCTTTCTGCCTTGCAGGTAAACCCATAGAAGGAAAAAAGCGCGTCTTAGGCGAAGCTTATTATGTCTGTTTGCTACGCGCAAGGAGGAATATTATGTCCGAGAGCACATCATTAAGTATAATCGCAGTTTGCCAATTGTTTCTAACCGCCGGGGTTGTTGTTGCGGCTCTGGCTATTATCTATGCCATCTTTGCATTCAAAAAGATGATCAGCACAAAGATAGACGAGGTTATGGATAAGGTGCAGCCGGTCGTAGACCGTGTGGAATCCATCGCTCAGCAAGCTAAAGAGACCGCCGAAAAGGTCAGCGTGAAGGTAGACTCCATCATGACCAAGGCCGAATCAACGGCGGATTCGGTGGGAAATACCGTCCAATCGGTTTCTGAAAAGGTGAACGAAGCGGTTAGCCCCAAGATGGCTGCCGCGGTTGGTGTAGCCGGAACAGCGCTTAAAGTCATGCAGCTATATCAAGGTATTTCAAAGATCAAACAAGCCCATGCGCCTGAGACAAAAGAACCTAAGGCTGAATAGGCGATATTTATAGGCTGGGTTCTGTAACCGGTGGGCACGTATTAACGTCAAATAATATGTATTGCTTACGCAAACCTTAGGAGGAAAAGATGAAAACCGCTCGATTTATGCTCATCGCGGCGCTCGCGATAGCAACGGCTGCAATTCCGTCTTCCGCAGCCAATGACAAAAATGCCATTTTATTTTCGTGGGATGGCGTCCAGCGCGAGCACTTGAAAGAATGCCTTTCTAAAAATGAACTGCCTAACCTCGCCGCGCTCATCAAAGAGGGAAAGCTGGTAGACATCCAAGTCACGCACGTCACAGACACCAAAGCCGGACACTCTCAAATGCTCACAGGATACGACCCCGAGGTCACCGGCGTCTTCAGCAACGGCAAATTCAAGCCGATCCCCGTGGGTTACACTATATTCGAGCGGCTGGAAAGCGCCCTGGGCAAAGATAAGATCGCCACGGTTATGCTTACAGGCAAGACCCATCACATCGGCAATTGCCCGCCCAAGGTTGCCATTGATCCCAAGACCCTTGATCCCGGGGATGCAAAACCAGCCGATGCGGCCGTGACCGCTCCCAAATCTGGCGAAACGCCCGCTGTAACAGCGCCGGTAACCCCTGCCGCTGCAACTCCCAGGAATCCCCTGAGAGCACAGCGCAGAGCAGCCAACCAGGCAGCAGCGAAAAAGAAAGCGCAGAATGCCGCTGGGCAGAACAAACTCGGCGAGCCCTGGTATCTGGTCTACAAGAACATGGACGTCTGGGATGGTGAGAAAGCTCGCCACGCTCCCGAGGTCGGTCCATTAGCTCTCGGTTATCTGGATAAATACAGCAAGGATCGCTTCTTCATGTTCTTCCACTTCAGTGATCCGGATAGCCAGGGCCACAAGTTCGGGGAGAACTCCAAGCAAGAAAACGATTCCTACATTCTCTGCGATGAATGGCTGGGTAAGGTCGTGACAAAACTTAAAGACTTGAAGATCTATGACAAGACTCTGATCTACGTGAACTCGGATCATGGCTTTGATGAAGGCGGCAAGGGCCATAAGAACGCACCAACGGTGTTTCTAGCCACCAATGACAAGCAAGTTACCCGCGACGGCAACCAGAGAGATATAGTCCCGACAATTCTCGCTGAGATGGGAGTCGATTCCTCCAAGTTTGAGCCGAAACTCACCGGCAAGAGCTTGACCGAGAAATAAATCCTATTATTTGTAATAATGTGGGGCCGGGAATCTCTCGGCCCTGTTTTTTTGATTGGTATATTGAACATTTGCATGTGAAAAAATGCCTGCTGCTGCCGTTTCACTAACGTTTGCATAGGGTACAAGCTGGTATAACTTCTATTATGGAGTGTATGCCATGGCAAATAAGAAGACCAAAACCAAGAAGGCGAAACAGCCGAAGATAGCGGGACAAAAGAGCGGCAGCATGGACTTTACCGAGTTTGGTTCATCACAGCCGCCTAAGCAGAAAAAGAAAAAACAGTCTCAGTAAGTCTCCCTGGAGGGCGGTCAACAGGCCGCTCTTTTTTGTATGCTATGGTTGAGTCGAATGACTATTGAGACCCGAATTTATACAAAAGATATGGCGGAGATTGAGCTTCCAGCTTGCCGCCCTCTGGCAAGCCGTCGAGCTTGTTCTCCTGTGCTACCACGTAGAGCGTCTTTGCAGAAGCCAGCAGCGCTCGCAGTTTGGCGCGATCCTTGTATATCTTTACATCCAGGTCAGGCATGGGGCGCTCGGCGTAAAATGCGAAAGCGGGCTGTGGGGGATCAATGTTTATAGTGACTATGAATGCGCTTGCCGGCGCTTGAGCTTTGATCTTTGCGGACATATTCACCATCGGGTCTGCCATTGTCCTGCTGGCTATCGGAAGCCCTAACCAGACCGCAAGCAGCAGAAATCCGCTGATTCCCGCGCATAAAGATGCAAATGCCGCTCCGGCGCGGTTCTTATACACCATCACAAGCGCTATCGCAGGTCCGGCGAACATGCAGATGCTCATAGGAATCAGAGCTGCAGTCAACCCTGGGATCGGCCTGGGCAGATATTTTGGCACGATAACAAATACCACTGCAAGGAACGTCGCGATTGCAAACGACCATATTGCAGACGATTTCAGCGAAGCAGTTTTTCCGCTTTCGATTACCTTTGACCACAACAGCCCGACCAGCAGAGCCGCCGCAGGAAACGCGGGCAAAATATAGCCCATCAACTTCGATACAGCCAAACTGAACAATCCGATGATAGTTACCAGCCACACACCGGCAAAAAGCGCCGCCTGGCCGGTCTTGTCGTCATCGGCTGGCCGCAGTTTGACATAAGACTTCCATGCTTTAACGTAATACATACCCGCCGCTGCCAGTATAAGCGCTATCCCCGCAGGGCCTTTGATCAGACTTGCCAAACCCATCGCAGCCCATGACCCTATATAACCCCACCGAGGCCAAATGCCGAGATACGATAACAAAAACGCGCCCAGAGCCAGGCTGATCATCAGCGAAAAAGCGTTGTCCATAATACCCATGTGCGCTACGGCCACGCAAAGCATCGAGGAAGCTAAAGCAAACCCGGCGAAAACCCCCGCCCTTTTACCAAAGAGTTTGTTTCCGAGGAATACCGTCCAACCCACCATAAGCAGAGCCGACAGAGCAGACGGGAGCTGCGCGCCAAGCGCGTTCACGCCCAAAAGACGCATACTGCCCGCCTGTGCCCAGTAGCAAAGAGGCGGCTTGTCGAAAAAATACTCGCCATCCACCCGTGGAACCACATAATCTCCGCTTGCCAGCATCTCCCTGGCGCATTCGGAGTAGAGCCCTTCGTCGAAAAACATCACCGGAGCGCTTCCAAGTCTCCAGAAGAACATTAGCCCGCACAGCACAGCAAGCAGGATATATATCATCGTTCGGTTCATACTACTCGGCCTCGGTCTCATTTGGTGTCGGTTGGTTTTTGGTCGAAGATTTTCTCTTTACTATAGCAGCCGCCGCCAAACCTAAGAACGCTCCCACCAGCCCGCCATACATAACATCCAGCGGGAAATGGACTCCAACGTATATCCGTGAGAACCCGGTGAGGAGCGCGAAGGGGATCAGAATATATCTAAGCTTGGGCACACACATCGAACAAGCAAACGCTATCGCAAATACCGTCATCGTATGCCCCGATGGAAAGCTCGGGCCAAACAGCGCTTTGTCTGGAATTCTTACATCGAACATGGCGAGCAGGGGTCTTGGGCGATTGAAAATAATCTTAAATATCTGCACGACTATAGTGGACATAATTGCCGCCAATAGCCCCGCAAGACCAGCCCTGAGCCAATCGGGCTTGCGCATGCGCCAACCGAAAATTGCAAAGCCCAGGCACATAATTGATTGACAAGCGCCGCCGCCAGCCAACGTCGCCGCCACCATGATATGATCCATAACAGGCGACGCGAGACCGCTGTTTATGAGCTTGAATGCGCCAATATCAAACTTGGTGAGCGCCGCATTCCAACTCTCGGGGCCAATTGTGCATAATGGAATATGAATTGACATAACACCCTGAATTATACTGGATTAAGCGCGAAGGGGGAAGGCGCTGGGGAGGCGAGCATCTATTGGAAAGGGCGAGGCTCCCGCCGAGCCGCTTACTGCAACAAGACAAGGCTCAGGGGGACCTTCGCCCTCCCCCAAACCAGCCAGACACAACTAAATCTTCTCGCCTTTCGTCCTCATCTGATCCGCGCGTGACTTATCCCCCAGCTTCGCGTAAGCCTCTGAACTGCCATAATAGCTTTGACGAAGCATATCCAGAAGCTCTGTTTCCTGCCTGGCTGATAGCTTTCCGGTGAGGCGAGCGACCTTGCCATAATTTGTGTTAAGATAAGAACGCCACTCCTCCAGCCTATCGATAGCTGCCTTGAACTCCGCTAGAGCCTCGCCGTAGTTGCGCTCGGCTTGATATTTCTCGCCAAAGTAAAAATGTGCCCTGGCGTAACGAGTATCAACCATCTCTGGCACGCCCTTGATCTTCTCGTAAGGCGTGTTTTCAATCGCAAGCATTCGCCTGAGAGTAGATTCATAAGCCTGCGTCTGCCCCGCGTCTTTATAGGTTCCCGCCAGCTCAGACAAATTCTGGGTGGAATGGGGGCTGAACTTCAATGATTGATTGAAAAACCCGACCGCCTTTTGATATTCACCGGCTCGCTTTGCTACCATTCCTCGCCAGAAATAAACCGCGCCGTCCTTGGGCGACAAGCGGATTGCCATATCAAGCTGGCTTATACCGCGCTCCGTTTGGCCATCGGCAACCAAGTATTTGCCCAGTTCGTAGTGATACACAGCATTCCACGGCGAAACGCTCGCGGCAAGCTCATATTTATGCAATGCATCGCTTGGTGAAACATTGGGCTGCATGAACATATCCTGGGGAGCAAACCAGTCGCCCAGACCAAATGAAATGCTCAGAATAATGGCAATTGAGCATTTCACCATAGCAGCCGTCCGCATCCACGCAGGAAGTTTCAACGGCTGACTTGCAGCGCCCGTCCGCGAGACCAATACCCCCGCCACCATCCAAAACGGCAGCGCGATTCCCATCACAAACCAATCGGAATCCACCAGATTCCTGACCATACAGCCTGCAAAAGCGCCTGCAAGCGCACAATTTATAAGCCGCCAGCTTTCGGTTGGAATTATCTCCTGCCAAATGTCTATTTCTGGTCTTTGGTTGAGCTCGTTTCGCCTAATGATTCCCCTGGCGCCGGCCCAGCCAATCGCGAGCATCCCCACAATCATCGCGATCATCGCAATAATCCCGCTCTCCGCGCCGGTTTGGAGATAACCCTGGTGGGCGTGGGTCGTGGAACCTGCAATAGTATACCTTGGATAAGCCGTGCTGAATGCGCCAGCGCCGACTCCCACAAGTGGGTTTTTTTCGATCATGCGAGCTGTGGCTTTCCAGGTGTCTCGCCTGAATAAAATCGAGTGTGCCTGCGTACCTTTGGATTTGGCTTCTTCAACCCTCGATCTCACTGAACCCGAAAACACAAGCAGCATCGGCGCGATTATCACAGTAATAATCACCAGCCGCACAGCCTGCTCTCTATTGAAAGCCTGCGAAATCATCGCGAGCAGCAAAAATACAAGCATAGCCGCAGCCACGGCAACTATTCCGAACTTGGAGCCAGTGAAAAGCAGAGCGAGAATTTCAATCACAAACGCAACGCCAAACAGCAACTTCATGGAGAATTTGCAGGAGACAAGATACATACCCAAACTGATCGGCAAAGCCAAGGCCAGGAAACCTGCGAGGAAATTGGGGTTGATGAACGTCGCCGCGAGCCGCATCTGGTCGCCTGATCCCATAACCACAGCCCAAAATGCCGCACCGCCGCCCGTGCCGATAGCATAGTCCCTGATTCCGAACGCGCAGATGCCCAATGCAGAGATTACAATACCAGCAATAAGCATCGTCGCCGACTTCGCATCATGCGCAACATTAGCTGTAAGAAAATACGCGCCCATGCATGCCGTCACAAAGAGCAAATGCACAAGACTCACATAGATATTCTCGGAAAATATAACAGAAGCAAATATTGCCAAGCCGAACACAGCCAGCGCAATCAGCCCCGGTGGGCGAAACCAGGTTCTCGCTTCCTCACCTTTGCGCAGGGAATAGGCGATAATCGCCCCAAAA
>JAPLCU010000113.1 GCA_026392045.1 Armatimonadota bacterium
TGCTCGAAGAGCATCACAAAGCGCGGCAATATGAATGTTGACATCACTATAACGGTGATAAAGCTTATGACCACGATAACCATAGGATAAGCCAGTGCAGACTTCACACGTCTCTTGATCTCCGCCCCTGACTCCATGTGATCGGCAAGCCTGGCCATAGACTCTGCCAGGTTCCCACCTGCTTCGGCTACCCTGGCCATCTCCCCTGCAAGCACAGGAAAGATGCTCGGATGCCGCGAGAAAGCCGCACTCAGCGCCATTCCCTGACTTATGTCTCCGCCAATTTCACGAAGGCATATCCCTAAAGAGACAGACCTGGATTGCTCGGCCAGGCCCTGGAGCGCTTCAACCAGCGGCACACCGGCACGGACCAGAATACTGAGCTGCCTGATAGTAACGGCGACCTCATCGGCAGGCGCTCCCCGGGAACGCGAGGTCGTAGACTTGTGTTCTCGTTCCGATAAGGATCGGAACAACTCTTTGATCGCAACCACCTGCTCGCCGCTCCGTCGCAGCAACATTCTGGCTCGCGCCTCGGATATCGCCTCTATTTTGCCGGACTTCATCTTACCGGCCAGTGTTATCGCTTTGTATGAGTAAATCGGCATAGTATCCTGTTCCAAGTTGTTTCGGGAAACCCCTTTCCCGAAACGTTCGGGCGGATTTGCAATCCAGCCCGTGAGATCGTCGGGGAAATCCGTTCCCCGATGCTAGATCGCCCTGAAAATAAGATCGTCGGGGAAATCTGTTCCCCGACGCGCTAGCAGCCTCCGGATAAAGTCTGCTAATCAGGCGGACTATGCTTCGCGGGCTCCCTTTTCGCCCCGAAGCAGCTTGAGAACCTCACCCTTCGGGACGAAAAACAGTCCCGAAGTATATCTTTGTGACTTTATCCGTGCCCTGCTAGTCTGTCGTAACGCGGAATACTTCCTCAACGCTAGTCTTCCCGATTTGAACTTTGGAGAACGCATCCTGCCTTAAGGATCGCATTCCGTTCTTCATTGCAATTTGCCTGATGTTTGCGGCCGAACTCCTGGCGATAATAGCCGTGCGGACGTTGTCCTCCATTTTAAGCAGCTCATAGATACCAGTGCGGCCCTTGTAGCCGGTACGGCCACATTGCTCGCAGCCTCGACCTTTCATTGCCCCGCTCAAGTCAATATCGGGCGGTATATTTAGCGCTTCGATAAAGTCTTTACTTATTTCAATAGGAGCTGCGCACCGTGAGCAGTTCGTGCGTAGAAGTCGCTGCGAAAGCAAACCAATTATGGATGATGCGACCAGGAATGGTTCAATTCCCATATCAATAAGACGGGCAGCAGCTCCAGCGGAATCGTTAGAATGCAGAGTGCTTAGCACCAGGTGACCTGTGAGAGCGGCTTCGACGGCGATCTCCGCTGTCTCGGAGTCGCGGATTTCTCCGACAAGTATGACATCGGGGTCCTGGCGAACAATTGTGCGCAGCCCGGTCGCGAAGGTGAGACCGGCCTTGCGGTTCACATTGGCCTGAATAACGCCCGAAAGCTGATACTCCACAGGATCCTCAATAGTGAGTATGTTGCGCTCCACTGTGTTGATCATGTTAAGGGCTGCGTAAAGTGAAGTCGTCTTACCTGAGCCTGTGGGGCCGCAGGCAAGAATCATCCCGTATGGCGCTGCGATCATCCGGCTGAATCCGTCGGCGATGTCCGTATGGATTCCGAGCATGTCCAGAGTGATCTGCGCGGCGCTTTTCTCCAAGACTCTGATAACGACATTTTCACCGTGGATAGCAGGATAAGTTGAGATTCGAAAATCGTATTCTGCGGGGCGGGCAATCAGCGTGATACGTCCATCCTGTGGCGACCGGCGCTCAGCCACATCCATTCCACCCATTACCTTGATTCGGGATATAACCGAAGATTGCAGATCTTTGGGGATATTCATGACCTCGTGAAGGATTCCGTCAACGCGGAGGCGCACACGCACACGAGCAACTTCTGGCTCAATATGTATATCACTGGCACGTTCGGCGATGGCGCGTGCAATAAGCGCATTCACCAGCCTTACCACGGGCGCACCGCCGACCAGATCCCGCAGGTCGGTCACGTTGGATACCGACTCTTCCGTCTCCTCCTCGCGAACACTGACTTCAGTGCCAGCGTCCTTGATGGCCTCCATAATTATGTCGCTGACATCACCAGCCGCGCCAAAGCAGTTGAAGATAGCCTCGAGTATTTCGTCCTCAATAGCAATGAGAGGAAATGGCTCAAGGCCGGTAGCCTTGGCGATATCATCAACGGCCGCAACATCCAGTGGGCTTGCCATAGCAACTTTGATTATGTCCAACGATCTACCGACCGGAATAGCCTTGTGTCGCAGCGCCATTGAGTGAGGGATCAGTCGTGCGGTCTCCGTATCAAGCTCAGTTCCAGCCAATTCAATGAACGCGACTCCCTGCGCAATGCCTGAACAGCGCACACGATCACGATCCGAGATCATCCCAATTCGAACAAGAAAGCGCCCGATATCATCGCCGACATCGTGGCGCACTGCGAGCGCCGCATCGAGTTCCTTGCCGGTCAGGATACCTTCTTCAACAAGTATTGATGTCAGTGTTTCAGCAGATGCCATCCTACTTCACCTCACCTGTCCCGATTATTTCGGAGATCGTCGTCCCCTCGGAGATCGTCGGGGAAATCTGTTCCCCGACGTCGGGAATGATCTTCGGAGTAAGAAGAATAACAATCTCTGTGCGCTCGCTTGTCTTCTTGGAGTGCCTGAATAGCTTACCGAAGAACGGTAGGTCACCGAGCAGTGGAATCTTGGACATGCTGGCAATCTCATTATTGCGCAGTAAACCGCCGATAGCAAGGGTTGTCCCGCTCTTCACCGACACAGTTGTCCGTACTTCACGCGTGCTGATCTGAGGATAATCGCCGGCCTGGGTCTTGAGATAACCGGTCACGAGGCTCACCTGCGGATAGAGCGTCAGGATTACCTGGTCATCGGCCGCAATTCTGGGCGCTATCTGCAGGCAAATGCCCACCTTCTCTTCGGACTTATCATAAATCGGTGAACCAACCTGGTTGTAACCTATAAGTTTTGGATACAGTATGCGGTCGCCGATCAGTATGTCTGCGGACTCGCCATCCAACACCGATATGTTAGGCTGGGCCAGCAAATTTGCAAGGCCATCCTTCACCAACGCGGACACGGCTCCTGTGACCGATATGCTCCCCTTGTTAAACTTGCCGAACCCTATCCCTGAAGCTACTGTATCCTTAATAGCATAGTCCGACCATGTCCAATCGACACCAAGTTCCTTGCTTCCAGTCGAGCCGACCTCTGTTATTATCACTTCGATGCTGACCTGCTTACGCGGAGTATCCAACTTCGTCAGTATATCTTTGACCTTTGCGAGATCGGTACCACTCCCCATCAATATGAGCTTGGATGCTCCAGGTTTTGCCTGTCCCGATGCTCCAGAAACCTGCACACCGGTCGTCGACGCCGACCCGCCGGTCGCATCGCCGCCAGCCACACCGGCAAGCCCAGCGCTTCCGCCGAGTGATGGGGTGATAACACCAGGTCCCTCGGAAACTTTTATACTCGAAAACAGCTCCTTTACCATCAAAACGAGATCTGTCGGTCGGATATGTTTGCAGTCCCACACAAGCACCTCATCGACCTCCGTCTTCGCCTCCACAACAGGTGGCTCCGCTTTCAGCTTGGGCATGATCAGATACGTGGAACCTTCCTTCTTCCAGGCAAAGTCAAGCGCCGTAGCCAGATTGTCGAGAATCAACTGCAACGGCTGTCCCTTGATGTGTATATTGACCTGTCCTTTGACATCAGGACTGATTACTATGTTTGCCCTGGACTGTCGAGCCAGCGCCTCCAAAACATACATTACATCGGTACCACTCGCGTCAACATCAAAAGAATCCGCCACTCCGGGACTTCCAGATACCGCAGGTGCCCGAGAAGTCGAAGCTGGACTGGTGGGGGAGGGCGAGGCTCCCGCCGAGCTATGAGCAAAGAAGATGAATACAGCAACGGCCATAATGACGCGTCTTGCGCCAGCTGGCATCGTTTGTGCTGTGATTTTAAGGTTGCGGTCGTTTTGCAATGATAATGTTCCTCCCGTCAGTCAGGATAGCACGCGTATCGTCCAAAGTCTTAACCTTGAACCCGCCTTTGAGCCTATCGCCGACCTCGACAACTTGCGTTTCCGAACCATTGATCTTAATGATCGCGGACGTGCCGTCTGTTCCTTTTATGGTAGCCAGCAACGAAAGTGAGATTATCGAGGTCTGATTCTTGTCAGTAATGGGTGGGACAGCAGCGGTCTTGCCATCTTGCAATGTCAGTGAACGAATATCGATAGGCGGGATTGTGGTGTTGGGGGAGGGCGAGGCTCCCGCCGAGCTGTGTTCGGGCAGATTTGCAATCTCGCCCGTCCCCATTATGTGTTCGGGCAGATTTGCAATCCGCCCCGATATAATCGAGGACACTCCTATAAATGGTGGTTTCTCGAAGGGATTTCGCATCTGGCTGTAGCTCGCTACGTAGCCCCGATTTAATCGGGGTGCCTGTGCTGCTACCGGCGCCCTAAGAAATGGCTGCACCAACGATATAACTTGTCTTACGCGCACAATTGTAACGCCCACGACAATGAGCAAGATTACCAGCAGTCCAATGACGGTCTTCGATTGTTTCGGATCATTGCGTATAAATGCCATTATCTTGCCTCACGCTGCTTCTCATAAACCGTCAGAACCAGATCAAAGCTGATCTCGCCATTCATGGCATCGGTGGATTTCAGACTACACGATGCCACCTCGACGGGGGTCGGGATATTGCGAAGCTGGGCAATGAGATTCATCGCGTTCGCGTAATGTGCTTCTCCCTTGACCCTGACAAGACACGCTTTCCACTTCCCGATCCTGGTTCCGCTGATTTCGACTTCAGTCGAAACGGGCACACCCTCAGGAACTATGGAAGACACGTTGACGTTGCGCGCCTTTGCCCAGTCAAAAAGTGTTACGGCGAACACTTCCAAACCTCCTGGTGATAGTCGTTCGTTGGATGGGAGACGCTGCATCTGCACCAACTGTAGCGATAGCTGACTCAACTCCGTTCGTCTTGCCTGTTGAGCTAGCTCGCAATCAAGGACTTCGCGAAGCCCGATCAAGGCGTTTACCGCCAGGATGCCACTTATGACCATCCCCAGTAGGACTACGGCATACGCCACGTGTTTCATACGACCGACGTTGTTCATGTTGTGCGGAATCTTGAACGCCATTGTTATGGTCTTTCTCCCACGACCGACGGACGGATGGATGACACCACCGTAGTAATTGGACTCTCCGTCTGCCTGATCTTCAAACTCAGCGAGAAGGTGAGGAATCTCACGTTCCCCGCTATGCCGACCGCAGTATTGACAATGCGAACATCATCAAACATCGCCAATCTCCTAAGTCTGTCAGTGTATATGGAAAGCGCATCAAACGAAATCGCCTTGCCGACAACGGTCAACAAGGGGTCGCTGGGTGCGTTGTCGATGCTGTTAAGCCATACATTGCCGGGCACGCAATCGATGACGGCATTGACCTTGGCAAGGCGGACCTCACTCTTGTGCGAGAGTTGCTTGCCCCATTCATACTCACAGAGAACCGTCTTAGCTGATTTGATCTCCTGCCTGGCCTTGGAGCATTGCTGCTCCAGAGCTGCGAGTTCTGCCTTGACTCGGACATCTTCATCATGAGTTCTTCGACTGCACGCGTAACTCCCAATTGCCACCAATCCAGCAACGATGGCGGTCAAGCACATGATACGCATGTAGCGATTCATCTGCGCTCTGCAGTAGTTGCGTTCGGTCATTTTCGATTCAGCAAAGTTAAAAGGTCTCATCGCATAAGTCCTTAAGCAGCAATTAGTTGCTCCTGATGCGATCGTCGGGGAAATCCGTTCCCCGACGCGCTAGTCTTCGGTATCCTGATACCGAAGCTTGCCGCACATCATGAATAATACGCCTTAAGCAGCAATTCTCGATATTGCGGTGCGGATGCCGCTCCAGTAGTCACCAATGGCCAGCCCGACTGCAGTTGTATAGGTTGGGGTATGATCACCCACGCGCTGGATCCCTGCAGCATCGGCGGCGACAGAAAGGCCTGCAAATGGGTTGATAACGCCTGCCACATCAATACCTTGTGTGCCCAGGCACGCGTCGATCCCTCGAAGAAGTGCCCCGCCACCACTCAGAGTGGTGGCGCCAATCATTCCCAAATAGCTACCCTCGGCGAATTGGCTTGTGAAAAACCGCAGTGAACGCTGGATCTCTCTGGCAAGGCGGCCTGCAACATTGTCGCATGGAATCAGCAGTTCGCCTTCATTACCAATTACGTCCATCGTTCCGTTCGCATTGAGTCTTGTGCCAGACCCGGACTTCAGCATCTCCGCTTCAGGCCAGCTCAAGCCCGTATGTTCTTCCAGGCAGGTCGTAAAATCGTTGCCGCCTACGGGTACGGTTCGTGAAAATTCAAGTGCGTCCCCTCTGACGACCGCAATGGTCGTTTCGCATGCGCCGATAATGCAGTGTGCCTGCGGCTGGTCGCTCCAGAGCGGCCCCACATTTTTCTTTTGGGTTCCAAAACAACGCAGAGCTGCCGCAGATGCTATGTCAACTGCGATTGGCTCCAGTCCCGCCATTTCAACCATATCTAGCATCAAGTCGAGTGCCGACGATGAAACCGCTACCAACATGACAAAATAGCTGGTGTGCGATCCGGTAGACCTCGATGACAAGACCCTCATCTCTGTGATTGCGTCTGATGCCGGAAATGGAGCCCCGCGTGCGGCGGCGGCCAACGCCGTCTGTTCAAGTTCGTCCTCGTCAGCGGCCTCTATGTGAAGCCACTTGGTGTAGACAGCGTGCGTGGGCATAGCGAGAACCACGGATTTCGACTGGAACTGCGCTGAGGACCACAGGGATCTGATTGCTTGAACGGTGGCGGCAGCAGGCGGACCTTCTGTAGACTCGCCGCGGGCAATAATCGCCGACCCTACAGATCGAACAACGATCTCAGAACCGTGTTCAAATACCTCCACGCCTTTAACTGCGTGGCTACCGATATCTAGACCGATCCTGTTTGCTAACCGATCGTTTGTTCGGTGAGAAAGCACGATTCTACCTCTTCCTTGCATCGTCCGAC
>JAPLCU010000006.1 GCA_026392045.1 Armatimonadota bacterium
ATCTGATATTTGGTATCGAAGTATCCTGTCCGCTCATACAACTGCCTGGAAGAAAAAATAGATTGGTGGCAAATGCCCTCTTTGTACAACCAAAAACGATTCAGCTTCGGAACAGCTCTATTCATTTCCTCAACATTGCCTTTGGTATTGACTCGTATTGTATCCCCATAATAGCAGTCGTAAGTTGGATTTGCTAAAATGCAATCGACGGCTCGATCTATCGTTTCATTACAATACAATCTGTCCCCCACGTTCATGAAGATCACAAAATCACCGGACGCAATCGACAAACCCTTATTCATTGCATCATAGATACCCCTGTCGGGCTCGGAAACAAACTTGTCAATTCTATCCGAATAAGTATTAATGGCATCAATGGTTTCTGGTTTTGAGCCGCCATCAATAACTATCCACTCTATGTTCCTATATGATTGAGAGGAAATACTATTAAAAGTGAGGGTAATGTTTTCTTTCCGCTCATTATAGCACACTGTAATTATTGAGATTTTGAGTTGTTTGTTTTCCATTATAGGTCGTTTATCCTAGTCTCGCGGGGGAAAGATGGCAAAGTTGTAGAAGTAGCGCAGCCGATTCGCGCGGAAACGATCCCGAGTATCGCGCCACTGAAACCCGATAGAGTTGGGCTCAGAGTGCAGTCCCTTTGACCGCAGATATTCCGATGTCGCTGCAAGCTCCCGGAGATACGGTTTGTAGATATGCTTTTTCAAGTCGCCTGTCATCTTGTATTGGCTCAACCGCACTAGCCACCGCTTCCAGAACTTCAGTGACTGAAAGTGATAGCAGACTACTTTGTGGCCGCCAGCATATATTCCATCGTTGCAAGTTGTAATCGTATGCGTTAGTGCGTTCCACGGAGCAAGTCTGATGCCAACACTGGCTTCTACCAATTTGTTGTAACGATTGGGGAACTCGTCAAGATAGGCTTGGTCTCCGTATTTGCCATCTTCGTAGGTCAGCCCACACCACTCCAAACACCGCTCGCGCCACCACTCCAGGCAGGCTATGCCTTCCTCGTCTGCGCGGAAGGCTAGAACCCCAACGTTGTACTTTCCGAACCTGGCAAGGCGCGCGTACTCTTCCGAGAAATCGTGCGGATCAATCAGGATGCTCTTGTCGCCCAGTTCTTCGAATATCCGACTTGGAGACTCGAAAAAGCAGATGTCCGAGTCCACGTATGAGAGTGCCCCAACCTCCGGATGGTTCCGAAAAATGTATAGCGGCAGGATGGGGCTCAGAGTCCAATAGTATTCGACCGTGCCCCGATTGTCTCGTGCGGCAGCCAGGCCGTCATCATCCTCTTCCAATTGTCCCAGCGAGATCGTCCTAACACCCGGCAGGCAAAGCTCGCTCACAATCTTCTCGGCGGCATCGTCCAGACACAGAACCCATAAACAGAACGGCTCCGTGCTGTGGGCAGCTATCGAACGATACATCGTTAAGCCAAGCTGCAGATAGCGGCTGTCAAAGTAAGTGCAAAGATGTATCATTGTCAGCTATTCTCCCGCCCACATGCGAACAGACTCGATTACATGTTCTACCTGATCATCAGTCATCTCAGGAAATACGGGTAGACTAACAATCTGACCGGATAGCTCATCGGTGACAGGCAGATACACTGCCTGATTTGCACACTCGGAGTATGATTGCTGACGGTGTATCGGCACCGGATAATGGATCATAGTTCCCACGTTTCTACTCTTGAGAAATTCTTGAAACGAGTCCCTGCCTTTGACTTGCAAGACATAAAGGTGGTAAACATGATGCCGTCCTGCCATTTCCATCGGACATGTGATGCCATTGACTGACGCCAGAGCGAAGTTATAGCGAGCCGCAATCTCGCGCCTTCGATTGTTATTGGCGTCGAGTCCGGGTAGCTTGGCAAGTAATATAGCCGCCTGCATCTCATCAAGCCTGCTATTGAAGCCCTTTATCGAATGGTAATATCTTTTCTCCTGGCCATAGTTCCTCGCCTTTCTTATGTATTCGGCCATATCAGGATCGCTCGTTACCACCATTCCAGCGTCGCCGTATGCTCCCAGATTCTTGCTCGGGTAGAAGCTATAGCAGCCAGAATGGCCGATAGCGCCAGCGTGACGGCCGCCATATTTGGCTCCGTGGGCCTGAGCGCAGTCTTCAACTACCTTTAGAGAATGTCTGCGCGCTATCTCGCAAATAGGCTCCATATCCGCGCATTGGCCATATATATTTACGGGCATAATACACTTGGTTTTTGGCGAGATCCTTTCCTCAATCTTTGTCGGGTCCATTGTATAAGACTTGGGGTCGATGTCCACCAGCACAGGATACGCGCCCGCGAAAGTAATGGCCGATAGGGTAGGCACGCACGTGTTCGCCACGGTTATGACTTCATCTCCCGGCTCCACCCCACAACTAAGAAGCGCCAGGTGTAGGGCTTCAGTCCCCGATCCTACCCCGACAGCAAATTCAGCGCCGCAATACCTGGCAAATGCCTGTTCAAACTCCTCAAGCTTCCCGCCGAGAATGAACCAGCCGCTCGCCAGCACCTCGGCTATTGCAGCGTCGACCTGAGCTTTGTTGTGACTGTAGTCCAATTTCAAATCGCCGAACGGAACAATTATCTCAGACATATTTATCAAATACCTCACTATAGTAAGCCAAAGTCTTGGTCAGGCCTTCCCGCAGGCCCACGCGCGGCGTCCATCCGATTTCCTGGTTCATGCGCGAATAATCACTGTAATAGTCGCCGATGTCGATCGCCTTCCGGTCCTCCGGGAAAGGTACGACTTCATAGCTGCCCTGTCCATTGTTGCACTCAATAAGCATCTCTGCAAGATCAAGCAGATTGATCCGCTCATCTCCGCCGGTATTGAATACCTGACCATCAGCATTTCGGTCCAGAGCCGTTGCCAGAAATGCGTCGACGACATCATCGACGTAGTTAAAGTCCCTGAGCTGCAATCCATCCCCAAAGACAAGAATAGGCTTACCTTCGAGAAGATTGCGAATCCAAATACCCACGAACGTTTGCCTGGCATCTTTAATACGCATGCACGGGCCGTATGTGTTTGTCAATCTCAGCGCGGAACTGCGAAGGCCATGAACATTATTATAAAGAATATGGTACCATTCACCGGCCATCTTGTTTATGCCATTAACGTCGACAGGCCGCAACAGGTGCTTTTCATCCACTGGCAGATAATCGGGCTTGCCGTAAATCTGGCGAGTGCTGGCGAAGACTATCTTGATTTCCGGGTTGTATTTTCGGCACACCTCAAGGATCGAGAGTTGGGCGCGACAGTTGATTTCCAAGTCTGTAAACGGATTTTGCATTGAGTCGACATGGCTGGTCTGTCCCGCAAGGTTGAATAGGTAATCCTGCCCCTGGACCAAATACTTCATGCTGTGCTCATCGCGAACATCAGATATGTTCACCCTCACTTTGTCCTTGATCCCCTCAATGTTGGCGAGGTTTCCGCCGTATTCGGATATGAGGCTATCAACCAGCGTAACTTGCGCTCCAATGTCAACAAGTCTTTTTGCTATATTGGAACCGATGAACCCAATCCCACCAGTGATAAGCACTTTGCTATTTTGAAAACTACTCTCCATGATATAATTCCTTCAATTATGTAGATTTCTGATTGGAACCCTTTCGAATGGCGTCGATCAGCGGCCTGAGCGGGGTGCGTTTCACGACATTGGCGATGCGCGCCCGCACCTTCGGCAATGCCCTGTTAGCTGGAATCATCAGCCGCAGCACGGTTGTTGTCAGGGCATATAACGGCGATGACAGCAGGCGTTCTATGTCATCCGTGGGCCGCAATTCGATACCTGGAAACTCACCTTTCCTGACGTCCTCCACCATCTGCTCTACAACCGGGTTGTGATTGCATTTGAAACGTTCCAGCCAGCTTACGTGTTCACAGACCATGTGCACCCTGTATGGCCGATTCAGCGCAAGGTAGCTGTTTTGAGCCCAGTTCTCCAGCTTTCGAAAGCTCTCACTCCATTCGACCTTGGCATAATACGAGCATTTATCCGTCACCTGCTTAGGGAACAGTTGCTCGTAGTGGTACATGAACATCCCCTTCTTCGCCATCTGCTCGGCGGAAATAGCGTTGATCTCACGGAGATTTCTACCCTGAGCATCCACGACCGTAGGAGGACGATGCGTAGCATACCTGAAGTTTTCTCCCCAGGCAAACAGTCGGTGGAAATCCTGAGCGCCCCTCTGAAGATAATAGCTATCCACAATGTATTTCAGTCCACCGAAGAACGTTACAACGCGGAATGAAACTTCCTTTATCTCCGGGTTGGATGAAAGCATGTCAATTATGGCCCTCATGTCTTCAGGTCTGTAAAACTCATCCGAGTCGACTTGCCAAAGATAGTTACCGGTGGCTCTTTTTGCATAAGCCTGTGACATCTCATGTTTCTCGCCAGGCCAAAAGCCATCCTGATGGCCTTCGTCTTCCGCTGTGACTATAACAAGCTTGTTGTCTGGATCTTCTTCAGCCTTGAAGCGTCGCAATGTCTCGCGAGTGGTATCGCGCGAATGCCCATCTTTCGTGGCTATGTTCTTGGCGGCAGAACACGCGCCTTCAACAACAATTATCTGATGGGCGAAAGAATACAACGCCCGCAGATTATAGCGTGTGAAAGGTTCACCGTTAAGCACTATCATGCCGAATGTAATGCGACATTCATTCATTATGCTTTTAGCAACCTCTTGTTTTACAGGTAAGAATAGCTCAACTGTAGGCTTTCTATGTGCCTGACGGCCTTCAGTGCATCCAAGAATATATACTGCGGCACCGTGTCGGGATTCTTAATCCGCTGTTTTCCGGCACACAAAGTATAGAGTAGTCCTTTCAGGATGAACCGTCGACACCACACTTACATCATCAAACGTCGCTCTCAAGAATTCCTGCAAATGTGTTGCGGTTTCAAACTCGTTATCGTGCTCGCGGTTGTACGTGCCACGTTCTGCAGAATCGACTTGAACTGTGGAACCCACGAGTTTTCCACCGGTATTCAGGCTCCCTCTGATCTTCTCGAGAACTCGGTGTCCGTCGTCGACCGACAAATGCTCTATTGCTTCGAACAAGAACACTGCGTCGTAGCTGCTTCTTGGAAACGTATCCACGAGGATGTCCATTACGTGGAAATCCACTTTCCCACGGCAGGCTAACTTACGCGCCATATCGACTGCGCACGCGTCACGGTCGACGGCATCTATGTGAGCTGTAATCGGACTCCAAAAGATCCGGCTGAAATAGCCGTCCCCGCAGCAGCAATCCATTGCTATGTCGCCGGGGGCAAGGTTCATCGTCCCCAACACCCCGCGTTCACACCAAAACAAATTGTTCGGCCAGTTAAGTTCATCTAGTCGGTGGTCAAACCAAGTGTGGTCTCCAGCAACAAACTTTGCAAGCATGTGACGGAAACACAATTTCCTAAGTCGCGTCAGACCGCCGTAGCCGCCCACCAAACTCCACGTGACAGAAGCGGGTATGCCGCCAATAGACCTGTATATACGCTTTACTCTTCTTTTAATAGACACTGCTTGTAATCTCCTTACTATCTCATTGAGTAGTTCTAATTAATTCATAACTCTGCTGACTGTAGAGAGCTTGGTCCCCTACAATGAATCTGGTGATGATCTGGGATCACACAACTCTTTCTTCATAGTTAATAAATGATGATTACGATCAAAAAGCAGCACAGCAGCAATTTGCGCAAGCGATTTTGCAGATATAGATGCCGGAATCAACCGATAATGAAACAAAGTTTCACGCTGATCATCGACTCTAAATAGCAAATCCTGAGCTAGATTCCCCCATTTATCGTCTGGCATCAGGTCTATAGTTGCACCGGCATGTGCCGATGGCAAAAGCATATTGGAGCCGCATACACCTATTGCCAGATGGCTATCTGCATAACGCCGACACCAGTTCTTTTCGATTGAAACATCCGGTGCGTTGCTTCGCAAGTCTTCAATCCATGATGGTAACCCACATGGTTCGCCAAAACCAGCCACTGCGAAGTCTAAACTCGGAACATGTTGCTTAATCATTGTTGCCAATTCCACAATAGCTTTTGTTTCCCTGTTAATGGCAAACCTTTTTAGGTAAGGAAACATTCGTCGAGCTTTATTGACGATTCTAGCTATGATCCCAATTGTCGGCGTATGTCTAGTGGTCCACAAACGATCAGATCGCCATATGAACGTAAGTTTTGGAACATCTAGCCGCTTGTCCCATTCATCTAATGGAAATGGCGCGATCCTCGTAAACCGTTCTATGCTATATTCCGATGGATGTGGATGTGAGAAAGCCGGGCTCAACCAGCATTGTGCAAAACGTTCGATATTAGCCTGAATCTCTTCGGCAAGCGCATCATTCCAACCTGCGCCATTACGAAATGTTTGATCGACAGCCCATACCTCGGCAACACCATCCGGAACCATCCAACGAAGCGACTTTGGAATCAGAACAACAACGCCCTTATCAGGTTCATTGTCTATATAATACTGAGCATTCAGCAGCTTAAGCACACTGTGCCCGAACACCTTGTCCAGGCAGTTGATCAATACAATACTGCGCTTTGTGGCAAGAACCTCAATCTCAAGGGTTGACTTCTCACATCGCCGTTCACGATATGATCTCTCAAGCCATTGGGCAAACCAATCAACTCCAGAATGATTAGAAACAAGACCAGTTTCTTTATCTAACAGCATTGGATAGTATAATCCATGGCCTGCGGGCAAATCGGCATAGAACTCGCGATCACATTCAGGGCAGTGCATGTCGGCAAGACAGCGCATACCAGGTATATAGTATCCCTTTGAGTCGAGCGCAACTGAACACACCGGACAACTAAACTCGGTTTTCTCAAATTTTGGGAATAACTGGATCAACTTCACTACCTCCGAAAATTGCGTTGTCACGCGAAAAATCAACTGCTGACTCTGATCCGCAAAATACTCCATGCTGAACGGCTTGAACGCGGCAGATGCGATGAATGCACGACCAGCCTACCGGTAGGCTTCTCTGTCCTTGTCGGACAGCAATGCCAAATACTCAGCAAGGTCTCTATAGGAACCAAACTCCCTCTTGTCTATGAAAAACTTTTTTAGTAACTTACCAACAAACTTCTATACAGCTTGTATAGAAAATTGTTTTACGGAACCTTTTTGGTTGCGGCTACGCAGCGTTAGGAACATAATCCGGGATATCCGGTGTGCCCAGGTGAATCGGACCCCTGCGGCCAACAGCCATCAATACAGCATCGGCCTACCATCCCATCTGGTAGGCTTTTCGTAATTACCGTGTTCCGCCTAGAAGCTTTATCAGGGCGCCGTTCAGCAACCAGGGCAGCTTCACATAGAACAGACTCAACACTACTGCTGTGAGGAAAACAACGTAAAGTGTATACTTTCACGCCGCCACTGACAACGCGCGCCTTTGTTGGCATAATTTCACATCTTAACATCCACTGCATCCAATTTCAACAATGACAAGAAGAAACTCGAAGTAATCACTTGTACACCCAGCGCTGCCATTGTCATCGAAGGTATAATCAATCTCATCATTTTAGAATAATTAAGTGCGCCAAACTTCATTGCAGACCATATTGCGACTGCATCAATAAGAGTCGCCAGGCCAACTATAATCAAAAGCAACCCCATTAACGCTGACCGTTCTAAAGTGACATTTTCCTCAATCCAGGATGTGCAGGCGTCACTAGAGAGAAGACCTCGCGAAACTGCATATAACTTCCCAAATATGCCGAATGAAATCGTCTGAAAACCTACCAACAAGGCGGTCGAACATATCATCAATGTGTGGACATCAAGCGTTATATGCCCTATCACCCTGGGGCCTGGTATAATTGCAGCGAATCCAAGCAGACCGAGTAATACAAGAACAAAACCAGGATATATGAATAGCCAATTCGGTGAGTAAAGGAGCATAAACCTGAGATGACGCCAACCATCATGCCAGCTTCGCAAATGAGGTGGTCTGGATCTTCCATCCTTATACAGTATGATTGGAACCTCTTCTATATTTTTGCGTCGCAAAGTAGCTTTGATCACCATTTCGCTTGCAAATTCCATACCCGTAGTGACTAGTTCAATGCTGCTGTATGCTTCTTTAGAAATAGCGCGAAGACCGCAATGGAAGTCCGAGCATGGGCATCGAAAAAACACACGGCCAATAGTAGTGAGCACAGGGTTCCCTATCCACTTATGTTTCCAAGGCATAGCCCCAGGCATGATGCCACCTTTGAATCGATTACCCATTACCAATTCCGCACCGGACCGCAACCGCTCGATCATGGGATAAAATGCTGTAAAGTCGTAACTGTCATCAGCGTCACCCATTACCACATATTTCCCACAAGCCGCTTCAATTCCAGCCCGTAAAGCGCTACCATAACCGCGTGCTGCAACCGGTACTACACGCGCCCCGCATCTCTCAGCAATGGATTGTGAGCCATCATTGCTGCCATTATCGGCTATTATGATTTCAGCAGATAAGCTATGTTCATCTATGCACGCCTGTGCTTTGCGGATGCACTTTTCCAGTGTTTCCGCTTCATTAAGACATGGCATTACAACGGAGACTTCGATTTCGCTTTTTGCAACAGTTGCTTTTTCTGTCATTCTTCGATCCCTTTTTCCAAGAACACGACTTGGTAAGCATTTATTATCTATCTGATACTTATCCATACAAGCGAAGCCATTTCTTAATGGCTCTGCCTCTTGTCGATGACGTTTATACGTAACGCTATAAGTAATTGCGCATTATCCTGCTCAATGCTCTTGCTATTGCCGACCAGAAGCATGTGCATGTATTAACGGCGTTGCGTATAATACGTCAATAAAATGCAGCTTTCTGCCGAATAGGGCAGAAAACGGGAAGGGATATATTGGCAGTGATGCAATAGTGCTTTCGCGTTGGAAACCAGATCCACCGTAGACGCTATCCCACCCATCCGACGAAAGGTACTTGTAAGGCAATACTACACCGTGGGACCGGTTTCCAACCCAATCCATAAGCTTCAGCATTTGGAAGTCGAAGACATTATTGGCAATGTGGTCTTTGATTACCATCTTCTTTGCCACACGAGCGCACTCGCGCAGCAGTGGCAGGCAATCATCAACGTGGTGAAGCACGTCCACCATCATCACACAGTCGAATGAGTTATCCTCGAAAGGCAAATTGGTGCCATCGAATTCCACGGTGGGAATGCGAGAGTTAGGTCGCACAAAGATGTCCACACCTGTAATTTCAATATCCGGCCTCTGGGCAAGCAACAATATATCGATTGTTCCGTCACCACACCCAACATCCAAGATTCGCCCACTCGGAAGCAACGGCGCCATACTCTTCGCTAGTATGCTTACCCTGCGCTCAAACACGAGATGAGCGTGTATAGACTTCATGGCATTCATTCCAAACATCATCAATACCCTCCAATCAATCTCCGACATTATCCGTGTCCGACACAAATAATTCAAATCTATTAATTGAATCAATCTTTGCAAAGACATTCAACTTTATTATCACGATTAGCGCAGTGACCGACTGGCCTCTAACTCCCTGGCTGATTCGTTCCCGTTAATTCCTTCCACACCATGAATGACCTTTGGTAATTATAACATTTTCTGCTAACCAATATGCCTATACGCCGCTTTTCCTACGGCAAGCATTAGCTGGCTAGGAACCATAACAAATATTTCTTGCATACCAACATGTGAAGTCGCTGCTATCTGGGGAAAACCTACTCATCAAGTCACCGTCTTTCCTTTAGGTCCAGCACAAAGATGGATCCGTCGTCATATATTCGTTTTCTACTTTGCCCTAGTTCGATTAGTGAACGCTGAAAATCGAACGTGCTAATTGCTACACTTTGTATCCAATGGTCGGGATAACCGGGCTTGACTCGATCCTTGTAATCATTCCAGCTAAAATTGGCGCTGTTCCTGTAGGAATATGCCACATATCGGACGTCTTTCACAATTAAATAACGGGACAATGCCTCACCTCCTTTTCCGAAAGGCAGACCTGGAGGCGGGCTTGCTCCACCTGGCCAGTCAGCAATAAAAACCTGGTGATCACGGAAACCAAGAAGATATGGCTTGTCAAGTCGCGTTAATACCGTCTCACCCTTGGGAACCGATCTAAGGATGCGGCGATACCTTGCTGCTGTATTGGCATCATCAAGACTAGGTGCAGTCCGAGAGCTGCGCATGCGCACTCCTGACAGAAGAGTTCCTGAAGCAAATGCAATGACCAGACAAAACACCACTAAGAAAGAGTTTGTAGAGACACTGTCATTTCTATCGTGACACAGCCTGACAGATCTCCTAGCATCAGCAAACAACAAAGCAGACACCAATGCCAGCACGGCCGCGTAGGCAATAGGGAATGTATATCGCGATGCAGCGACTCCGCTCGTTGACAGTGATACTGCTCCCCCGACAGAAGAAATCATCGGCACGAGCCATCCGTGCGATTCGGACAACTTGCTTCCAAATGCACGAGCATAACCACAAGCCAGCAACAGAACGCCGATCAGAACCATTGAATCTAGCGAGCTGACAATAGGCCTTATCGCATTGTGAAAGCTCAATAATCCAGGCGGCAGCATGCTGGAATGGCCGTAGACAGAACCGTGAAAACCACTGCCGAGCACAGGGTAGAGGAGAGTTCCTGATGAATGCAGCATGGACAGCATCCATGGAAGCAGGAATGCAGCAACAAGAACGGATAGTGATAATAGCTCGCATACTACCAATAGTGGCCGTTCCTTGATCTGTGACCACCTCACGATCAGGTGAGTGATTACAATGAATGCAGCAACTGGAATGAATGTTGATTTAAGGGCACACATTCCAGCTAGTAGCATGCTTAGCATCACCACGGAGCCCGCTTTCCATTTCTCCTTCGTACCCTGCGTAGACAGCAAAACGTAAGTGGTCAAGAGCAGGAGCAACCCGCTTACCAGGCTGGAGGAATTCACCTTGGGCATAGCAATACAAAGTGGCGCAGCCACCAGCGTGAGTGTCAGAAAGCGGTTACACTTACAGTGCGTGCCGATCTCCAGCATCAGAAGAGCCAACAAAAGGAGGCTCACACCCGGGTCCACGACTCCCATGGCTTCATTCGGCAGCCTGCACAAAGCCAATGTATGCAAAAACGATTGACCGCCGAGACTTGTGACCAACCTGCGTTCACTAAACGGGTCATCGCCCATTGCACCTGTCTGGAGCATCTTATGAGGAAACACCAAGTAGGCGTGGTAGTCGTCGTTATCGTTAAACCCTGTGGTCCAGACGTTACCCATATATGCTGAGCCAGCAAACCCCAGCACTATGACGCATGCGAGGATCAGCACCTTGTCGCATCTGTACGCCGTGCGAAAGCGTGTGGTGCTGATTGGATTGCGCAGATACGCTCCGATAGCCTCAGGGAGCCACATAACGCAACCCAAAAGAACTAGAGCGGTACACGCAACCGGAGATACGAGTTGAAGTAAGTTGAGGACACCACCAATTATGACAAGGGCAGCCATGCCCCACGCACCCTTTTGTCCCCACCCTGCTGAACTGCCAGGAACAAGGAGACGTGCCAGCAACGAGCCCCATCCGACAAACGAGAATAAGATCAACAATCCCCATAATGCGGAGGTGAAATACATATTCATGAAATAGTCCAATCTACGGAACAAAACACCATTAAATCTCGCCTGGGTGGATTCCCCGCCGCTTGCGGCGGGGATGCTTTATGGTTATCAGCCTTTTGCAGACAGACAAGTTAGCAACCACGTAATAGATGATAACATCCCGTTCCAAAGCCACTTCTGATATCACCCACAAACTCTTCACCGTATATATAGCGACGTTCAACAACCTCTAACGGCTGCAACATCTCAAACAATTCCGATTCCTTGAAGGCTCTGCCCGCATTAAATAGAGTTACAGTCTTATCGTAGATAGGTACCGATATATACAAATGCCCACCTGGACGTATCACACGTTTGAGTTCCTGAATTGCCTCGCTTGATCCCGATGGATTAAGCGGATCTCCATAACGCCCCAACCCTATGTGCTCAATCACACATATACTAGACACAGACTCCAAACTAGCATCCTCGAACGGCAAGTCTAATATCGAACCTTCCTGAAAAGACAAGCTGTCAAGAGATAATTGTAAAGGGCGTATGTCCACCATCGTGACCGGTACAACCTTAGACAGCAGCGCAACAAACGTGTGGTGAGAACCTACATCTACGTGCTTAGAAGGGCGGCTCTCGATTATCTTCTCAAATGCCCAAGCGCCCTGAAAGAAGTATATTGGTTCAATTTCAGTTGATGGGGTATCATCGCCAATGCACGGCCAAAGAAATTTGATCGACAACTCCCGTGGCGCCAGACGCTTGTATTGAAAATACTTTCTCCAGAAACGACACCAAGCCGCAAGCGTTATTGGCCAAGAACGTAGCTTGCGAAGACTCAGTATAATCGTGCGCTTACCTCTGCGCAATATGTCATAAATCATCTACAATACCTTTCCTATACTTAACAAATACTCTACGTGTATTCTCATCTGCGGCTCGGTAATTTCTACGCTTCCAAGCTAAAATGCCCATCAATAAGACAGCAACCAAGAGAAGAAGGAGTGGCATATCCTGTGCGGTGAAAGTCACCTTCATTCACATCAATTTGCGCAGCATTACTCAGTCCATCCAGATAATCTCCTCCATCCAATACGGTATATGAAAGATCATATTGGCCCGCAGGCAATGGAAGCCGAAGCAATCGGCCCACACAAACTCCACTCTTAGCAAATGGCCCTAGCAAGTCACCAGTCATCTTAGAGTGTATACTACAGACCCGAACTCCAAGAGCATTGTCAATATGCAAACTAAATACCAAGCGATTATTATCTATTCCATGCTGCGATTCATAATGCATGCATACGTTCACATCCTGCCCAGACCGAGCAGCATCAATGGGCTGGCCGTCCGTATTGCGAAGCTCAATCGCAACAACGCGCAGGTCTTCCGACCCAATTCTATCATGGCGTTCCCGCAAATCAACTACGTTTGCTCTGGCGCTCGATACATACGAGGATACAGCGCTGTGCACATCGCCAACATATGTGACACCACCTTGATTTAGCACAACTCCTCGTGAACACAAGTTCTCAATCGCACCCATGTTATGGCTCACAAACAATATGGTTCTTCCACTTTTTGCAACATCGCCCATCTTGCCAAGACACTTTTTCTGAAATGCGCTATCTCCAACTGCCAGCACTTCATCCACAACCAATATCTCCGGTTCCAAGTGAGCAGCAACAGCAAACGCCAGACGCACATACATGCCACTGGAGTAACGTTTAACAGGAGTATCCAGGAACTTCTCAACTTCGGCGAAGTCCACGATCTCATCAAACTTACTCGCTATCTCGCGGCGAGTCATGCCCAGTATGGCGCCATTCAAGTAGATATTCTCCCTGCCCGTTAGCTCCGGATGAAAGCCAGTGCCCACCTCAAGAAGACTCGCGATTCGACCCTGCAGTCTTATTTTTCCTTCGGTAGGAGGTGTGATTTGAGAAAGAACTTTTAGGAGTGTGCTCTTACCCGCTCCATTTCGGCCAATTATACCTACAGCTTCTCCCTGCTCAACAGAAAAACTTACATTCTTGAGAGCCCAAAACTCCTCTTTTGCAGCACGCTCTCGGCGCTTTGCGGGTGACAAGAAATTGACCATCTCATCCCGCAAAGAAAGATAAGGTTCTTTATGGCCGCCAATGCGATAACGCTTTCCGATATTCTCGATTCTTATGATTGGTTTTGACATATCTATACAATATCCGCAAAATAACGTTCGGTGTTTCTAAAATAGTAGAGCCCAAATACAAAGAATACAAAGCTCATAAGCAGAGATATTCCCAACACTTGCCAGTCTACCGGCGAACGGCCAAGTAACGCGGCGCGGGCATTGGATATAACTCCAGACACAGGATTCAGCCAAAGCATCAGGTTCTTAATCAGCGGATGGCCATTGAGCTTTTGGGCCGAGAACATGATTGGTGTCATAAAGAACATTAGCTGAATAATGAACGGCACAGCGTATCTGACATCGCGATATTTTACATTAACTGCCGCCAAGTAAAGTCCAACTCCCATCGCGTGCAATATAACACAGACAAGCAGCAATGGTAGTATCAAAAGGTCAGCCAAGTGAGGCTTGAAACCATAGTAGATCATCATCGGTACTAATATGGCCGCCGAAATAGCAAAATCCACTAGACCCGTGGTAGCCGCCGTAGCAGGCACTATGAGCCTTGGGAAATATATCTTTGAGATCAACTGGGCGTTGAGAACCATCGAATTGGACGCATTTGTCAGAGCCCCGGAAAAGTATAGCCAGAAGAGTTGGCCCACATAAAAGAATATTGGATAGGGTATGCCATCCTCGCCCTTGAACCCCATAATAATGCTTATGAATGTAAAAATGACCGTAGTTAGAACTGGCTGGATCAGCGCCCAAAGCACACCTAAGCCGGTCTGTTTATAGCGCACCGAAATATCACGCCATGCTCTTTACTGGCGAAAAACTCAGCTTTCTTGACCATTGCAAATACTGCAAAGATAATTGCATACAAGGATGAAACAATTTGATCGGCAATCATAGTAAGATGCACCCCCACCATAAAGGCAAAGACCACACCTAGGAAGTCATGGCCGACTACATCTCCCTTAGATAATCTAGCTCTCAATTTGATAATTCTGAAAAGGAACAAAGCATACGTGCCAAAATATAATACAAAACCAACAATGCCTAATTCACATAGTTTCAGGAAATACTCACTGTGAGCATGGCTGTAATCATTCTTTATACCAGATAATTTATTTACGTATACGGTGTGCCCTCGTTCAACGTAATCGGGAACAGACGTCCTATATTTGTCTGTCCCCACACCAAACAAGTAGTTTGCCGCAAACATACGCATGCTGGTTACATCTGTGGCTAATCTAGCGTCTACTCGCGATGTAAACCTATCTCTCAGGACACTATTTGAAGCCACAAATGGCACAATAACAAGTGATCCTAAAAGAAGCATGACGACACCAACCGCATAATATCTTTTGGTGTGTTTTGCTAAGACCAGCATAATGATCAGGCTAAGACCAAAAGCAATGTAAGGTGCTCTTGAATATCCATAATATAATCCGACCAAGGTAATTAGGCACGTAACAACCACTAATAGTTTTGAATAAATCTTTTGCATCCACCCTAACAAATGCAGACAAAGCAGAATGGTAAGTATCAACATGTTCCCGTATACATAATAGTTACCCGCAGGCCCAACAGATCTAATACCAGCATACATCTGTATGTCAACACCGACCATGTTAGATATCCACATCTTTTGGGTGATCTGTTCGTAAATGCCCATTAATGCCCAACTAGAACCAGTTACAATGATAACAATCATAAGCCAGTAAATATGCTTCTTTTCTCTGATAACATTCTTCGCCACAAAGTAAAAGAAAAGCGGAGACAAAAACAAATACTTAAACTCTGCAACCATATGGCTTGGATCAAATGGACGTCTTATTATATATGCGTAGACAAAATACAGTATAAGAAACACTTCTTCAATAGATAATTTGCCTGGAGATTCTCTTTTGAACAGTGCTCTAAGAATCAAAACAAGTGTTAGTAAGGCAAGCATGTTAAGGTCGAAGCTGAACATCGCTGGAATCATACTACTAAAAAGGCCTAAATAACAGCTTAAAAAAAACCAAATTGAATATCCCCAAAAAGGGTATGCAACAGTGACAACCAGAATTGTTATGGCAACGAATGAAAGAATTGCCAAAAAATAATTATCGCTGGCTATCATATTGCCAAGCTTGTATTCGGCTCCAAAAAACAAAGCCAACCCCAAGAAACAAACTGATAAGAAAATCAGGCGTCTCCAGTAGGGTGCAAGAGTATTTCCAGCATGACGTAGATTGATACTTGAAAATAGTGACCTTACACGCGATAGCATTGTCATTGTATACCTTTGCCGGATATATTTTCCGGATTATAGCCTAATTCGGATGGTAATGGGTGAACTTCCCCGCAGCCTATGGCTGAAAATCTCTACTATCTATAAGGAATGTTATCATCTACTAATAGAAGATGCAAATCAGCAGACTTAATTATGCGCCTTTTGGCTAGCACAATCGTTGAGAGTTAAGATACCACTCGTATGTTCCTTCGATTCCTGTCTTCAGTTCAATGTGAGATTTCCATCCTATGCCAGCTAGCTTTGAAACATCCAGCAACTTTCTGGGAGTCCCATCCGGCTTCGAAGTATCGTATACCAGTTCGCCTTGGTATCCCACTACGTCCTTGACCATCTCAGCCAGGTTCTTGATTGTGATATCCTCACCGGTTCCTACATTTACAATCTCTTCGCCATCATAGTTATTCATAAGAAATACTGCTGCATCGGCGAGATCGTCCACATGCAGAAATTCACGTTTTGGGCTGCCGGTTCCCCAGATGCTAACGGTCTCGCTTCGGCTGTTCTTCGCATCATGCATCTTTCGAATCAGGGCAGGAAGAACATGGGATGAGTTAAGGTCGAAGTTATCGTTCGGCCCATACAGGTTGGTTGGCATAAGGCTGATTGCATTGAGGCCATACTGTCGGCGATAGGCCTGACACATCTTAATTCCTAGAATCTTCGCTAAAGCATACCACTCATTGGTTGGTTCCAATGAGCCGGTAAGCAAGTATTCTTCCTTGAGCGGCTGCGGAGCCATTTTTGGATAAATACAGGAGGAACCCAAAAACTCCAGCTTTTTGACCCCGTTTCGCCAGGCAGCATCAATCACATTGACTGCTATCATCGTGTTATCAGCTATAAATTCGGCCGGGTAGGTGGAGTTAGCAAGGATGCCGCCGACTTTCGCCGCTGCAAGAAACACATACTCAGGTTGCTCAGATGCAAAGAATTCGTTTACCGCTGCTTGATTTCTCAGATCGAGTTCATCCAACTCGCGAGTAATAATATTGCAATAGCCCTGCGAGGCCAGCCTTCTCGTAATTGCGCTGCCAACTAAACCGGTATGTCCTGCCAGGTATATTTTGGAAGATGTTTCCATCATTAGCTCCTCACCAATCTGCGTGATTCTTGCGCAAGATCCGAATCAATCATAAGTTTGACCAGTTCCTTAAAAGTAATAGTGGGCTCCCAGCCGAGAATAGTTCTTGCTTTGGCGCTATCTCCGATGAGTAAATCGACCTCGGCTGGCCGGAAGTAGTTCGGGTCGATGCGGACTATAGTTTCTCCTGTCTTGGCATCAATTCCGACTTCTTCCAAACCTTTGCCTTGCCACTGGATTTCAAACCCGACATGACTTGATGCTTCTTCTACAAACTCTCTTACCGAATGAGTTTCATTGGTCGCGATAACATAATCATCAGGTTGCCCTTGCTGGAGGATGAGCCACATTGCGTATACATAATCCTTGGCGTATCCCCAGTCGCGCTTTGCATCCAGATTACCGAGAAAGATGCATTCTTCGACGCCAAGCCGGATTTGCGCTAATCCTCTTGTGATCTTTCGGGTTACAAAAGTCTCACCTCTGCGTGGTGATTCGTGGTTGAACAGTATGCCATTAGAGGCATACATGCCATAGCTCTCGCGATAGTTCTTTGCTATCCAATACGCATATACCTTGGCGCACCCATACGGGCTGCGAGGATAGAAAGGTGTGTTTTCCGTCTGAGGTATTTCCATTACCTTGCCGAACATTTCACTGCTCGAGGCCTGGTAGAAACGTGTGTTTATCTTGGCATCTCTAATGGCATCAAGTATACGGAGTGTTCCGAGGCCTGTCACATCACCTGTGAACTCCGGAATATCAAAACTCACCTTTACGTGGCTTTGTGCTCCAAGGTGGTATATCTCTTCCGGCTGGACTTTTTGAAGCAAACGGCTAATATTACTTGAATCAGATAAATCGCCATAATGGAGAAATAATACAACATCTCTCTTATGGGGATCACGATATAAGTGCTCGATTCTGGATGTATTGAACGTAGATGCTCTGCGGATCAACCCGTGAACTTCATAGCCTTTCTCAAGTAATAATTCCGCCAGATAGGAACCATCTTGACCAGTGATTCCTGTGACTAATGCTCGCTTCATAATACCACCATCCTAAGAAGATATTTATGCTACTCGTAAAAGAACGCATCTCTACATTTAATATACGCGAACATTAAGGCTAAGGTTCGCGTATAATGAAAGGATATAATAAGATTCATTTTTGTTTGTAAGCAGAGTTCTCTTCAACTATACATCAGGTTTGCCTATAATATCAATAGGAGAGAGTTCAGTCTTGCGGGAATTGCATGTCATCCTGAACTCGATTCAGGATCTGTTGAGCTTACGGCTTAGTTTCCGAATCAAGTTCGGAATGACAAATACACTAAGACTGAACTCTTTCATCAATAGACCTATTGTCGAATGAAGTCTTAGCGTATTATAGAAAGCTTCTCCAGAATCAAAAATATCCCTCCTTGCTTCGGCGATTGAATCGGTTTACGATTTGGGCTTGAATATTGAGCTACAAGGTCAATTCAAGTAACAATCCGCTCTCCAGGATGTTTGTAATAATGTCGAAGTTCTCTCCTTTGCGAGAATATTTGTCGCCCAATATCTAGCGCAATGCATTCGAAAGATGATATTATGGTAGATATGAAAACGTTGTTGGATTTTCTCAAATTGCTGCGTTCAAAACAGTGGTTAAAGAACGTCTTTGTTCTTGCTCCACTTATATTTGCGTTTAGAATCACTGATGCTCCAAGCTCATTTGCTGCATTGTACGCATTTGCTGCGTTTTGTTTGGCTTCAAGCGCAGTGTATGTCTTCAATGATATCTACGATATGGATGTTGATAAGAGACATCCACGCAAGAAGTTTCGCCCTATAGCGGCGGGAATTGTCAGTGTTAAAGTTGCGTCGTTTTTTGCGTTTTTCCTCCTTGTTACAAGTCTTTCAACTGCTTACTTGATCCAAACAACGCAGCACTTGCAACTTATTGCAACAATCGTTGCATATCTGTCCATTAATGTTTTCTATACTATGAAAGGCAAGCATGTGGTGATTGTTGACGCCTTTTGTATTGCGTTCGGTTTTGTGTTGAGGGTTATCTGCGGCGCCTGCGCTATTGGAGTTCATCCTACGCCTTGGATAATAACAACAACGTTCTTTTTGTCGCTTTTTCTGGGTTTCGGCAAGCGGAGAAATGAGATTCTGGCTTTGGAGGCGGACAGCGCTCATCATAGGCCTGTGCTTGAGAAGTATAATCTATCGTTCTTGAACCACATACTCATGTCGACCGGCACCATATCGATAATATCCTATGCGCTATATACGTTGGATCACGGAATTATTGAAAAATTTGGCACCGATAAGCTCATATACACAGTGCCTTTCGTCGCTTACGCCATATTCCGCTACACCCATCTTTTGATGAGGAACGATGAAGGCGATCCTACTGAGGTGATAGTGCACGACCCTGCGCTGCTTTTTGCGGCTATAGCTTGGCTCTTGAGCGCTTACGGCATTATTTACGCTGCAAAGATGTAGAATCGAGACTATCTTTATTGCTTTGCACGTAAAAAGCCGGACCCTTAACGGGCCTGGCTTTTGTTTTGAGTGGTTCTTACCTTAGGCAGATTAGTTCAGTCTTAGGAAAATGCAGATCGTTTTGAGCGTGAAACCTCCCACGTTCGTTTCCAGAAACACGTACTGAGCGTGTCATTGGGAACGCGGGGAGGGCGAAGGTCCCCCTGAGCCGCATTGCTCGGAATGACGGATTTGAGACCTTCTGCTTTAACGCGAAGTGTGCCGCGCCTTAAGCGCGATTAGTTCGTTTCGGGACTGAAGCCCCGAAAGGCAAACATTAAGAAAAGCTCGTTTATCCTTTTTCTCACCCAACTATAAAGTCGGCCCTTTGTTCTTCCAATAATCAATCTGATGCTACAAAGATGCTTAGTCTTGTGGTGTGAAAATAATTGTAATTCTAAAGAAGGAATTGCAGGCATACACGTCGAACAAGTAAGCAACTAGTGCATTAGCACAGCATTCATGGAGGAACGCGAATGATAAAGACTAGTAAAATCTGCAAGATCATCATTGGCTGCGCCGTTATTTGTGCGTTGCCGAGCTTGGTTTTGGCCTATCCCACAGCGGTTAGCGTCATACCGAGCACCGACGTAATTGGGGCCAACAACCTCAAGCTCGCTTACGAATCGAACGGCAATGATCAGCCGTTTGATACCGACAACGCCGAGTATTTCTACACCCAGTATGGCATTGGCGAAAAATTTGAGCTTGGCGTGGACGTCTATGACCTCGGCGGTCATGATAAGAAGTACCTCAATGCCAAGTATATGATTTCCGCCGAATCCGAGACTATGCCCGCGATATCGGTCGGGGCGATGTATATTGGAGACGGCAATGCGCCATTGTTCTACGCAGTTGGCAGCCGCTCTTTCGGTGCAGCAAGACTGTTTGTTGGCGCACAGACTTGGGACGACAATGATTCGATGCTCTTGGGCGCTTCCTATAAGATCAACGAAGCTTTCAGCGCAGCCGCTGATTATCAGAGTTCTGCTTGGGGACGCTCGACCCTTGGCCTTACTTGGCATGCAACTACCGAGTTAAGCGCAACCCTCTACGGCAGCCGCAACAATGATCGCACCCTCGATGCAGGCGATTACATCGGCCTCGTCATTGGTTACAAGGTCGGTTTGTAATCTGAGTTAATATTAGTTAATTAATAGCGCCGTGCGGATAAACCGCACGGCGCTGTTTTTTTGCATGGATTCCCACATTGGGCAAAAATGCTAACTCGAGCTATTTCGAAGCGATATTGCCCGGCTGAGACATGTTGGGCATGATGTGCAGGCTGAGATAAAGAAATGCTGCCTTGTCTGAATTTGTAAGCTTGTCGGGAATATCAAGGTATCCAGACGTCTGCATTCCGGGCAAGTCGCGCAGTTTTACCGTATCTTTCGGGCTCTGCATCAAAATCAGGCACGTATCGTCGTCCGCAACCCTTGCTTGCTGTGTGATAGTGATGTAGCGGGTTTCTTTCTCCGTCTCGGTGATTGCTTTTGTTCCAATTATCTTTGTTACCTTTTCGGTATAAGGTCTCTTGATGCTTATCATAAGGTCTATGGTTCCGTCCGCGCCTATGCGTGGGGTTATGGTTACATCGCATGGGATTGTCGGCACGGGGGAGGTAGCTTGAAGATTCAGTTTATAGGGACAGTTGTTTTGCATACAAGTTATTGGCCCGCCAAGTCTTTCTTTATAGTAATCCTGAAAGGCGTCAAATATATTTGCATTTGTAGGGCTGACAAAATCGTGTAGCCCGTAGGGCTCCATGCTGTTGATTAGCTTAGCAGCTTTATTCGAGTCGACCATTACGAGGTCGGCTTGTATGCCGAGATATTGCGGTAAGATGTCCAGCTTGCTTATCTTAAACACAAGACGCTTCACAGCCTCCTGATCACCGGTAATCACAAGCGTCTGATCATCTTTGCCGCGAGAAACCGAGTCTATGCCATCCGGTATCATACACTGCACAGCATGTTCAGCCCAAACTAGGCGCAATTCTTTAAATGCGGGGTCTTGGGTCACAGAGTTGGATTTTGGTTCGGGTGGGCAAGACGTTTTACCATCTAATCCAAGAGTATATATGATATACTCCGCATTGGCTTTCTTAAGGGTTATCGTTTCGGTACACTTTGTCGGCGTTGCAGGCAGTTCCGCTGCAAACGCAGCAGAAGTCATCAAAAAGGATATTGCCAGTGAGACGAACAGCTTTCTTTTCAACAGATCCCTCCAGAATTTTGAGTAGGCGGACTACAACCTCTGCAACTTTGACGATGTCTCATCGCTAAAAGTTCCAAAGTGGCCAAGAATAAAATGGCCCCAGGGTATTACACCCTGGGGCCGTTTATGGTTGATTGATCGTTTCTATTTTGCCGATTTGCTGATTTCAGCGTCGGTTTTTGCGTAATCGTAGACTTTCACGCCCGCGAGGGAACCGGTGAACATGTCGGTTGTGCCTCTGTCTGTGTTCCAGGCTGTGCCGAGGAACATCGGCATGTTGGCATTGGTGCAGAGGGTGTAGAAGCCTCTGGAGGAAACGAGCTGGCCGTCAGCGTAAAGTCTGGCATTACCTTCTTTCTTGCCGTCATAGACGAACGCGATATGATGCCATTTGCCCGGTTCTGGGGTCTTGTCTTTCCAACCGAAGTTGCGCGGGTCCCAAAGAGTATTCACGGCTGCGCTCGAGTAATCCCCGCCCTGACTGTAGCACATCTCCAGAGATCTGTTGATCGTGTATTCAAGATAATTTGTCTTGAATGCCTCACGCGGCGCGAGCGTAAAGACCGTCTCGTCACCGCGTATTTGCGGGTTGTAAGCCCACATTTCAATGGTAACGGGATTTATGCCGGTCACGCTTGCGGGAGTATTTATATCTGAGCTCATGAATGTGTTCGCGCCATCGAAGGTCACGGCTTTTCGACCGGCAACGGTTTCCACACTCGGTTCAGTCGGGTTTTCAGGGAGCAGCGTGAACTCGCCTCCAGCAGTTCCCTGGTTCTTCCAATTCGTCAACTTGCCTTTCGGCAGGGTGTCGCAAGTCAGTTTGACGAGCATTTTGGTGTTATCGGGCTTGACGCCGCCGCCGTCATAGATGGATGCGGCCTCATCTTTACTGACTGCATAACTGAATATGGCAACATCAGAGATGAATCCCGCAAACGCCGATTGCCTGTTGCCAAGCTCATCCACCAGAGCGCCAACGGAGATTCTGCCGCCGTCTGATATTTGCAGACCAATGCTTTTTTCAGTATTGAGAATGCCGTTAACGTAGATTTTCAGCGAGCCGCTGGCTCCGCCTGAATATGTATAGACGATATTGTTCCAGAATGTAAGCATTGGCGCGTTATAGCGCCCCTGTTCGGGTCTTGTGACTGGTCCGCCGTAGCCCACGGTAACGCTGCCGTTTGCTAATGCGCTGGTATCGGTGCCGCGTCCGTAGATGAATTCTATGGGTTTGTCGCTGCTAATACCCCACGATAGCATTGTGGCCTTATCGAGAAGATTGTTGTTATACACCCAAAGCGACACGCTGAACGGTTTGTCTCCAACAAGGCTCTCAGGAGTCTTGAACGTTGAAGTCAGGTACTTGTTCCCGAAGAAACTGACGCCGTTTCGGCCTTCGCAAGTTTCCACCTGAGGAGCGGGCAGGCTGCCGAATGAACCTGCAACGAACTTGCCGCCGGACTTGCCGATGTTATTCCACTCTTCTAGCTTTCCGTTGGCGAGCTTGGATGCGTCCAGATCGATCAGCAAACCATCATAGCTCTTGAATGACCATACCGGGCCGCGAGAAAGTTTGCCGTTGGCGCTAACGCCGTCAACTCGCCAGAAGTAGGTTTTGCCGGTCTCAAGTTTCGGAGAGTATGCGCCGATCTTGAGCTTTCCGGCGTATGCCGCGCCATTCTTCTTAGCTGAAGCAACCTGAGCGGGATCAGTCGATAGATATACATCGAAGTTTTTGCTCACGGTTCGAACACCTGGGTTCCACGAAAGAGCAGGCGCGCGGCCTGCAACCACTTTCTCGTCTATCGCCGGGCTGGGGTGAGAAGCCAGCATAAGATCGCTGGATGTGTAGTTTTGTTTAATCTGCTGTGCAGAAAGAGCGCCGCTATGAATCCGCACTTGCGCAATTGCGCCCTTGAAAGAACCGGTCCATTTTTCGCGGCTGCTCATATAAGAGCCAAATTCCAGTAAGACGCAGCTCCTGGTGGTATCGATTTTGGCCTCTGATATGTATTTTCCATCTATGTATAAACAAATAGTTTTATCTCCAAACACATAGACCACATGCTGCCACCTGCCGGGCTTCAGTTTTTCAGATGTGGCATATAGATTCCCCCACCTGAAAATCGGGCCGCCATTATCATTCGAGGCTCGATATACCCACATTTCGAATGTGGGCGTATTCATCTTTGGCTTTTTTCCTGTTGAAATGTTTTTGAAAATGTTTATGTCCTCATTGACCTGATCATTATATGCAAAAAACGACGAAAGCATCCTATCATTATGTGCATTAGGTTCATTCGCCTGTGCCTCATCGCCAAAAGAAACAGCCGTCACGCCGTCGATGACCTTTACATGCGGGTAGCTCGTTTGCTGCTCGGCGGCATCGTTGTATAACTTTCCGCCATATATTCCTCTGTTTGCCCAAGACCTCAGCCAATTCTTGTTCAGGCTCTTTGGATAGAGAGGCCTGGTTTGATCTAAGTCCTTGGAATTATAGGCTAGGCATCGGGCATCCAAGTCAACCATAAGCGTACCCGCAACAGCCAGCCTTTCACGCTTGTAATAATCTTTTTGTTCGTCATAATGTTTGGCGAGTTGAAGAACGCCAAGGTCATAATCATAGACATGGACATTAGCAATCGCCCCGGTGAAGCCTTGCTTTACGCTGCCGCTTTCGAGCGCGCCGCCGATGATTATTTGTTGATCCGTTGGGATATCCAGCTTAAATTCGCCGGAATTGTCCGCTTTTCCATCGACGTAGAGCGTATACTTGCCCTTGCCGTCCTCAAGGCCGCCGCCCATGAAGTTAAACACGATATGGTGCCATGCGCCTGTTGACGGCTTGTTTTTCCAGTTGATTGTCCTGCCCTGACCGAGGTCAGATGCTATTTTGCCCTTGCCCCAGATGAGACGCGCGCCGTTTCCGGCATCGCCCCAGCTTAGCAGAGCTTCGTTGTCAGAGACATCTTTGTTTTTATAAGCCCAAAGTTCAACAGACCATGCGTGGTTCTTGATCAGAGACTCGCGGGTGCGCAAATTCCAAGCTAACGCATCAGAGCCATTGAATTTAACCGAGGCCACACCACCGACCGTTGCAGTCTCAGGCGATCCCTTGGGCTCAAACTCACCCGTACTCCAGGGGTATTTCTTGAGACCGAATTTGCCCCAAAACTCGAGACCACCCTGATTTTCCCAGCTTACAATTTTGCCGTACGCATCGGTTTTCAAGCCGACCATCACGTTCAGGTCAATGAGCAAGTCCCCAGGCCAATACTGCTGCAGGAAGTAGAACATGCGCGGGTCGTTTTGTCTGAATTGCTCACGGCGGCAGATTGCGTCGTCTTCGGTGCCATCGCTGCAGTAAGCCGATGCTGCGCAGGCCATGTATTCCCACATATTGAGCCCGCCGTAGTCGCCGCTCCAAAGGCCGTCCATCTTGTTTTGCCAGAAGATGTTAAAGAGCTTGTCTCGGAAGTCGGCTTCAATCTGCTCGCAGCCCCACATGTGGAACTGATGCCCCATCTCATGCACCATAATATTGATGCCCCAGTAGAATCCGGGATCGGCAAAGAATGATCTTGCCTGACCGTAGCAGGCCGTGGTCATCTCTGTGAAGCCCAGCCATGGAGGGCCAACGTCATCCAGCCTTGCAGCGATATCCAACGCTTGCATTACGTTGACTATATCCGGCCGCTTGCGCATGGTCTTGGCCATTGTATACGCACAGCGCCGCATGGCTTCATCAGGGCATCTGTCGCGACCAATGACCGGCTGTCCCCAGCCTTCCATAAACTTGCCGTATTCCCCGCTTTGCCTGATTGCCTTGGGGAATGGCTCAGCTACGAGGCCATCGAATTCTGGGGTGAAGTAGTCTTTGCTTTCAGCCTTAACCTCAGCAGGTTTCACGGGCGTCGGGGAAACAGGTTTGCCATAGAGCTTAAGAATTGCGCTTTCATCAAGCGCTGATGAGTATACTTTGAGATCAGCGATTGCGCCGGTAAAGAACGACTGCGGCCTCATACCGCCTCCTCTGCCGCCGCCAAAGTTACAGCCCAGAAACATGGCTTTGTCACCAGAAGACGTGCCGCTGCCCTTTACATCTTTTGTAATAGCGAGTTTGCCATCGATATATATGTTAAACTTGCCTTCGCTGGGCGAATAAACCCATGCTATGTGATGCCACACGTTCATCGCGGGGAAGATTTCCTCGGGGAAAGGGTAACTGCCCAGCGGGCCGGAATATGCGCCGCTGCCGCCGCGAGTTTCAACGGCATACCTGCCTGCGGTACCATAGCCGAAGTCAGAACCGTTGCTGTCGCCTTCAATTGCGTGCCAAGACATGACGCTTTCTCTGGTCGAGTCTATTCCAAGCGGACTCGGGCTGTAAACCCAGGCCACAACACTATAAGACCCATTCTCGATAATAGATTTTGGCGCAATGAAGTCGGATACCATTGCATCGAATTCAAGCGGGACCGCCCACGGGCCAAAGTAGAAATTAACGGCCTTTTTACCTGCGATCTCTTTGACGGTGAGAGGGGTTCTAAGCGCATGGAAAGCTCCGCCCGCAGCGCCTTTGTTCGCCCACTGCGTGATCGGGCCGAGAGGCAGGTCTTTAGCGGAAATATCTACAATCAAGTTTTGCGCGGGTGCGATTGCGGGGTTGCTAAACTTCTCCGGGACCTGATAAATAACGCTCTGAATATACCAGAGCCCCTGGTCGCTAATCTGCCCGGCTGGCACTTTGCGGACAAAGCCATCCGGCATTTGCAGATATACGAAAGGTTTTTCATATTTGATGAATGTGGCGGTGAAATAAGTCTGATTCATCGCCTGACCATTGAGGGTCCACTCTCTCGGTTCGATCTTTGCGCTGTTGGCGGCGAATGCCGTCGAACACAAAAGCGCAAGACCGATCAGCATCATGCTTAACTTTCTCATTTTTTACTCCTTGGCTTGGTAGATGCCATTTTCTCCGCTCGATAATTACTAATACTATCTTGTATGGACAAATCCATTTTACCTCTATAATATGAGAAATAATATCGGTTTTGCTGAGCCAGTGAGTTATTATCAAAAATCTCGGAGGATGAACGGCCGCGATTATAGAAGGCGCTATTGGTGATTGTATGTGAAGGAGAGTGCGTTTTTGATGAAGAGAGTTATGATTTATGCCGTGATTATGAGCATTGCGGTGATCGGAGTGTCCGCGCAGACGCCAGACACACTGCGGGCGAAGTTAAAGGTCACAGACAAGGTCCCGGCGAAGGCTCGTCCATTTGATCTGAACCAGGTGAAGCTGCTCAATAGCCCTTTCAAACATGCGATGGAGCTTGACGGCAAGTATCTGCTGGAATTGGAACTCGACAGGCTTCTTTCAAGGTTCCGCGAGTTCGCCGGTCTTAAGCCGAAAGCAGAGATATACGGTAATGCTGGCAGTTGGGAGGGCGGCAATCTTTCCGGGCAGACCGCAGGACATTATCTTACGGCCTGTTCGATGATGTATCGCTCGACGGGTGATAAGCGCTATCTGGATCGGGTCAATTACATGATTGATGAGCTGGCTGAGGTTCAGAAAGCCAACGGCAACGGCTTTGTTGGCGCTATGCCAAATGGCAAGAAGCTTTTCGCTGAAATGAGCGCGGCAAAGACCAATGAGCAAATGGATAAGGCCTATAGCGATAATGAGGGCGGGGTGCCGTGGTACAACATGCACAAGACATTTGCCGGTCTGCGGGATGCTTACCTGCTTTGTGGCAATGAAAAAGCCAAAGATATATTGATCAAGCTCGCGGATTGGGTCTGTGATTGGCAGAAGGATATTCCCGAGGAAGTTTTTCAGCACATGCTTGATATCGAACACGGCGGCATCAATGAGTCTCTGGCAGATGCCTATGCAATAAGCGGCAACCCCAAACATTTGGAAGCGGCAAAACGTTTTTATCATCACCGCATGCTCGATCCTCTCAAAGCTCACGAGGATAAGCTCGGGGGCAACCATGCTAACACACAAATTCCAAAATTCATCGGAGCGGCTCGTATTTATGAGCTGACGAAATTAAGTGATTTCCGCACTATTGCGAGCTTTTCCTGGGACACTATTCTTAAGAATCATACCTATGTGATCGGAGGAAATAGCTGCTACGAATATTTCGGCGATCCGGGTAAGCTCAACGATAGAATCACCCCAAATACCACCGAAACATGCAACACATACAATATGCTCAAGCTCACGGAACACCTGTTCCAATGGACGGCCGATGCGAAATACGCCGACTACTACGAGCGCGGGCTTTATAACCACATTCTGGCATCGCAGAGCCCGAGCACGGGTATGATGTGCTACTATGTTGCCCTGAAATCGGGCCATGTTAAGAAGTTCAGCACTCCCTTTGATTCATTCTGGTGCTGTGTGGGAACTGGCATCGAAAACCACGTAAAATACGGCCAGGGCATCTATTATCACGACGACAAGAGCCTTTACATCAATCTATTTATCCCATCCGAGCTGAATTGGAGTGAAAAAGGCTTCAAGCTCAAGCAGGAAACCGATCTGCCGATGACAGATATCGTGAGGTTTACTGTCACCTGCACCAAACCCACCGTGCTCAAGCTTATGGTGCGGCAGCCGGCGTGGGCTTTTGATGGAATCACTGCAAAAGTCAACGGCAAACCGTTCGCTTCCGCCAATAAACCTTCGAGCTATCTTGCGTTATCTAAAACATGGAAAACTGGCGATAAGATCGAAGTTAAGCTGCCGATGAGGCTCTACACCGAATATGTGCTGGATAACAAAGAACGAATGGCCGTGCTCTATGGCCCGATTGTCCTCGCGGGTAGGGTTGAGCAGGCAGACCCTGACAAGCCGATGACTGTGCTGGTTACGGAAGGTCGGCCCGCTAAAGATTGGGTCAAGCGAGTTCCCGGCAAGCTCGAATTTGTTACGAGCGGGGTAGGAAAGCCGAGCGATATAACCCTTGTGCCGTTCTACGCGATTGACTCTGAGCCCTACGCAATCTATTGGGACACATTCAAAGCGAGTGATTGGGCGAAAAAGCAGGTTGAATTTGTCGAAAAACAGCGTCAACAAGAAGCGCTTGAGGCAAGAACGGTCGACAATTTCTCACCAGGCGAAATGCAATAAGGTTGGCACAAAGGGCCGCGAGGCAGAGCAGGACGGCTGGTTCTCGTTCGAAATGAAAGTCCTCCCCGACCAACCCATGCAGATGGTTTGCAAGTATTGGGGCTTCGACTATTGGCGGGAATGCAGCGTGAAAGTGGACGGCAAAGAGATCGCAAAACAATCTTTGGCGAGAAAGAAACCCGACGAGTGGCTGATCGAGACTTATCCCATCCCCGAGGAACTCACCAAGGGCAAAGATAAGATCACGGTTCGATATGAATCGACAGGTTGGAGCATAGTCGGCGGGCTTTACGGCTGCAGAATAGTAAAACCGTAGATTATGAAAAAGGTCCAGGGGCGAAAGCCCCTGGACATAAATAACCGAGGTCTTTAGGGATTTGAGTGGAGCCGAAGGCGCAACGGAAATCCCTAAATAAACATGCGTATCATGCACAGTTACTTCTGAGCTACGACCTAACGATTATCCGGCACATAAGGCGGTTTCCAGAACGTGCGAATATCATCTATATCAAGAGCGACCATCGCGCAGCGCTCCAGGCCAAAAGCAAAACCCATCGCGGTGTATTTTTTCGGGTTTAGCCCCGCTTTGGTCACCCACTCATCCTTGACAACTCCCGCGCCAGCCACTCTAAACCAACTGCCGCGCCAGAGCGCTTCATAGTGCCAAATATCGCCTAGGAAAGGAAAACGGATACTATCTCCGCGGCGCAATTCAAATCCCGGCAATAACCGATTGGCGACGTCGCGCACCGCCTCATCCAAATTCGGCCCCGTTCCGGCCTCTTTAACCCACAGCATTTCCGCCTGATGGTGAGCTATTAGTCGGGTTTCGCTCTCTTCTTCACGAAACACCCTGCCGGTTGTTATTCGCTTGCACGGTCCTCCACCATCGCGCAACCATTTATCCACCATCAGAGACGTAAATTCGTATCTCATCACCTGTCGATCGTTGATGATATAGGTGAATGGTGGCAAGTCTCCGCCGTCTGCCAAGAAGATATCACGCTCGCAGACCTCGTCAAACTCCACTACTTCAGCATCAGCAAAGTATGATTTGAATGTCTGCCATAACTGCCTTACGGGGTGGTCTGCTATCTCCATCGGCCTGGGCATTTCAAGGAGCAGGCGAATCCGCTCCGGGAAGTCATCAGACAAAGAATGAGTCTTCAATTCATCGTTTACCATTTGGACCATCCTCTCTTTGAGCCGCGTTCGAGATGAGTGCAGACGGTTATTGACCGTCGTCACCGGCATCTCAAGGAACGCAGCAATGTCTTTTTGCGTGTAACCATTGATGTAGAACAGGGTGGTCACGGTGCGTTCGTTTTGCGGGAGATTTCGGATGGCATCCAGCACGTTTTGCCTTATCTCACGTGACTCCACAATTGCCTCCGGCCCAGGACTTGCGGCAGGTATTTCAACCACCGAATCCAGAGGCACGGTCGATAGACGCTTGCCGCGCGTGATGCGGTCGCAGCGCTTGAAGACGATTCTTCTGAACCAGCCCGGGAAAGCGGCTGGCTCGCGCAGCGCGTCAAGGTCGCGATACGCCTGTAGAAACGCCTCCTGCGCAGCATCCTCGGCAAGGTGAAAATCACCGAGTACCGAGTAAGCATAAGCAAGCGCCATGTCCTGAAACCGCCCGACTATCGCGCTGAATGCATCCATATCTCCAATCTTCGCCTGATCAACAAGCGTTTTCAGTTCGTCCATGATCACTCCTGTGTTTTTGGAAGGCCTTCTATATTATAAGACCCAATTGGCGAGAGTTATCTTTAACTAGCTTGAGATAGCGTTTTGGAGATAGGAGGAAAATAAGATTTGGCAGAATCAAATCAGCAGTCGCAGCATAAGTTATCTGCGACTACTGAGTGACGCTTAAACTACCGAGCTAATCGAAATCCGCTGATGACATCACTTTCGCTCGGCTTGCTGCCAAAGCCCCTGCAGGCGCATCGGCAGCTGCTCTCAGCATCGCCCCAACTGCCGCCCCGCAGGACACGATAGCCGCCGCTTGCAGGCCCTTGTGGGTCGTTTTTGGGGCTGTTTGCGTAATATGTGCTGTTATGCCAGTCCTTGCACCATTCCCACACATTACCAGCCATGTCCTGACAGCCAGACGGGCTTTTACCACTCGGAAAACTGCCCACTGAGGCCGTTTGGTAACCATTCTTGCCTCCGCCTGCGGAATTGTTGTCACATAGGCTGTTGCAATTTCCTGAGGCCCATTCATCACCCCATGGGTAAATATTGGCGTGAGTCCCCGTCCAACGGGCGGCTCTTTCCCACTGAGCCTCGGTAGGCAGATGACCGCCAGCCCAATTGCAGAAAGCCTCAGCTTCATAATATGTCACACCAACCACCGGGTGGTTATCTGTCTGGGTGAACGATTTGCCATTTATCCAGGTCTGTTTTGCAGCCCAATAAGCAGGTGTGGAGCGTTTTTTCGATATTTTCCATTTCCAGCCCGCGGTTGACCAGTATGCCTTTTTTAAGTAACCGCCTGCTTTCATAAACTTGCGGAATTGCCCACGGGTTACCTCATACTTGCCTATGGAATAGGCGCGGAGAGTTACGGAGCGCTGCGGCATTTCATTTGAGTCTTCTAAGTCGCCAGCCATAGTCGCATCATTACCAACGCCCGAATTTCCCATCAGGAACGAACCTGCGGGGATAGAAATCATCTTCAGTTCAGGAATTGGATTTGAGGGCAGCTTTGCTGCGAAACACGCCCCGCACAATGTTACTGCGAACAGCGCAACCATAAAAGTGACCGCTATCGCTATTTGTTTGCTTCTCAATTCTTGACCTCCTCGTTAAACCGTAGAACATGAAGTAATCGACAGCCTCCTCTTGCCGAGGGGGCTGTCGATTTCAACGCTCAGATGCAAAGCAGCCGATTACGTCGGCTCTATAGTTTTCGCTCGCGGAATCTGATCACACGGATTGTCTTTCCATTCACTTTTTCCGAGGCTACGACCCCGACAATAACCATCATCCCGCTCGGCGAAGACAGGCCGGAATCTATAACCTTCAAGCCATGCGTGCCATCGACTTCGCCGTTGTCCACGCCTGATCCGTCATCCAACCAGAATGTTGTGCCAGAGACCTTAGACACCTTTCCCCATACTTTTACCAACAAGCCCTGGTTACTTGCTCCGCCTCCCGGATTACCGACATATCCGCTCCCGCCAACTGCCTTATTACTCAGAGCCCTTGGTTTGATAGTCACGCTTCCGCTGGGTGTGGGATACGTTGCGCCGCTGATTACTCGTTCACCGTTTGTCTTGATATTCACAGTGCCTTTGATCTTTACTTTATTGCCTTTTACAGGTCGGGTGGAACTGGTTTCCACTCTTATGCCGGATACACCCGTAGGATCCTGAACATAGAATACACCAGCTTCTGCGGCAGGCACGTAAGTAACAATGACGAACTGAGTTATTGTCAGAGCCGTTGCATTAGGCAGGCTCTTTGCTCCTTTGACGCTGTTGGCAAGATCAATTGAGTCGATCTGTGTACCTGCTTGATTATAGACCACCATACGCATTGTTTTAGGAGTGACATCTATAATTCCGTAGCAGTAAGTACTGGACGCATACACCAGGTAAGATGCTGTGCCAGTGCTGTAAAGCGGAGCGCCAGCCGAGCCAATGACGTAATGATGGAGATTATTTACCAGGCAATGTTCGTAGTAGTGATTGTGTCCAGCAATGACCATGCTCACGTTGTTGGGCTCGAAAATATTGGTGGAATAGCTCTGCATTACAGTGTTTGGAGCGTGGGAGCCTCCGGCGCAATATGCAGGCTCATGGAAAATCACTATTTTCCAGGGCTTCGTGGAAGTGGATAGGTCGGTGTTGACCCAGTTATACTGCGTGCTTCCCACCGAATATGTAGTCTGATTGTTGATTGATACGAAATGCACATCGCCATAATCGAATGAGTAATACTCTTGCGTGCCTGAGCTCGAAGTCGGAGCCTGCGCGGTTGCCTGGGTGTTTGTACCCCAAGTTTCGTGATTGCCCGGCGCGTTGAAGAATGGGACCTTTGCGATCAAAGCTAGTTGATTGCTGCAGAAGAACTCGGTCTTGAATGTAGAATAGTTACTGTCATTGCACAGGTCGCCGCCATATATGGAGAATCTGGGGTTTGCGTTCTTGACCAGCAGAGAAATGGCATTGAAAATGCTGGTGTTTGTTCGGAAGTCACCCATTGCGGCAAATCGGTAAGAAGTGCCGGGCAGTGCGGCAGTGGTGAAAGTATAGTCGGCAGTATTCATGCCCGCAGTCTGATATGCCCGATAATGATAAACCGTGTTCGCTGCCAAACCTGTCAGCTTGATCTTGTGTATGTAACTCACAGGCGAAACTGTAGCTGAGGCAGACGTGGCCGTAACCGTGGTGCCATAAGCCGTGGTCAGACCATACTGTACATTGACAAGTGGGGTTGCCAGGTTGCACTCCACCAATACATAGATGCTATTAGAGGTAACAGCCTGCAGATAGGGTGTCATCGTCATTGTTGCATAGACAGGCAGTGCGAGAACCAGCAACAAAGTAGCCAATATGGTTTTACCTAAGCAATCAGACGTGATTTTCTTTGATTTCATTTCTTGATTTCCCCCCTCAACTTTCAATTTGCGTAACAGGCAGCATCCAAGCTCCAAGACCATCCTGAATGCAATATACCACACAATATGCGGATATGCAATGGTAAAAATAATAATATTTGCATTTTTTCAGAATGGCCTTTCGGTAATACAAATATGCAAATATAGAATAAAATGCCCAACAAACCAAAAAAATGGAGGATGTTAGCGTATAATGATAGAATCTAGTGATAGCACGTATTATCTATCAAAACAACTGGAAAGGAAAAAAATAGTGAAAATCAGATTTATCGTAGTTATAGGCATGGCGCTCGCTCTGGGAACAGGGCTTGCGGCTCAATCGGCGCAATGGGCGCCGGTTCCCGGTCATATCATGACCAAATGGGCTAAGCAGGTCAGCCCGAAAAATGCGCTGCCGGAATATCCCCGGATGCAGATGGTCCGCAAGGACTGGCTGAACCTCAATGGTCTCTGGGACCTGGCAATTACCAAGAAAGAGGCTGCGCGGCCTTCGGAGTTTGACAAACAGATTCTTGTTCCGTATCCGGTTGAATCGGCTCTCTCCGGTGTGGGACACATGATCCAACCCACTGAACGCATCTGGTATAAGCGCACGGTAGATATTCCCAAGGCGTGGTCTGGAAAAAATGTGCTGCTCAACTTCGGCGCTGTGGATTGGGACTGCGTCGTATATGTAAACGGCAAGGAGGTTGGCAAGCACACTGGCGGCTACAGCCCGTTTTCCATAGATATCACAGATGCTCTCAAAAAATCAGGCAGCCAGGAAATAGTCCTCTCCGTTTTTGACCCAACCGATGCAGGCCAGCCGCACGGCAAGCAGGTTCTTAACCCCGGCGGCATAATGTATACCGGCACCTCGGGAATCTGGCAGACTGTTTGGCTTGAGCCTGTCGTCAAGTCATATATTGCATCTTACACAGCCGTTCCCGACATTGATAAGAACGAGCTCAAGGTTAAAGTAAACTCTAATAAAGCATTCAACACGGCAAGCGTAAAAATCGACGCGCTCGATGGCAAGAAAGTAGTTTCCACCGCTTCAGGCAAGCCGGGCGAAGAAATTACGCTTAAAATCAAGAACCCCAAGCTCTGGTCACCCGACACACCTTTCTTGTATGACATGAAAATAACTCTAACCGACGGCAAGGCGTCTGACGCAATTACCAGCTACTTCGGTATGCGCAAGATTTCCATCCTGAAAGACGAAAACGGCATAAATCGTCTTGCGCTCAATAACAAAGTCCTCTTTCAATATGGTCCGCTCGACCAGGGATTCTGGCCGGATGGCATCTATACCGCCCCGACCGATGAAGCCCTGCGCTATGACATAGAAGCTATGAAAAAGCTCGGCTGCAACATGATGCGCAAGCATGTAAAGATCGAGCCTGACAGACTTTACTATTGGGCGGATAGGCTGGGCTTATTGGTATGGCAGGATATGCCCGCCGGTGGAAACCCGCCTGATATGCAAGCTAACTTCGAGCGCGAGCTCAATGAAATGATTACCTCGCTCGAAAGCCATCCCTGCATAATCATGTGGGTTGTTTTCAATGAGGGATGGGGACAGTATGATACCCCTCGGCTGGTTGATATGGTGAAAAAACGCGACCCGAGCCGCCTTGTAAACAATGCCAGCGGCTGGAGCGATATGAGGTGCGGCGATGTAATCGATATGCATAACTACCCCGGCCCCGGCATGCCTGGCGTTGAGCCTAACCGTGTTGCAGTTTTGGGTGAATTTGGCGGCCTTGGCCGCCCGATCAAAGACCATGTATGGAAAGACAGTGGCTCTTGGGGATATGTAAGCTTCGATGACGCCGCAAAAGCCACTGATGCCTATGTTAGCCTGCTCACCAGAATGCTTCCTCTTATAGGAAAGGGACTCTGCGCTGCGGTCTATACCCAGACCTCGGATTGTGAAGTTGAGGTTAACGGCATGATGACCTATGACCGCGAGGTGATCAAGTTCGACCCAACTCGCTCAGCCGAAGCCGCCGCGAAGCTCTATGAGCCGCAGATTGCTCCAAAGATAATCGTCCCGAGCGCAGATCAGGGCGTATCGATTAAATGGCGATATACAACAGAAAAATCTGCAGATAACTGGTTCGCAGCAAGCTTTGATGATTCATCCTGGAAAGAAGGCGAGGCTGGCTTCGGCACTATTTCCCGATGGGCGACCAAATGGGAGACTAATGATATCTGGATTCGACGAACATTCGAACTCTCCAGCTTGCCTGCGAAGCCTGAGCTGAACATCTGCCACGATGAAGACGCTGAAGTCTACATAAACGGCGAACTCGCCGCCACTCTGCCAGGCTACAACAGCAGCTACGAGTCTTTCCCGCTGAGCCCGGAAAAGGCAAAACTCCTGAAAATCGGCAAAAACACATTCGCCATCCATTGCACCCAGACTAACGGTGCGCAATACATAGACTGCGGTATATCGGAACCCGGCGAGAAGAAATAACGATCATCTCCAACTAAACCCATCAGAGCCTGCGCATAGATAGAACGTGCGCAGGCTCTTTTTTGGTCCTTTGGTGTCGGTGTTTCGGGATTTGAATGGAGCCGCAGGCGGAATGGAAATCCCGAAACATTCCAACTATTTATCTTGAGAGCTGCGGGCTGAGCCACATGCCCCAGTCCCAGGTTCGTCCATCTCCGGCGTCTTCGACTATAAGCTCCATCTTATTCACTCCGGTGAGGTCCAATGTGATGTGGCGCTCTTTCTGGTCGGTGACTTTATCTGAGCGATAGAGTTCTTTGCCGTCGCCGTTCACCACAAAAATCACCGAACCCTTTGAGCGAGCGATTAAGCCGACGTATACATCCAGCTTCTTCCACTTGCCGCCGAGGTTGAATGTGGTATTTGCCGGGGCGTGGGTGCCGAGGCCTTTTTTATGAGACCGCTCGTATGAGCGCAGCGGGAAACTGGCTTCATTGTAGTTGCGGCAGGGGCCGCCGTAGCCAACTTTGACCGAGTCCCATTTGAGGTCGCTGAGCCAAATCGTGGTAACATCCGATGACACATCAGCAGGCGTCTGTGTGGGCTCGATGCGCGGATCGGTATAGCAGCGTTCCACATCGGCGATTTCTTCTTTGGTGAAAATAGACCAGGCATCGCGCTTGGAAAAGAACGAGAGCCTGTCGAAAAACGTCTTGAACTTGCCCCAGCGGTTTTCATAGTCTTCAGGGTTCGGCCCAGGCAGGCCGGGAATAGGCTTGTTGAGATATGAGCGATAGGTCTGCTTAATCGGCTCCCATCCGACCTGATCGATAAACGGGATAAGCTTATAGATTACATAGGCAGGGTCGGGAACGCCTGCCTGCGCGCCGCGTAGCTCCCATCTATACCGAACATCCTTGCCCTGGTGAGGGCCCTTGTCTTCACCGATGACAAAATTGCATTTCTCGCAGGCGTAATAGAACATAAGCTCAGAAAAGTGCATATCATAGGCCGCGCCTCTGATGTCGAAATTGTGCGCTAGCTCGTGGAGATAGATTTCGGCGCAGTAGTCAGGCTGCCGCCAATACGTTTTCATCCATTCCTGGTCGGCGATCCAGAGCAGAGGGTTGCCGCTCCACCCCATAGCCTCGATCCCCCATAGTTTTGGTGCATAAGCGGAAGATTTTTCTTTGCCGGGTTCGTGGCCGGTGAGGTCTTTATATGCCTCGTAGAGCCTGTCGGCGTTTTTGAGGCGCTGTATAACGCCTTCGCGGGTTGCGGTTGCAATTTCGTCTTTCCAGAGATTGAGAACCATGTGCTTGGACTCGAACTTTTCGGTATCCGGATTCGGTTTGACCATTAGATTATCAAAGTAGGCTTTGCCGACCATGTTGTTGCGGCCGAACTTGCAGTAGATGGTCGCTTTGCCGTCCGGGCCTGTGGCGAAATCTATTGCGAATTTCGTCCAGCCGAATGTTCCAGTGGACGTGGGGCTCTTTTTCAGCCGCATGGTGTCGCAAAGCCACATGCTGGTGGCAAGGCTGGGGCCGGTCTCTTTTGCATTCTGATCCGGAATCGCCAGCTTTATTTCATTGCCTTTGATATAGCCCGTAAAGAGATACGCTTTGTATGGCTCAAGTTGAACATCCTGCTCCCAAGTAATACCCTCTTCCTTGGATGGCGCAGTTACGGTTATGCTCAGGCAGCCGGAGTTTTTGATGCCCGCGTTAGGTTCCCAGGCAGCTTGCGCGCCCGTGCAAGCGTTGACTGTCCAAGAGTCAGGGAGATTGTTGGCGCCTTTGTTCAGATCGCCGTTTGCAAGGCCTTTTGCGGATAAAGCGCTAGATGCTAAGGCAAGGAGCGCTAGAGCCGGCATGATTATTGTTACTTTCATTCTTTTACCTCAATTTATTATTTTGTTGCCCATTCGGTCCCAAGCGGATTCTTGGGGTCACAATCTATCTCAGGCCACACAATTTCGCCTTTGCGCTGTTCGTCTATTTTGATGTAAGCGCCGAGCTCGTTTGCGTTGCAATCCAGCCAGAGGGTGATTCGGCGGAACTGGTCTGGAGTGAGGCTGACGCCGTAGTGCGATTTATCCAGATACTTGAGCAGCTTTGAAGCCATAGCTCCGAACTTACCGGGCACGGTGCGTGAGCCGCTTGCAGTGATGTCGCCATTAGAGTAGCTTTCAAGCCAGAATGGATAGTGGAAAGCATACTTTTCCAGACTCTTATAGGCCATGTCCGGCCCTTTGCCCTCTTTAGTATGGCATGAAGCGCATTTGATGTCAAAGACGGGCTTTACCAGCCGATAGAAATTGAATGGGATTGCGCCATCGCTGACCTCGGGTTCGATGTCTGATGGCGCTCTGCGGATGGCTAGGGGAACGCTCAACTGAGGCCGTGGGGCTGTGTTTCGGGATTCGTGGCAGCCGACGCAGTTGAGCTTTTCGCCTGGGTGTACGTATGTGGTCGAACGCATCGAGCGCACCGCCAGCCCCCGCTCATCCAATAACTGAAAATACAAAAGCTTGCCGACAGGGGCCTTGAAATTAACGCTGCCGTCTTTTTCTATGGGCACGATTCCAAGCAGGATTCGAGCGAGGCTTTCGGTGCCATAGCCCATCCTTGGCGCGTTTATGATCGGCGTGAGCTGCGGAAGTATTTGAATGACGCGCAGCCATTTAGCAGTCATGCCTTTGGGGTACGGCATATCCCCTTCATATACATTCATCACGCTGATTGTGGCTTTGGGAGCCTTAGCGCTCGCCCGCTCGCCCTGGTAGGTAGCCACGGGAATCACAGGCGGCTTCGGCCTCGCTTTGAGTGGGATTGGATGGATTATGCGATCTACTTTTACAGGCAATGCATCTTTCGGGCAGATAAGCTCTTTATTGCCGAAGCGATCCAGCAATATGATATCGCCGCGATAGCTGCAGAGGTAAAAATCTTCGCTCAGGGGCCATGCGGCGCCATAGTCGCCACCCGTATCCGGCCAGTAGTTTTGACCGGTGGTAATGCCTTTGACCTGGCTCATTTTGCCATCGTCGGGGATGGATGTATCAATCATCACCAGTTGGCCAAATGAATGCACGTGGTGCCCGGAAGCTGTGGCGATATATTTATTGGAATTGGGAATCGCGCGTATGTTCCACTCGCCGTTGGGGCGCATGCCCCGTCCATCGGTCTTATCTTTGTCTTCAAATGAAAGTGGGAGCGGATAATTGCCGTGCGGCGAACGTGCGTCGCGGCCGTCAGGAAAACACGTCCAAAGGTGATGGGCGATGCAGTCGTCGCGGTCTATATAGTCCCAGCGGGTGAAAATGATTTTGCCGTCGCGGTCAACGCTGGGGTTCCATTCGTTGGTCTCATGGTAGCTCAATGTAATAATATCCGAGCCGTCGTCTTTCATCCCATATAGAGAATAGGTCATAAGCGGGCGACCGTGACAGCGGCCGTAGCCGCCTCGGCGGTCTGTCAGAAACACCAAACGCCCGCTGGGCAGCCAACAGGGGTCGAAATCATTGTGGCCGCTGTCTGTGATGCCCAGTTGACCCTGGTTAGCGGTTCCATCGGTGAGCTGGGTGAGGTTCGAGCCGTCAATATTTACCGTAAAGATATGGTAAGCTTTGTCTTCGATGTTGTTCCACGCAAATGCGATGCGTTTGCCATCGAAATCAAGGTCAGGACGCAGGAATGCTCCGCCAAGAAGGCTTTTACCTTGAAAACGGCCATTTTTTACGATGGATTTCTCCAGCACATTGGTTATAGTCGGAGAGGTCTTGAAGTTGCGAATAATAAAAAGCCCGCCGCCCGCTCTCGCGTTCCAGCCGACATATTGATCGACCATATGATTATCGCCGCCGGGCCTTATGTATCCCATGCAGAGTAAATTATCGAATTTCAACAGTGGATTCGAGAAAGAAATTTGCCGCGTGATGGTGCGCAGCTCCATATAGAGCTCTTTCATTTTTGAGCCATTGTCAACCAATCTGCTCTCTTCTTCCCTCAAAATAGCTATGCGGTTAACTTTATCTTCAAGCGGCCGCAGATCACCGATGCCCGGTTGTGTCTTAAGATTAGCCAGCAATGCTCTGGTGCGGCGAAGCTGGGTATCGAGAGGGGTTTTATCAGTCGTCAGCAAAAGGAAATGTTCATCAAACACATTAGAATTCGAACCCGGCTGGGATCTTTCTCCGCCCTGCATCTGCTCAAACTCGGATTCCCATAGGGTATTGATGGAAGGTTCGAATGCTGATTGAGTCGACTGGGCAATAGCAGCTTGGTGCGCACGTTCGTAGTTTGTGCTCAACGATATTCCTACTGCCAGTAAACAAATTGATGTGAGTGTAATGATTGCTTTCTTCAATATGTTTAACTATCCTTTCGAGCCAGTTGTCGCAATGCCCTGTATGAATGTCTTCTGCGCGAAGAAGAATAATATGATAATCGGAATCGTGAATATGCAAGCTCCCGCCATCAGCTTTGCCCATTCGGTGCCGTGGCTTGCCAAAAACTGCTGCAGACCGTAGGCGAGGGTGTATTTGGTTGGGTCGTTGATGTAAATTAACGGCCCGAAGAAATCATTCCATGTTCCCAGAAATTGAAACAGGGCGCAGGTCGCGAGTGCGGGTTTGGCCAACGGGAGCATCACCTGGCGGAATATTCGCCACTCGCTGGCGCCATCGATTCTGGCGGCCTCCGAAAGCTCCTCGGGAATTGTAGCAAAGAATTGCTTCAATAGGAATATGTAGAACGCGTTGCCGCAGAAAGCGGGCACAATCAGCGGCAGGAAAGTGCCATACCACCCCAGCCATCTAAACAGCGCGAACGCGGGAATCATCGTGACCGCTCCCGGCAGGCACATCGTAGCGAGCATCAGATAAAAAAGTGAGTCACGTCCCTTGAAGCGAATTCGTGCGAACCCATAAGCCACAACCGCGCTCGAAATAACCGCGCCGATCACCGAAAAGAAGCACAAAAACAGCGTATTTCTAAGGTAAACCGCAAAAGGAACCGTTTCGAGCGCCTTGGGGTAATTGTCCCACTTAACGGGGTTTGGCAGCAGGTTCTTCGCGCTGAATGCCACAGCCGATTCTCCACTTTTCATAGCTATCTGCGATGGAGCCTTGAGAGAAGTGGAAACCATCCAGATTAGAGGCATTATGAATGGTAAACACAGCATAATCAGCGCCGCATGCACTCCCAGCCTCTGATATTTGCCAAGCCCGGAGGGAGATTTAGTTGACATCGTAACGATACTCCTTTCTCCGGGCCTGCTCAGCCGCTATGTCGTGCTCAAGCGTCTTCAGCGCTTGCTCGGGTGTGAGCGAACCGCGAGTCGCAAAATCGTCCGTGCGCCCTATACGGTCCACAAGAAATATCTGATAGGAGACTGGCGGGCTTGGCTCCAGGTTTTCGCTTGGCATGAGATCAAGAAATGTCTTGAACTGCGGATTCTCGCGCACGTATTTCTGGTAAGCAGGGGCATTTGCCACTTTGGCGTTGATCGGCATCCATCCTCCCCAAGTGTAAAACTTCGCCGCGCGCTCGGGTTTTTCAATACCGGACCAAAACTTAATGAACTCCCACGCGCCACGCGCCTGCTTTGCGCCCCTGGGAATCACCAGGAAGTTGCCGTCCGCGAACCCCGCCGCGCTTTTTCCACCCGTAGGCGGAGGCACGGGAGCGGTTCCGTATTCAAAATCCCAAGGCCCTCCATTCTTCTTTGTATCTTCAGCAAGCTTTCTGATCTCTTCGACGCGCCACTGACCGTCGAGAGCGATAGAATAGAAATCTTTGATGAACGGCCAATCTCCCGAGCCGTTAGACGAAGAGAGCAATCCGGATTCAAACCTCACCACGTTGTTGTAGCCAATCTTTTTACGCGCATCTACAAGAAATGTGAGGGCTCTCAGGTTTTGCGGGGAGTTGAGCGTGAGCTTATTTGATTTGAAATCATAGAACCCGCCGTCGAATATCGGCGCGTATTCGGCAAGCCACCCCGGCAGGAAGCCCATGCGCACAAGATTTCCACGCTTATCGTATCTATTGAGCTTATCACCCCACTTCATCAGTTCTTCCAGTGTTTTGGGGAATTTATTTGGATCCAGCCCAGCTTCACGCAGATGCTTGGGGTTATAATAAAGCGCCCACACATTCGTGCCGGTGGTGACGCCGTAGAGCTTGCCTTTATATATGCCGATTTTCTTGGCAACCGGGTAAGCAGTATTTTGGAATTCTTTCCATTCGGCTGGGGTCATCATCTCATCGAGCGGCGTGAGGAGTTTTTTATCTGCCCAGCTTGGAATTACAGGGTTCCACTGGGCCATCAAATCAGGCGGATTTCCGCCTGACACAGCCAGCAGAAACTTAGTATCCGCTGCCGAGCTTGGCACCGATAGCGGGACAACTTCGTATTTGGTCTGGTTGCGGTTGTATTCCTGGGCGATATTGTCTACAACACTCGCCCATTCGCCCGTCCACATGTGCCAGAATCTGACCTCGATGCGCTTGGGATAATGCCGAGTTTGCGGCGCAGGCAGCATAAATATAAGCGCAATGCCGGTAATTAGCAGTATTGCTGCGATTATCGCCGCGATTTTCTTCCACGGGCTGCTTTTAGTTTCCATAGTGCACCCATTTCCGATGTGATTTCATAATAATGCCGGTGAAGATCATAATAATCACGAATAGAATCCATGCCATCGCGCTCGCGTAGCCCATATCCAAATACCGCCAAGCTCGATTGAAGAGATATAGCGAATAAAACATGGTGCTGTCTTCGGGGCCGCCCTGGGTCATAACAAACGCCTGCGTGAATGTGCCGAACGCCCCGATGGTGCCCATTACTAAATTAAAGAAAATAATGGGGGTGAGCATCGGGATTGTAATGTGACGTGCCCGCTGCCAGGCGTTTGCGCCATCTATCATCGCGGCCTCATAGAGCTGGATCGGGATGTCTTTGAGACCAGCGAGGTAAATAATCATGCTTCCGCCGACTCCCCACAGCGACATGAATATAAGCGACCACAGCGCCCAGTTCTTATCTTGCAGCCAGTTCGGGCCCATTATACCGAATCTTAGCAAAATGCTGTTGACGAGTCCGGAATTAGGGTTGAGTATCCATACGAAAACAACCGATGTAGCAACCACAGGCACTATCGAAGGTATAAAAAATATGGTGCGATAGACGCTGATGCCTTTTAACTCCATATTCAAAAGCAGCGCAAGGGCAACACCCGCGATAATGCCTGATGGAATCGCAACGGCAGCATACTTGAATGTTACCAAGAGCGATTTCCAGAAAATAGGGTCGCCTGTCAGGAGTTCTTTGTAATTCGCTGCCCCCACCCATACTGGCGTGGAGATAATGTCATACCTGGTAAAAGAGAGAAATATCGAGGCGATGAAAGGCCCCGCCGTAAAAACAAGAAACCCAATCAGCCATGGGGCAATGAATGCGTATCCTGTAAGGTTTCTTATGGTTTTGGCAGAGCGTTTTTTCAATGCCCGAGTATCCTTTTAGCAAGTTTTCCGTATTATCTACTTCTACACAGACCCCCGAACCCCCTTTTTTCGACTCCACCCCAATGCCTATTTGGCACGATTCGCGTTAAATGCGCACAATCGAGAAAGCCTGCAACATACATTGTGCCATCTAGCCACGATGAGTCGATAGTTTGTTCGCAATATTTAATGTCTTTTTGGGTAAAAGAGGTCTGTTAACCAATATGCCTAGGTTCATAGGAGGCCAATCGATGAAAAGTGGAACGTTCATGATATGCGCATTGCTGGTTCTTGCGGGTGCGCTGTGCGGGAGCTGCTATGGCCAGTCGACTACGAATGCCAACGCAGCTCAGCCCAGCGCACCCGCAGCGGTAGCGGCAGGCCCCAGCATGAGCATGGAATCAATGTCCAATATGCCATTTTCCGGAGTGGCAGTGGACAGCAACAGCGTGTATGTAGTGCGCGGTAACAAGCTGTATAAGTATGCCAAGATCGATATTGAGGCGTGCGGCACAGCCATACCGCCATGCCAGCCAGCTGCGGCAGCGGGAGCGGGTTGCGGCCCATATCTTACCGTAAGCGCTCCAGCGCTCAGCGCTCGGGGAGCAGCCGCCCTAGCCTACTTGCAGGGTTTGACCTGCGCGGATTTGGATAAAGCCTATTTGGTGGCAATGATAAACAGCCAGTCGTCAGTGATCAGCATATCTCAGGTGGCTGCACAGTATGGCAGTCGGACGAGTGTTCAGGATTTCGGGGTGAACGCCACAGCTAATGCCAAGAGCATCAACGATCAGTTCTCATCGTTGCTAAAGACCAAATTTTGCACAGATATTGCAATATGTGCAGCGCCCCCGCCAATCAGTGGGTTCAATATTTGCAACCCAAATGTCAATCGCGGTAGGGACTTCGATATAACCTACATGAATGCGGCCGTGCAGTACTACACCGACGAGATCGCATTATCTACGTATGAGATGCAGAATGGGTCCGATATCAACATTAAGAATGTGGCCTGCGAGATCATTAAATCAGATCAGGGCAAGATCAATCTACTTCGGCGTTGGCTGTGCGGCCAGCCCACATGATCTGACAATCAGGGGAAATAGAGTTATTGGGGATATCTTGGTTATCGACAGGCAATGGGCAGTCCATGAAGGATTGCCCATTGCTTGTTATCTTGTGAATTGTCAGAATTATTCGGAATTAGTAGGTCATGTTGTAGCTGGCGCCTACTCCAAAGCTGGCGCCGGTGCTGAACCTGTCGTTTTGCTTGTCGTTAAGATTAAATCCGCCCAAGTGAACGGTGAACTCTGGTGTGACTCGCCATCGCATGCCCATATTAACCGCGATGGAATCCCATTCCGCTAATAGCTCGACTCGATTGCCAAAGTAGGTCGATCCACCTACAAACAGTCCACTTAGCCTGCCTCCGCCAAAACCTATGTGGACTCGCGGGTTAAGCGTCTCGCCTCTGTAAGCCCGGAGATTCGTACTAAATGTTTTGCTTGCTACGGCATATACGGTAGTCTCGATTTCATCGGTGAGGTCGGTGATTCCTGCCGCAATTGCCGGTTGGGCAGATGTTTCCGTCATGAATTTGTACTTCGCATTCAAGATCGTATGGGAATCTCTTTCGTCACTAAGTTGGAAACGGTCGATACCGACTTCAAACCCCTGTGCAATGCCATAGTTTAGTACATAGTCATTGATAGTTTGATTGGCTACGTTTTCAAAAAAGACTCCTGCATTCCAGTCGCCCTTACCAAGCGCATCCGCGCTCGGAACAACCATAAGCCCAGTATAACCTCTGAAGCTTGGTATAGTACAATTCCCTGGCAGACAAGCTGCCGCAATGATGATAAGACAAAAAGGTACACACAACCATCTCATTCGCAGATCCTCCTTACGATGTTTTGGAAAGACTGTGCCTGGTGGCGTTTTTCCCGCCTGATAGGTTCAGCAAGTCACCTACCTTATACCCAGTTTTTTGTAGTTTGGTGGGTTGGGGAATCTTTTTTTTCAAACAATGCGAAACTAGAATTTTGCTATCGCGTTTCGTGGTAAATGCGCAGGCGAATGCGGGACACGTATTGAGTATACCCAGGGAGTCTAAACGCAGAAGCAGAGCACGAGTGATTGGCCTAACTCGTGCTCTGTTTCCAATTACTTAGACTATTGCTCGCCGGGTATTGTTAACGCTAAAATGTCAGCAGCGCCGCAGTTTTTTCGGCATTGACAATGCTGCCCGGAATGTGGCATAGTTTGAAGTAGTAAAATCTAATCTAAATCGAGGTGTGACGTATGAAGTATATTACAATCTTAATGCTTTCGTTGGTTCTGGCAGGCGCGGCGCTTGCGCAGGTAAGTAAACCGGAGACCGGTCGGATTGCGGTTATCGAGACCAGCAAGGGCACGATCAAGTTTGCCCTTTATGAGAAAGATGCTCCTATCACCACAGCCAATTTCATCGAGCTCGCAAACAAGAAGTTTTATGACGGCCTGAAGTTTCACCGCGTTGTTCCGGGTTTTGTGATTCAAGGCGGCGATCCGAACGGCAACGGCTCGGGCGGGTCAGGCAAGACCATCAAATTGGAAACATCGCCCAAGCTCAAACACGACGCGGCAGGTGTCGTGGCGATGGCTCGGTCTAGTAATCCTGATAGCGCCTCTTCGCAGTTTTATATCACGCTGGATGCCACCCCGAACCTGGACGGCGGCTATGCTGTTTTTGGCCGTGTGACAGTGGGCCTGGACGTGGTCAAGAAAATTCAGCAGGGCGACACCATAAAGACGATTCGCATAATCCCCAAGCCCGAGCCTAAGGAAAATACGGACAAAACAGAGGATAAGAAGCCTGCCGAGAAGTAGTAACAGTTCACTGTTTGTGAGGATGCTGTCATCCTGAACTCGATTCAGTACCGTCCCATAGCATTCGATGTAATAGTTTTGAGTTTTGAGTTCTGAGTTCTGAGTTTTTGATTTGTCTTCGCACGAGTCATTCAGTCCAACTCGCCATCCTGAGTCATTCAGTCCAACTCGCCATCCTGAGGCTCTCGAAGGATGAGCAGCATGATAAGCTTTCAAATCTAGCATTTCCTTATGACACCTGGCAGCAAAAACCAACAATGGGGTCAGCGGAAACCATAAGGTTATGAGCGTAAACCATAGGCAATAATGACCTGTTTCAATAATTATGGGACGGTACTGAACTCGATTCAGGATATGTTACGCTTAAGGCTTAGATTCCGAATCAAGTTCGGAATGACAAAACATCAAGAGTGAGCTGTTACCTTGTCCCTCACTTTTTAGATGTGAAAATCCGCGCGAGCACAACGCCGTGACGCGGGATGGTCGCGGAGAACTCGCCGTCTACCACGCCGAGGTCTTTCTGACGCCAAAGGTCTCTGACTCTCTTGGAGCCGGAGAGGCCGAGGTCGGACCATTTGACGGTGACCTTAGCCGGGAAGAATGTCGTGTTGAAGAGGCCGACCACCTTCGACCCGTCCTCCATGTCTTTCGCCCAAACCTCCAGGCCATTTGCGTACGATATTCTGCTTGCCGCGCAGCCGAGCGGGTCCTGGTCGACTTCGAGGACTTCATCATTGGTCAGCAGGCTAACGGTGAAATCATCGGCCTGGCTGAGGTCGCAGCCAAGCAGCAGTGGAGCCGATTGCAGGCACCAGAGGCTGATGTGCGTATACTGTTCGTTAGGTGTCAGGTGAGTTGGCCTGGGTTTACCCCATCCCACGTAACCGACAACCAGCATGTCGGGGTCATTCCAGTGCCCCGGCCCCGCGAATTTCTTCCACGGGTCCTGGCTGAAGCCTATGCGAGACATGCTCCACCAACGGTCTGTGATGTCTCCGGTAGTCCGCCAAAACTGGGAAAGCTGCGCCCACTTGTCGGCCTGGTTGATGTCCGCGCTGTTGGAGAGCGTGAAAAGGATGTCGCGCCCGCAGTTGCGCAGCGCATCCGACATTCGCTTGGTGTTTTCAACGTCGATGGGGCGCCAGTCGTATTTCATGCTATCAAAGCCCCACTCGGCCCACTGTTTCGCATCCTGAACCTCGAAGGTATATTTGCCGACAACATCCCCCTGTTTATCAAGCGTGCCTTTCTCGTCGTTACCCGAACCACCGGTGAAGCCGCCATAGGAAATCTTCCAGGGCGTTGAGTAAATACCGATTTTGAGGCCGAGGCCGTGGACGTAGTCGCAGAGGCCTTTCATGTCCGGGAACCTCTCGTTTGGCAGCAGACCGAAGCCGGGCGCTTTGCGAGCCTCGCCCGCGCGGCCCGCCTCAACGCGCGCCTGCCAGCCGTCATCGATGTTCATATAGGTCCATCCGTGGTTGATAAGGTCGGTCTTAACAAACGCATCGGCAATTGCTCTCATACGCTCATCGGTGATAACACAGCCCCAACAGTTATAACTAGCCCATCCCATGGGCGGGGTCAATGCCAGCTTCTCACCGACCACGATTTTGAACGGCCTTGTAGCCTGCCCCTTGGCGTTCTTTGCGGTCAAAGTCACCTTATACTCGCCGACCTTGCTGATCGAACCCGTAATGACGCCGGTCTTGGGATCGACTTTGAGACCCTTAGGCAGCCCTTTGGCGGCAAAGGTTATCGGGGCTATCCCAGTTGCAGGGATTTTGAAAAAGAACGGGTTGCCGGGCCTCACGCCGAATACCCTGGCGCCGTTGATTTTGGGGCTGGGGCCAGGCTTGGGAGTGAGAATCTCGGCGGGCTCGGGGGTTGCCGTGGTGACAAGTTCGCCGGATGTGTTGCTATCGAGCAAAATGCGCGCATCCGCCCAGTCGCCATTAACGATACCTTTGTTATCAGCGTTCTTTACTATCAACAGCAGACGCTTCTTGCCTGCCAGGGGCACGTCAACGGGTTTGGCTGCATCGCCGAAATTTATTCTGCCGCTGGAGAACAGCAGCTCAGTATCGCCATACACCAAGAACTCGACCGAGCCCCTGAAGTCGGGCTCGTCATTGATGCCTACCGACGCCAGAAACCTCTGCACGCCGGGTTTGAGCTCAAGTTCGAATGTGCCATCGACACCATCTCCAGATACAGTCTGAAAGCCCCGTTCATATATCTTGCCGGCGATGGACAAGGGCTGACTACGGTAGTTCTTGTCTTTTTGAATATAGAAGCCCCAAGTCTGCTCCACCTTGGTGAGGTCCAAATCCGAAAGCCAGCAGACGCGCTCATTTTCGGCCTGCAAAGGTCCGGCCAGGAGAATCCCCAGCAATGCTGCAAGTGTCAGTGTTAAGTGTTTCATTTTTATTCTCCAGGTATTGAATAATCTTACGTCTTACCATTTATCGACTGATTCCTTGTATGATTTCTGTGATCCACACGCCCTCCTATTGACTGGTCTTAACCAGCATTTTGAGGATTCCCACACTGCCGCCCTCAGCGCCGACCTCAAGTTGCTTTTCCATGGCGGTCTCGACCGTGCAGGTTTGTGCGAACTGATCGTTGATAAAACATTCGATCAGTTTCCCTTCGGTGAACACCTGAATCTTCACAGGTTTCGAGGTATCCACCGGACAGGGACGAGTTCGATTGAAATTCGGACCTGTAAGCGATAATTGTCCGTTTTCGGGTGTAATGCACAGGTTGTAATGCCCGCCAATGGTAATCGTGAACCGGCTCTTGGGAGTCATGGTGACAAGGCAGTCCAACATGTAATGTTCGGGCACACTTAATACAGCTTTCGCCTGCTCCTGCCCATCGCTGGAGCGCAAGACAGGGCCATCATATTGCCATTGAGCGCCAGATTGGGTGAACTCCGGTTTCTTGGACAGATCAAGGGCGATGTGCTTGAATACCTTGACAACCTCCGCGACCGGTTTCATATAGAGGAGCCCGTTCGGACCTGCATAGACTTCACGCGGCGATGGCATCGGCCCTCCGGCCCAGCCTGCGAACAAAACGTGCCGCTTCCCGTCCCACACCCGTTTGCCCGCATTCAGGAAAGGCAAATCCAGTTCTCTCGTCAGTTCCGGGTATTTGTAGGGGCCTTCAAGTTTGTCCGAATAGCAGTATCTACGGCAGGAATGGATGTAGTGTGTATCGCCGGATTTGAAATAGTCAGGGCACTCATCGCCCGGCACCCCCTCCATAGGGTTCTGCTGCTGCCAGTTGACCAAATCTTTGGATGTCATAAGGCCAAACCGCTGGCCATCCTTGCCAGGAACATTGCCGTTGAACTGCATCCAATATTCCTTTGCCTTGCTATTCCAAAAAATCTGGGGGTCGCGGAAATCACGATCATGGTGGTTGGCATAATGGATACCATCAGGCGCTATCATGTGCTCGGGATGTTTCGTCCAAATGATCAGGTCTTTGCTTGTGGCGTGCGAAATATACTCGCGTCCGGCCGGATTGTCCGGATTCCAGCTTGTATACCACGCATGGAACACGCCGTCCTTTTCCACGACGCAGCCGGTGAACATGCATCCTCCCTCCGGCCCGGTTGGATCGTTCTTGTCTGGAGTCAAAGCCGGCGGCAGTTCCTTCCAGTTCACAAGGTCCTTTGACACGGTATGCTCCCAGTTGACGTCATTGTTGCCTGTTGGGTTGGTCAGATAATAAACATGATACTCACCCTTCCAATAAAAAGGCATTACATCACCAACTGCGCGCTTGGCCGGCATGAAATGAATAGGCGAGCGATATTCCGGCATGTTGTCTGCTCCTGCCGCTGCGCCGCACGCAACGAGCGCTGCGAAACCGATAATCAAACTTGTTGCCATTGTCTCCACGTTTCATCTCCTTGAAAATAACAAACATTCAGGTATTTGGGTTATGGTTTTGCGTGATTTACCAATCATCCGTTCTAAACGGTGACGCAGGCAGTCCTTCTTGATTGTAAAGATTTGCTCCTTCGGGATTCATGCTATAGGCATAGCGAACAGCCACCGGTTTGGCAACATCGGGGCTTGAGACAACTACTGTTTTGCCGTCGATTACAGCATTCGCCCACACCCATTTCTTGTCCTCACCAGAGATAGCAAATCTCTTGAGCTTTGAGCTATCCTCAACAGCAGGGTTGAGGCCGTCTTTCTTACCAACCATCAGGCCGTTTCCGATGCTATCGAAAGAAATTCTGATCTTGCTCTTTTCAATTTGCATACCCTTGTAAAGTGGGCCGGAGTAAACAATCTTCTTGCCGTAATCTTTCGCCAGAGCCCAGAGAGCAAGCCTCTCACCAACGTCAAACTTATTCTTAGGATGAATATCACCGGCTTCGCCGACATCGACCGTCACCGCCATACCACTGTTCGGTATTACTTTAAGCGCCTGAAGCATGCCCATTCGAATCATCTGCCATCCGGGCTTGTCCCCGCCAGAGGGATCATTATTTGGCGGGTCCAGAATGGTAAGCTGAACGTAGTAGAATGGGAACTCATTGCCCCAAAGCTTCCGCCAACTGCCCACCAGGGCGCTGAGCTTGTCAATATATGTCTGCTGTTCCGCTCCGTTATTCTCTCCCTGATACCAGAGCACTCCCTTTATGGCGAAAGGAGTCAAGGGGTTGATCATGCCATTGTAGAGGGTACTGACCTCGCAGCGGCCATCAAAGTTCTCGTTGGGGTGCGGGCCGACCTTCGGAGGATCAGAAACTTCTTTACCATCAGCCATATTCTGCTTGGCATCAGCGACCCATTTTTCCATATCGGCGATGGTCTTCTTGTGCCAATTGTCGATAGCATCCTGTCTTTGCTTCGCGAGGTAAGCCACAGCTGGATAATCTGTAAAAGCGGTCGGCGGCAGCCAGGCCTCTATCGATGAACCCCCGATAGCGGCCTCAAGAATACCTATTGGAACGCCCGTCTCCTTGAAAACCTTGCGGGCGAAATAGAAGCCGACGGCAGGGCAATCGCCAATCTCTTTGGCGTCTGGGACGATGCGTTTCCAAGGCTTCAACCTGGCGAGGTCTTCGTCAATAGCTACCCGGTACCAGGGTTTCTCCACGAGATCTTCCATGAGCGGGCCTGACCAGCATCCCCAACCGCCCCGGAAGCGAATCATCGGATAATCTGCGGATTTGATGTCCTCCGGGGCATTACAGCCGCCGATGCCGAAAGACATATTGGATTGCCCGCTGCAAAGCCAGACGTCGCCGACAAGTATGTCAGTCAATTCGATCTTGTTCTTGCCAATGACAGTAAGATTCTGAGGTGTCGTATTGGCTTTCATCGGGGCGAGCTTGACAGCCCATTTGCCTTTTTCGTCGGTTATAGCGGACAGATTCTGGCCGCCAAACTGCACGCTCACTTTTTCGCCAGGATTGCCCCATCCCCAGACGTTGACGTTTATGTCGCGCTGGAGAATCATGTGGTCAGTGAACACCCTCTGCAGCCGCACGTCTGCACGCGCTGCCGCCGCCATACACAGCGCGACCAAAAGAACCACAGACAGTTTCAATTTTGCATTCATCTTTCTTTACTCCACTTCCATATATTGATATTCGTACATTGTGAACAGAGAAACCAACCAATTTACTCTACATGATATCATAATAAGCATCCTGTTGATCCCCCTAGCGAGAGAGTTCAGTCTTGCGGGAATTACATGTCATCCTGAACTCGATTCAGGATCTGTTACGCTTAAGGCTTAGATTCCGAATCAAGTTCGGAATGACAAATACACTAAGACTGAACTCTTACGAGAGTTCAGTCTTGCGGGAATTACATGTCATCCTGAACTCGGATTCAGGATCTGTTACGCTTAAGGCTTAGATTCCGAATCAAGTTCACTAGCGTCCCATAATTATTGAAACAAGTCATTATTGCCTATGGTTTACGCTCATAACCCTATGGTTTCCGCTGATCCCATTGTTGGTTTTTGCA
>JAPLCU010000120.1 GCA_026392045.1 Armatimonadota bacterium
AACTGAGGGAATTGATATAATGTTTCCCGATAGACCGAATATGTCTGATATGCAGACAGGCAAGACCAAAAAGGCGGGCTATGACGGAGAACGAAATAGGGGCCACTGAGCATTATGAGCGGATGATACAAGAGATAGATGATCCTAATCATCCCGTCAGTGATCCCTTTTATGATACTGGCTTTTTAAGAGATTGGATGTCACGATGGGATGCTCCAGAGTTCTACAAAGCTTTAGGTGATATCCGCAACAAGGATATCTTGGAGATTGGTGTTGGCACTGGAAGAATAGCCAAGAATGTCCTCGATATGTCGTGCGCCCGCTTTGTGGGGCTCGATATATCACCCAGCACCATAGAACGGGCTCGGCTAAATTTATCGAACTACGAAAACATTGAGCTGGTGGTCGGTGACATAGAATCATTTCGGCGAGATGCATCTTTCGATGTGACTTATAGTGTTTTGACATTGATGCATGTTAAACACAAGAAAGTGGCTTTGTCTAATATGGTTGCCTCGCTAAAGCCAGGCGGACGCCTGGTAATCTCTATAAGCTACGATGGGGACTTGCTTGATTACGGTTCCCGAAAGGTGAAGCTGTTCTCTACCACAGCACAGGAATGTGCTCAGTGGCTGAAGGAATTTGGATGCGAAGTTTCGCCTATTATTGACCTGGTCGATTCATTTGTCGGTTCCAACGGCGAGAAAAGTTATCGTTATGGCGAGAATTTCTCCTCTCTGGTTATAGCGACGAAGACTAGCGCGAGCCGTGGGACAGCGAAAATGTGCTTTACGACTGGAATAAGTTCGTTTGATGGTAAGGTAGCATGACAGCTTCCAAGTCGATCAGAATAAAGAAACTGATACAACTCCTGGGCGACCCAAGGCTGCTGAACAAGTGGCAAGCGAAGGTGTCGTCGAGAAACCTTGATTATAAAACCAAGTTACGCGTTTTTCGCCCCTTTCGTCCTTTCGCAATTAAATAAAATACAAACTCCACGGAGTAATCAATCAAATGAAAAAACTACTGGTCACCGGCGGGGCCGGGTTTATTGGAAGCAATTTTGTGAGGTATATCCTCGGCAAGCGCGATGACTGCCGCATCACGGTCGTCGATGCCCTCACCTATGCCGGTCACCTGGAGAACCTTGAGGACATAAAAAATGACCCTCGGTTCGCGTTCGTCAAGGGAGACATCCGCAAGGCCGAGGACATAGACCCGCTCGTGGCAGATGCTGACATAGTAATAAACTTCGCAGCCGAAAGCCACGTGGATAGATCCATCCACGACGCCGAGAACACCATTACCACAAACGTCATGGGCGTATTCACCATCTGCGAAGCGGCGAAAAAGTTCGGCGTGGACAGACTTATTCAAATTTCTACCGATGAAGTCTACGGCGACATAGAAGAGGGTTTCTCCAGGGAGACCGATCCTCTCTCGCCCAATAGCCCTTACTCCGCAGGCAAGGCGGGCGGTGAACTGCTGGCGAGGTCGTATTACCGCACATATCGCGTGCCGGTGATAATCACGCGCGGCTCAAACACCTACGGACAATATCAGCAGCCCGAAAAATTGGTGCCGCTTTTTGTTTCTAATGCAATCGACGGCAAGCCGCTGCCGGTCTATGGCGATGGTATGCAAATCCGAGACTGGCTGCATGTAATTGATCACTGCTCCGGCGTTGAGACGGTTATGGACAAAGGCGAGCCTGGCGAGATTTACAACATCGGCGGAGACAATCAGCGCCCGAATATCGATATAATAGACATGATTCTTGAAGTTACGGACAAAGATAAGAGCATCATTAAGCACGTTGAAGACCGCCCGGGCCACGACCGCCGTTACGCGTTGGATTCTGCCAAGCTTCTCGCGATGGGCTGGGAGCGCACTCATGACTTCGAAACAGGCATGCGTGATACAATAAAATGGTATACTGAAAACGAATCCTGGTGGCGCCCAATCAAAGAGGGCAAAGATAACAGAGAGTTTAGTGATAAATGGTATGCAAACAGAAAATAGCGCCGTTGCGCAACGAACGGGTGTAATAACTAGAAATATCGTCCCTATGTTCTCGAAGCCGGATTGCATGTCCGAGCAGGTCACTCAGGGTCTTTTTGGGCAAATGGTAACCGAGGAGGGGGGCCAGGGCGATTGGGTTTTCGTGCAGACGTGGGATACCTACCGCGCCTGGGTGCCAGCAGACCGCATCCACATACTCGATCGCAGCGACCCTCCCTACGCTTCCGCCGGCCCCATCGCAGTAATTCGTGAGCTGTTTGTGGATATATTCGAGCAGCCACACGAACGCGCTGAGCTCTTGACGAAAGTCACCATATCCACCGAGATTGAAGTAGCGCGAGTTCATGAAGATTGGGTGGAGCTGAAGCTTCCAAACAGACGGCTCGGCTTCATCAAAAAACAGCATGCCAAGCTGATTGAAAAAGCGCCCATCCAAACCGTTTGGCTTCCGGAGCCCAGAAAACTCGCTGAAACCGCCATGCGCTTTGTGGGAGTTCCCTACCTTTGGGGAGGCTCTTCGCCATTCGGGCTGGACTGCTCCGGCCTTGTGCAGCTTATTTATCGCATTCACAACGTCACACTTCTGCGCGATGCCCACATGCAAGCTTCAGACACCCGATGCAGACCCATCAGCGGCAATAAACTAGCGGCTGGTGACCTTATCTTCTTTGCCAAACCGGGTGAGCAGGACGAAGCTAAAATATCGCATGTCGGGATGATGCTCGGCAAGGATCGTTTCATCCACTCGCGCGGCGGAATGGGCGTGATAATCACCCCCCTCGATGACCCATATTACACCAGCATCTATCACAGCGCAGCGCAAATGAGGCTAAAAACCCTCGACTCTGGAGGCGGCGCCCCGCAAGACTAAGCAAGCATATATAAACTCATGGAAGCGTGAAACAGTTTGCCCGTAACAAATATGAGGAGATTGCACCATGAAACATACTCTCAGCGAAGCGTTGCTATTCACGGCAGCAACAGTGTTTCCATTGGGTATATGCCTGGCGGAAGAAGCAAAACCCGCGCCGCAAGGTTTTGAATGCGAAAAGATTGAAAAGCCGTATGTCTATCTTCCGATAAAGGACGATGCGCCGGAGGTGAGGCTGCTTGTGAGCATTGACGGCGAATTGCAGCATTCTATTGATGTTAAACTTGCTCAGGGCAAACCGGACTGGACTGCCACGTTCAACGTGCAAAAATGGATAGGCAAGAAACTGACCATCGTCCCGGAGAAACTGCTTGCCGAGTCGGGCTGGCTGCGATATATGAAGATGTCCGACAAGCTCTCCGACGAAGAAAGTGTCTACAAGGAAAAGTACCGTCCTCAATTTCACTTCTCCGCACGCCGCGGCTGCATAACTGATCTGGACGGCCCCATCTACTTCAACGGCGAGTATCATATCTTCCCCGGGCATCGTCCCTGGCAACTGAGCGGCAACGGAGGCAGCAACCCGACGTGGGGGCACGCGGTCAGCAAAGACCTGATTCACTGGACAGAGCTTGGCACGGCAGTTACTGCCAATAAACTGGGTTCGCCCTGGTCTGGGTCCACGGCGATTGACTGGTACAATACGGCCGGTTTCGTCAAGAACCCGATCAAAGGCAAAGATGGTCTCCTGAAGAACCCCGCGATGGTTGCGATCTACACGAACGGTCACGGAGGGAGATCCATCCCGGAACCCACGCAATCGCTGAACTACTCGTTAGACTCCGGGAGGACCTGGATCGAATACTCGGGCAATCCGGTCATGCCGTATGTGGCGGGTTACAATCGCGACCCGAAAATAGTCTGGTATGAGGACAAGGCAAACCCGGCCAATAGTCACTGGGTAGTTGTTCTTCTGCTAAACGATCCCAACAGTTCTATTTGGACTTCCAAAGACATGATTCACTGGGAGAGATCATTTACGTTGGAAAACATTGATATTTGCCCGGATTGTGCGGATATGTATGAAATTCCGCTTGACGGCGATCCCAACAACAAGAAATGGATAATCTGGTTTGGAGACGGCAATTACAATGTCGGCGCCTTTGACGGCAAGACTTTCAATAAAGAACAAGGGCCGATCAAATCAAAAACCGAGCGTACCCCAGGTGATCGAGATCGCAATGATCATATCGCGCAGACATTCTCCGGCATTCCTGCCGAAGACGGGCGGCGAATTCAAATAGGGTGGATTCTGGGAAATCCTAAGAATGTGTCCCCTTATTCCGGAATGCCGTTCAGCCAGCAGTATACTCTCCCGCGCGTTCTCACGCTCCGCTCTACACCCGACGGCCCCCGTCTCTTTTTCGAACCTGCAAAAGAAACGGAAAAGCTGAGAACCGGCGTTTCGGCGCAAATGCCAAAAACAACACTGGACGGAACCGCCATACTCCTGAAAGAAAACAAACCGATCGGCGAACTCGTCGAGGTGAACGCGGTCTTCACTGTCAAGAAAGACATCATGGCACAGCCTGGAGAAAATATCGTCGGTCTGGATATCAACGGACAAACCGTTACCTGCAATTTGGACAATGAGCAGATGATCGGCAATGACGGCTACCAGCCGTTCAAGGTCATCGACGGCCGGCTCAAACTGCGGGTGTTTGTGGACCGGACGGCGGTCGAAAGCTTTGCAGCCGGGGTCCCCTGGGCGCCGCTCAGCTATCCTTTTACTCCATCGGACAACCCGACATACTCAATCAAGGTATTCGGCAAAAAAGGCCTAGCTGATGTTGAATTGAAAGCGTATCAGCTTCAGTCCATTTGGAAAGGAAAGAGGCCATGAAATCATTACTGATTCTTCTAACGTTAGGATTGTGTTGCACGGCATCCGAACTGGTGCGCGCAGCAGTAGACGGCGCTCGCACTTTCAAGGCAGATAAACGATACCTCGTGTTTCCATGCGCGCGAGGCCAGCATGGCCCGAACAAAGTGACCATCGACTTGGATGGCCAGCCTTACATGTCGGTTGCCGACACGCTGATTACCGCGTCTGATCCTGACCATTGGAGATTTATTGACCTGAAGCTTATGCAGGGCAAGACGCTTTCGGTGAAGATCGAAGGCCCGGGCGCGGCTGCGATAGATCTGGTGAAGTTGAGCAACACGATCCCGGGCAAGTATCCGGTTTACCAGGAACCGGGCCGGCCGCAGATCCATTTCTCGCCGCTGCGCGGCTCGTTCAACGATCCCAGCGGTATGATCTACTATGAGGGCCGGTGGCATATGTATTATGCCGTTAAGCGATTTTATAACGATAATGGGGCGGTCAACAGCGCCTGGGGTCACGCAACCAGCACTGATCTCGTTCATTGGGAGGAGCAGCCGATTTTCCTGCCTGCGGTGGATGGAAAATATTCATTCTGGACAGGCGGGGCTGCGGTGGACATCGAAAACACCACAGGTTTGGGCAAGCCGGGCAAACCCGCAATCGTCTATTCCGCCAACAATGGAACTTACGGGCCGAGTCCTTTCACACAGTGTATCTTTGTGAGCGCCGATGGTGGGATGACTGCGCTGTGGAACCCGGAAATGATGTACAAACCGCTTCCCAAGGAGGATGCGCGCCGTGGCGGCGGCACTCGGGACCCTATGATCTTTTGGTATGCCCCCGAGAAGAAATGGGTGATGGTGGTCTTCAACGAACCTCCCGGCGGCCCTTGGAGTTTCTTTTTCTTTGAGTCCAAAGACCTCAAGAATTGTTCGGAGATGAGCGTGTTCGAGAACATGCTTGAGTGCCCCAATCTGTTCCAGATACCGGTGGACGGCAACAAGGCGGATATGCGGTGGGTCATTTGGGGATCACCCACCGAGTATCTGATTGGGCAATTCAATGGCAAGGCTTTCGTGCCCGACGACAACCGAAGGCTCCGCGCGCACTTTGGGCAGTTCAGCGCCTCGCAGGTGTTTGCCAATGCGCCGAGCGGGCGGATAGTGCAGATTGGATGGGCCCACTGCGCCGGTTCTGACGGGGAGTTCTGCTGGATGGCGGCTTTTCCCCTGGACCTTAGGCTGCGCACTACGCCCGAGGGGTTGCGCTTGTATGCGGACTTTATCCCGGAACTTGCCAAGCTGCGCAATAGGGGCATCAAGCAGAAGGATGTAATAGTCAAGACTGGTGCGCCGCTCAAGGTTGGCGACATCTCGCAGCCGGCGGAGATAGTCGCCGAGTTCGATCCCGGAAGCGCCTCGCAGGTCACCTTCACCGGGCCGGAGATCGACATCGGCTGGAACGCCCAGAGCCAGGAACTCAAGGTCAAGGAGGTGGGCAGACCGGAGGGGGAAACTTACGGATATTGGCCCGACGGTAAGGTTGCCAAGCTGAGTCCGAAGAACGGTCGTGTTTTGCTGCACATCCTACTGGATATTGCATCGGTCGAGGTTGTCACCAGCGATGGGGATTATATTATCAAGGGCCGCGACTATCGAAAACTTGGTAAGAAATCACCAATGGAGATCCGTGCCGAAGGAGGCGACGTGAAATTAAGTCGCCTCGAGGTCTATCCGCTGAAATCGATTCACTAAAATAAGCAAAGAAATTGGCAGCAGAATACTCAGGAGGAAACTAATCAATGAAGAGAAGTATATACGGTATCATTTACACAGCCTTGGCGCTGGCGCTCTTAGCGGCAGCAGTGCAGGCCGTAGAGCTTCCAAGTATATTCGGCAGCCACATGGTAATACAGAGGGATATGAATGCGCCCGTGTGGGGAAATGCGGCGCCGAACGCAACGGTGACCGTTGAATTTGCCGGTCAGAAGAAAACTGCGGTTGCTGATGAAAATGGGAAATGGATGGTTAAGCTGGACCCCATTAAGGCTAACGCGAAGCCTCAGACAATGACCGTGAGTGAAGCTGCGAATGTTGTAAAGTTTGAAGATGTGCTTGTAGGTGACAACTGGATTTGCTCCGGGCAGTCCAACATGGTTAAAGACATGTATTTAGGGTTTGGCGGTGGAGAAAAATCAGGCGACTGGGACAAAGTCGAAGTCCCGGAAATCGCCTTCGCGCGACAGGCGCTTGCGGATGTTGCGAATTATCCCACCCTCAGGTTCTACCGGGTTACGAGCAACGTTTGGAGCGAACGACCGCAGAGCAACTGCCCCGGCTCGTGGACTGTTCTTACCCCCGAGACCGCCCGACCTCTCTCTGCAGTAGCCTATTTCTTCGGGCGCAAGCTCAATAAGGAACTCAACATCCCTATCGGCTGCGTTGAATCTGCTATGGGCAATACAAGGATTGAACCCTGGACAAGCCCCTCAGGGTTCCGTATGGTTCCTGAACTCGCTGATATCTCTAAGGGAGTGGATATGTTCGACCCATCCACGCCAATTGGCGTCCAGACTCAGAAAGATGGTATTGCGAAAGTCTCGGAGTGGATAACCGAAGCAAAAGCGGCGGCGGCAGCAGGCAAGTATCTGCCTCCGCTTCCTGATTTTCCCAGGCAGGATAATTCCGATGGCACTCCTTGCGCCCTCTACAACGGCATGATCGCCCCTCTGATTCCGTTCGGCATTAAGGGCGCAATATGGTATCAGGGCGAGCTAAACGGTGGCTATCCCTGGGACGGCAGTTTGGATAGGGCCGAGGGAATGAGCTACTTCTATAAGATGCAGGCGCTGATTGACGGCTGGCGCAAAGATTTTGGTATCGGCAACTTCCCGTTCTACTTCGTTCAATTGCCCAATTACTGGAAACCAAACCCAAACCCGGAGGGCGGCGACGGTTGGACCAAACTTCGTGAAGCTCAAGGAATGGCTCTTGGTATTCCAAATACAGGTATGGCGGTGACAATCGATATAGGAAGTGTTCCAGGCTATGATGATATTCATCCCAGGAACAAGTTCGACGTTGGCGAACGATTGGCCTTGTGGGCTCTGGCAAAGGATTATGGTAAGAAGATCGTTTGCAGCGGCCCGCTCTACAAAGGCGTCGAGATCGGCAATGGCAAGATTCGCGTCTCCTTTGACGGCGCCGGAAGCGGCCTGATGGTTGGAAAGAAAGAAAACGTCAAACCGACTGTTAAGGACAATGCTAAATTGAAGGGCTTTGCAATTGCCGGTGAGGACAAAAAGTGGGTGTGGGCGGATGCCGTAATTGATGGTAAGACCGTGGTTGTCTCCAGTGCAGATGTTCCTAAGCCGGCAGCCGTGCGATATGCATATAGCATGAACCCGGAAGGTTGCAACCTATATAATAATGAAGGCCTGCCTGCTGCGCCGTTTAGAACAGATGAATGGTAGGAATGAGAGCTTGGAACACTAAGAAAAGAAAACAAATTTAGAGTAAAATAATGTGTGGTTCACCTCTTCAAATCTGAGAAAGGGTATATCAATGAATCTAAAATTAACAAGGAGAATCTTCGCAATGCTAATCTCCACCATTGCAATTACAGGCAGCGCAATGGCTGCAGAGCCGATAAACCCTGCGGCAGGCCAATGGACCCAGCAAAAGGCCAACGACTGGTATGCAAAGCAGCCGTGGCTGTTTGGGTTCAATTTCGTGCCCAGCACGGCGGTAAACGACACCGAAATTTGGCAAAAAGAGACATTCGACCCCGCCGCCATAGATCGAGAACTCGCGTGGGCGGAGCAGCTTGGCTACAACTCCTGCCGCGTTTTTGTGCAATATATCGTCTGGAAAGCAGACCCGAAGGGCCTCAAGCAGCGCTTCACCCAACTTCTCGATATTGCAGATAAGCACAAAATCAGCGTAATGCCGGTCCTGTTCGATGATTGCGCATTCGATGCGGGCAGAGACCCTTATCTCGGAAAGCAGGACGACCCCGTTCCCGGCACTTCAAACGCCCGCTGGGTTCCCAGCCCCGGCTTAAAGCTGGTCAAAGACAAGACCGCCTGGCCCGACCTCGAAAAATACATCAAAGATATGGTCGGCACATACAAGAACGACAAACGCGTCGTGCTCTGGGACCTCTATAACGAACCCGGCAACTCGGGTTTGGGCAATAAGAGCCTGCCGCTTGTTGAAGCGACATTCGCGTGGGCGCGCAAGGCTAAACCCTCGCAGCCGCTGACGATATCCGTATGGGGCGCTCCCAAGGAAATCAGCGACAGGCAGATCGAGCTTTCAGACATCGTCAGTTTCCATTTCTATGGCGACAACAACGGCATGAAATCTCGAATTGCCAGCTTCAAAGCCCACAATCGCCCCGTCATCTGCACCGAGTGGATGGCTCGCACATTGGGCGCGAAATATGAAACAGAGCTTCCGCTTTTCAAGGAAGAAAAAGTGGGCTGCTATAACTGGGGCATGGTTAACGGACGAACACAGTGCCAGTATCCCTGGGGCTCACCAAAGGATGCTCCCGAACCGGCTGTATGGTTCCATGATCTTCTGCGCCGCGATGGGTCACCCAGATATCCGGATGAAGTCGCTTTCATCCGCAAATTCACCAATGCTCCCAGCGTAAATCGGCTGAAGCCGATATTCGATTATCCCGTTCGCGATACCTGCGTTTGCGTTGGCCCGGATGCCTATTATCTTATCGGCACCACAGGCGCGCCTACTTGGTGGACAAATAACGAGGGTATTCGAATCTGGAAATCTAAAGACATGAAGACCTGGGAGCCTATGGGGCTGGTTTGGAGCTTTGAAAAGAATATGATGCCCTGGCAGAAGCCGTGGTCTGGCGGCAGCCAGGCGGTCTGGGCGCCTGAATTGCACTATGTCAATGGCAATTATTGGATTACCTACACCGCTAACGGCAGCAGCTTATTGAAGAGCGCCAGCGGCAAGCCCGAGGGCCCTTATGCTGATGTCGGGAAAGACAAACCTCTCGTCGGTGAGATCGACGCATCGCTTTTCCAAGACGATGACGGCAAGGTGTATTTCGTCTACCAAAACGGCAAAATCGCCCGGATGAAAAATGACATGACTGGCCTCGCAGAGGAAGCAAAGCTTCTGAAACCCGCAAACGCGGATCAGGTCGGCTTCGAAGGCGCGTTTATGTTCAAGGCAAATGGCCGCTACTACCTATCCTGCGCGGATTTTACCGATGGCAGATACCATTGCTATGTGGCAAGTTCCAAGAAACTCATGGGTCCCTATGGCAACAGATACCTCGCCATCCCCCACGGCGGTCACAATATGTTTTTCAAGGACAAAAAGGGCAACTGGTGGAGCACATTCTTCGGTAACGACGACGACGCGCCTTTCACCGAAAGACCTGGAATGCTCCGAGTCGAATTCGGCCTCGACGGCGAACCGCGGCCTGTGGCGATAAGATAAAATAAGTCCAGAATAAGAGATCGTCGGGGAAATCTGTTCCCCGATGCGCGTTTGGCTGATATCTGATCCGCAGTCTCACCCACCAATACTTTGACTGGCGGAGTGGATTTCCGCGATACTTGCGCCCTGGAACAGATTTCCAGGGCGATCAGAATCCACGATCAGAAATCGCTACCCCTTAACCCAGGCATCCATATTGCCCGCATCATAAGCATTGTAATAAGCCAAAACCAGCTCCTTTGTGCGGAAACTGCCGTAGTTTGCTTCATCTTGGCGCTTAACTATGGGGAAAGTCTCCAATATCTCCGCAGCCTCATCCCGCGTCAGTTTATATAAATGGAAATACAGCGCGTCCAGTTGGCATTTCAAATGCAAACGCCTCTCATCATCCCATGCAAATGGCGGCCCGTCATAGCCCATATCCTCAGCAAAACCCTTCAGGTCGTGCGCAGTATAGCAAAGCTCCAGCACCCGCTCCTTTATGAAATCTTCAAGCAAAACGCCGTGGAATTTTAATTTGTAGGTCTGCGGGGGAAGGACTGGGAACTGCTCCACAACAAAGAAGTTTAGGTTCTGACCGCCTATTTTTTGTCTTGCTGCAAAATCTAGCGCAAAAGCGCTCAAATTTGCGATGAGGCAAGAGGTTAGCGGGAGCAAGCTTTTATCTTCAAACCGAAAAATGGGCATACTATTTCCCACACCCGATAGCGGTATCGGTGAACAAATATATGAGCGAATATTTGTTGGCGCTGTAATACTCTTAAACCCAAGCAACCACTTTGGCGGGTCACTGGCAAATGAGCTTTCTACTTTTTGTCGATCAACCCAAAAATGCGGCGTTGCTAAGAAATCTGGATTTACATGCTGGTCACGAGTGGTAGCTTGCTCCTGCGCCGGCCTAAAAAGATTCTCTGGATTGACTATAATACCTGCGGCTCTGTGGTCATACATTTGCGCCATTTTTCCCTCATAAAGCGGCACATATTTGGACACGCCTTTGGTGTAAACATTCCCCTCCCCAAGCCAATAACCTTCTTTTACTAACTCTGTAGCAGTCTTGAAAAGTTTAGAGTCATTGGTCATGTGGAACATTGTTGAGAAACGTATACCCCACGGATTCCCTGCCTCACCTTGTTCCTTATGCAGTAATATTGGCACGTTATGATAGATTTTGCGGGTGAGTTCAAAATCGCGGTGGCGGCGGAATATCGGGCATGTTCTTGTGTTCGGGTTGAACATTTCAAAATCTTTCGGAGTCAACAGGCAAACCCGTTCAGGATCGCTAATCTCACGGACATCGTGAAGAAAGAACCCACACCGAATACTCTCATTCGGCGAACCTTCGCCTGTCATCAAAACCATACTAAACTTGAAACTTCTGTGCACTTCCCGGAAGAACGTTCCACGGTTCTCAAAATCCCATAGCTCCGCCAGCATCTTGTTATTGACAAGATGCTGAAAAAATAGCTTTGTGGAATCATCTGTCGCTATGCCGCTGGGTACCAATATACCTGCGCGGCCTGTCTTACACATAAACTGCAGCGCCCTTTCAGCAAATATAGCGTATAGATTTGTATCACCGCGGCCCATCATAGGGTAGAATCCGGATTTTTGCATGTATGCGATCATGTTTTCCGCGCTTTTCCGCGCTATTTCATAAGCTTTCCAAAGCTCGGGCTTCTTTTTTTGTAGCGCCGCGATGAGCCGCTTGCGGTCTGCCGCCCTTGGGGCTAACGCAATTGACCTATCGAGCTTTGCGAAGAACTCATTTTCCTGCAGCTTTATTCGCTCCCAAGGCGGGTTGCCAATCACAACCTCGAACCCCGCCTGATCACCCAGCGAGCGGCCTTGGCGGTCAAAGTAAACTTCAGGAAACTCCATTTCCCAATGGAAAAAGCGTTCGCGCTCAGTGATGGCATCCGCCTGAACCAATAGCTTTTCAAAAGCGGGGAACATGGTCCCGTTTCCGTTAGCCACATACTTCATGAGCGATGCCCACAGCCATTCGCCCACTTCTACCCCAAACTTAGTTGCCGTCACCAGATTCAGCAGACGCGAATATTTGCCGGTTAGCTGCGCGCGCAGGTCCTCATAAAGCCTTTCTTGTTCCTTAACTTGCTGCACATTGATGGCCTCATTTTCCTCGATAAGCCACATAGAAGTGACAGCTGTGCTGATTTTCTGGGTAAATGCGCTGTTAGCAAACAAGGATATCTGCCCAGCAGCTTTTTCCTGCTCGGCCTTGCGTTTGCCTTTGCTTTTCCTGGAGATAACCGTATCTATCTGCAGGCGCTCAATCCTTGAACCAACCAATGAATTCCCTGGCCTCAGGTGGTGGTCGAGGAATGAAAGCGGCCTGTCCTTAGCCACGGTCATAAGCCAAAGCGATAGCTTCGCAAGCTCCACCGCGAGCGGGTTCAGGTCTACGCCGTAAATGCAAGATTGCACCACGCGCCGCTTCCAGAAAGCCAAATCGGCTTCTTTCTGCGTGTTTCCTTCCGGCGCCAGCGAGAGATCAACCAAATAACGCGCTATGTATTCGGTGGCCTCCACCAAAAAGTGACCGCTGCCCATTGCAGGGTCAAGCACGTTCACTTCCATCACTGCCTGCAGCTTATCGGCATCAGTTTTCTTGCCATTGATCGCCTGCGCCAACGCCGGTCCGATGGTATGCTCCACAATATACTTTACTATGTCATCGGGGGTGTAATAAGAACCTGAGGTCTTGCGCTCCCCCTTGTCGTTTACCAGTTCGAGCTCCCAGCCATCTTCCGGTTCTTCCAACGGCCGAATGCTATACTCCAGCAGCCCCTCATAAATTGTGCCCATATGCTGGACAGAGAGGTCTCTATAATCCACAAACGCGCCTGCCACCCGTGTAAGCATATCTATCGCTTTTTGCAGGTGGGCATCTCCTGAAGCATATTTCGTGAGAAACTCGTGCTTCTCCGGGTCGAACAGCCCTCCGTTGAATGTCGCCACCGTAAGCGGCGGGCTTCCGAGGTTAATAATGTCGAAAAGCTGCCTTAAACGAGGCCAAAGCAGAGCGCTTGTAGGCAATAACTTTCTTCCGGTATCCAAATCTTTGGCCACAGTTTGCTTTATCGCATATAGGCTATACATATTCCGATATTGCTGGTTTTCCCTTACCGGCAGCAGCTCCCGCGCCTCGGCGTATAGTATAAATATGAGCCTGTAAAGCAAAATTAACGAGTTGTCATATATCTCTTGAAGCGTCTCAAAATCAGCTTGCAGCCCATTTGGCTCATAATCCAGAAATCCCTGCGCAATATGGCGCAATGCGTCATAAACTTGCTCTTTCAAGCTATTTCCTACGTCATGCGCATAGTCTGTGCTTTCCCGCAGAATCCCCGCCAGAGAAAGCGGCCCATCGTTAAAAGCTTCGCGTCTGAAGAAAGCGTAAAAGTAAATAAACCTCTCAATATCGCCGGATTGCAACAAATCTTCGAGGTCTACCTCATAAAAATAGTCCAGTTTGAACGCTGTGTCCTTGTGAAAAAGCCGCCACTGCTTGCCATTGGTCAGAATACCCCAGGTAACCCCGCTGTGCTGCATATAATAGAAAATCTGAAATGCGGGGTTCTTATTGGATAAAGCATCGTTGGTCTTTTCTTTGATCATGCAATCCAGAGGGCGGTTCCAGTATTTCGCATCGCCGATAGCAATGCCGCCCTGTTCAGGCAGCGCATCCGTGAGAACTTTGCCTTTATTTGCCGCGAGAGCATCCAAATCAGAGTAGAAAGCATAATCGGGCTTATTTGTGCCATAAGTAGTTCTTAGCGATGCTTGCACCTCAAATGTATGCCCAAGAATCTCCAGAACGGGCACAACAAGATCATGTTCGGTCTGCGCCTCGTTATTCGATGGAATAAAGCGCTCAAAGACCGCCGATATATCCTGCATTACCTGCTGCGCCTGATTCGTAAGCGCCGCCCAGAAAGGACGCTTCACAATCACCTCGTTCAGATAGTGATCTGAAAAAAGATGCTGGTTATTATGCGCCGGGATTGGGATTTCAAATTGCTGATAATCGGGCATTCGGGCTTCCTGTTATGAAATTGCTACTAACAACTGATTGCACTCTTTTCTTAATACAACCCCTGCCCATATAATTCCTTGTTTCTTACCCTCCAAATTTCAATTTTACTTGACACTTTGCTCCAAGTGCAGGAAAATAGGCTGGTATATTGGTAGCGCCCACATGGTGCGCGTAAAATGAGGTGGCGATGAAAGGCGTTTATGAATGTAAGATTATAGAGCAGAATGAGGTCGCTCCAGACTATATTCGCACGGTGCTCGAGTGTCCGGAAATCGCCAGAGAGGCTCGTGCCGGGCAGTTTGTGAACGTCCAGGTGACGCGCGCTTCAGACCCGCTCTTGCGGCGTCCATTCTCAATACACGAAGTAACCCCCGAATCTGGGCGTTTCTCCCTGCTCTACTGCGTCATCGGAAGAGGCACGCAGATCATGAGCATAATGCGGCCAGGGGATTTTGTGAGCATTGTAGGCCCGCTGGGAATCGGTTTCGATATTGGCGAGTCTCCCGAATCTGAGCATGTTTTAATCGCAGGCGGCTGCGGCGCTGCTCCGCTGCTCTTTTTGAACGATGCGATTTGCGATAAGTTCGGCTGCGATAAAGTGACCGTTCTCACTGGCGGGCACACCAAAGAAGATCTGCTTTGCGAAACTGAGTTCAGAGAGAGCGGCGCAAGAGTTGGCGTTTCAACGGACGATGGCTCCTGCGGCTACCATGGCTTCATCACCGAACTCCTGCAGCAGCATCTTGCCAACCGCGCTCCAAATACGAAAACTCGAATATACTCGTGCGGGCCGCATGATATGATGCGAGAAGTAGCTCGAATTTCCCGCGAAGCTGGCGTCGAAAGCTGCCAGGTATCGCTCGAAAATAACATGGCGTGCGGAATCGGCGTATGCATGGGCTGCGTTCAAAAAATCAAAGGCGCAACACCTGGCGATAAATCCGGACGGGAATGGCGCCGCACATGTGTGTGCAAAGACGGCCCTGTATTTAACGCGGAGGAGATAATATGGGAATGAATAAGCCTGATCTCAGCGTCAAAATCGGTAATATCAACATGAAAAACCCCGTCACGGTGGCATCGGGCACATTCGGGTTCGGTCAGGAAATGGCGGAATTCTACGATCTGAGCCTGCTGGGCGCGATAGTTGTCAAAGGAACTTCGCTGGAGCCTTGGGCTGGTAACGATTACCCCCGCACCTGCGAAACTCCATCGGGTATGCTCAACGCCATCGGCCTGCAAAACGATGGTCTGGACAATTTCCTCAGCGAAAAACTGCCTTTCCTGCGGCGTTTTGATGTGCCGGTGATAGTGAATGTGGTCGGTCACAGTATCGAGGAATACGCGGCGGTTGCAGCTGCGCTTGATAAGGCGGAAGGCATCGCGGGCCTGGAAATAAATATTTCCTGCCCAAATGTAAAAGAGGGCTGCCTGGTTTTCGGCGCCACTCCAGAGGGCGCCGCGCAGGTTGTCAAGGCCGTGCGCGAGAAGACAAGCCTCACGCTCATTACCAAACTTTCACCGAACGTCACCGATGTTGTCAGCATCGCCAAGGCGGCGGTTGAAGCCGGAAGCGATGCGATTTCTCTCATAAACACACTTCTGGGAACGGCAATCGACCCCTGGAAGCGCAAGTTCAGGCTGGCGAATATCACCGGCGGCCTCTCCGGCCCCGCGGTCAAACCAGTTGCGCTGCGTATGGTCTACCAGGTGGCTCAGGCGGTCGATGTTCCCATCATCGGAATGGGCGGAATTATGAACGCTATGGACGCAATCGAGTTCATGCTGGCTGGCGCGGACGCGATTTCTGTGGGCACCGGCAATTTCGTAAATCCGATGGCCGCCGTTGAAATTGTTAAAGGCATCGAAGATTATCTTGTTGCCACCAATACGCCAAACGTGGCGAGCATAGTTGGCGCGGTCTCTTAATTGCGGAAAAACTCTTCATATTCGCTCAACATCCGGCGCAACAGCGCTGGCGTGTCCAAGCCATAAGGGCAATTGGCACGGCAGTGACCGCAGTCTGTGCAGGATTCTATTCTATGCATCATCTCATGCCAATGCGGGGTCATAAACTGCTGGTAGGGCATTCGCCTCAGGCACAGACCCATTCGCGCAGCCATCGGTATCGGGATATTCGCAGAGCACGGCAAATAATACCCGCAGCCTCGGCAGATGTTGCCCGCAAGCTCCTTGAGATGGTATGAATCCTTGTTCGGGCTGGATTTGCAATCCAGCCCGTAAGTGGTCATCTGGGATTTGCGATCCCTATTAAGCGAAAAGCACAAACCCAGCATCCTGACCCGCATCGAAGGATGCGGCTCACTCGTAACCATTGCGGATCAGACGCCATAGCTCATTCACAACTTTTTCCTGCATCTGCTCGTCCGAAGTATGGTCGGCTGCCAAATCGGCAAATTCATCATTCAACGCGGTTATATACTTTGTATGTTCTAACAGAGCTTCTTGGCAATGCTCGGGAGAGTTTGGTATATGAACAATTCCGTGTATGCCGTCATCAGCAAGAGACTTTACGAACCGAGCGCGCGAGCTATACTCAAGCGGAATATAATTCCTACCGATCTTTACACCTGGCGGGTTCCATAGATCGGCTTGCACTACTCTTGCCTTGCCCTCCGGCAGGTCTAACACCTCCGCATCATCCGTTGCAGCAAACGCCAAAACAGTTTTGTAATGTGGTTTGCTTTCAATGGCTTCCCATATCTCATTTGCTATTGACCGCGAAGATGGCCTACCTTTACGCGCCGTTTGCGATCTAAACCCCTGCATCTTCTTTTCAGCAGTTCTTATAGACCTATAGAGTCGTGTCATCTCGTCGTAAAGTTCACCAAGTAGCTCTTGGCGCTCTGCTGGATCAGCTATGCCGATCATCTCCAAAACAGCATCATCAAGCTGCTGCCTGTCGGCCATTGCCAAATCGCCGGAAAGCTCATCGCCTGTCCCATCTACTGCTACCAAGTGGCCGATCTCACGTTGCGCCATAGAATCCAGGGCTGATTCAAGGCGCGCCCGCACCTCGTCTGAAGCCTTGCGCGGATCGGGCACAAGCATCATCTTAACATCTACGACTTCGGTTTCCATGACTGGATCGCCGCCTTGGATGCGCCCGAAGCAGTAGCGCATGAGCGAAGCAAGTGTCGAATTGAGTATTGCTGATAATGGGCCGCTCAGCAGACTATCCACCGCACGTATGTTAAACAAGCGCTTGTTGCAGATTAGATGCTTTGGATTTGCTGGTACAATATATCGGTAACGTTGTGTCATCGTCCACAGTGCATCGCCGGGTATAGGAATTGTCAAACAATACCACAGTTCCCGACTTGCACAAGATAACCGCGCACTAAACCCTTCGCTCTCTCCCCATCTGATGTATTTAAGAACGTGCGTCCCTCTTAAGCGGTCTTTGGGTGTCGAGACACGCAGAATACGTTTGCGCAGCCGGTCAGGATCAACCACGACGGAGTTGATCTCCATAAGATTGAACACAACCGGCTCCAAATACTCTTTCTCAATGAGATGCACAGTTCCATCGCCGGCTTTGACTATGCGTATGCGTTCAGTTGCATGTCTGGTTATACCATAACGATCCCTAAATATAGCCCTGTCTGTGATCTGCGCCAGGCTTTCATCAGTAATGTCTTGAGGAAAGAAGAATGTATCACATCCTGAAGTCACACCTCGTTTAGCGTCCGCTATCGCAGCAAGAGGAACGAATGAGCCATTTCCTTTCTTTAGAAGCGTAAAGAAAATACGCGGCGCTCGTAAGAAAAGACCCCATTTATAGCCTGTATAGCCATTACCTGCGGACACCTGCATACTGGCTGGCGTTTTGCTTGTTTGTTTGGGTTTTGAAACTTGTTCTTCTTCGGCGTCTTCCTCATCAGCTCCAGATACGTCAATCGTCGTACATCCAAGCTTATATAAATCACCCTGGTTGACTATACGTATCCGCATGCCTTCCATCTCGCACTCACTTATATGCATTGCCTCTTTACCGCTGAGATTTGCCGTGAAATCATCCGTGCCAGTAGCATTCTCAACCCTTTGCCTCAAGTCTTCAAAAGTCAGATGCCTGTCCCGCTCAGATGTAGAGTAAGCTAGAATATCGCCAATCGGCTTCGTCAGCAAGACAAACTTTGTCGTGTTTGCCGCCCTTTTCTCTGGGTCTGGTTGCCGACGAAGGATAGTTGCCGCTGTGGTTACACGCGCTCCCGTAAACCAAGGCTCGCATTCGCTCTCAAATACTGCCAAAATCTCGAAATTATCCAGCAGAAACCGCTGCAATTGGAATCCGTATGACGTATCCAGCCACGTTGAAGACGTCAAGAGGCCCATGTATCCACCATCTTCAAGAAACGAGAACCCATGCGTAAAGAAGTAACAGTGAATATCCGACCTGCCGGATAGTAAACAACCCGGGGCGTCTCTCAGTGATTGATCGCGCAAACGGTCTTTATACTTCTGACCGTAATACTCGCCAATCTTCTCTTGGCGCACATAAGGTGGATTGCCAACAATCGCATCCACTTTACCTATATCCAGCATCGCTATCTGACCGTCATCGCTGCCAAGTGGTACATGAAAAATGGGCTGCCCCGGCTGAATATCGAAAAAATCCTTGCGCGCCACCAATGGGTAATTTGCTCTGTCAATCAAGTCACGCGTGGCAAGGTTAATAGTTGTCAGGTGTGCCGGATATGCAGAAATATCGACTCCATATAGTTGGCGTAATAGTTCTTCGTGCTTTAATGCTCCTCCAGATAAGTCCCGCTTGCGTGAGTATGCGCGGACCAAGAATGTTCCACCGCCGCAAGACGGGTCCATTACTCGCGCATTGGCGTCGCGTATACAGAATGTGTTAATAAGGTCCACTACTTCGCTGCGTGTGTAGTGTTGTCCGAATTTGTGACGCTCATCATTCGAGAGCATTCGCTCAAAAACCTGTCCAATGATCTCGTAATCCATCTTGGTAAAGTCAAACCCATCAGTCTGCTTCACTAGTTCACGCCAACTATCAACCGCTGCATCACTCAAGAATGGAATAGTATCTCCAAAGTCCCCATTGAAGATAGTTTCATAATCTTTGCTTGCATTCTTTGCGTGATCAAAGCTTTCGTTGAAAAGCGCCTGCAATTCCACTCCCTCGCACAAATCATCCGGCACTTTCAGCGCTCTCATTTTAGTGAATTGCCGCCGCAAAGCCTTATAGAAAACAACCTTGTTCGCTAAGACATAGCAAGCAAATTTTGATGCGCGTTCCAGGTTATCTTTTATCACATTCTCATCACTATGTGAGATAATCCAACCTTGCTCACTACGCATCCACTTGTCGAGTTCGTTGGTAAACGGCTTGTCAATATTGTATTTATCGATTAAGGCGCGAAGAGTTAGCGCTACGGGTTGTTCTAATGCTGCTTCCCAAATAATAAGAAACTTTTCATCAAGTGGAATGGTAGGCAGCGTCTCAGCGCCACTCATTATGGCAGCGCTTTGCTTTAAGAACTCTGTGAGGAATTTCTTTATCTGATCTTGGACACGGGGGTGTTCGGCTTCTTCAGACCGTCGAATGGGGATTGGCAGAACAGGAAAGTGCGCAATATGCCGTTCCGTGATCGGTTTACCTTGCTCGAAAGTCCGCCACAAAACGCATCGGTTAATGTTCCACGTAAAGAAGTATTCTGCGCCGATGCTGTCAGCCTTATCGTGGGCATCAATCACCAATGACTCACGAAATGGCGAACTGCCCTCCGGGCTATCAGGCATTTTCATTTCCCCGGTCAGCACTCGCTTGCCTTCACGGTTGTATATTGTCAGGTCGCGCCTTTTACGCCCGCCCTTCGCTCTCTCCTCGACCTCCGTCCTTCCAAATGGAAGTTCAACGTGATCCTTGAGAATCTCCTCAATCCATTTTGCAATATCTGCCGTGATTGTCCATTCGTTTATAGTCATTCTATCCGCAAGCTCTCCCGCATATTCACCTATATTCTTCTTCTCCTTCCAGAGCTGTTCTCCTTCGTCTCTCCCCTTTGTCTTTCAAAAATCTTCAAGTTGTTTCTTAAAACCTTCCCGAGATTTAGCCGAAAAATGGCATTCTCGCCATTTTGTAATTATAGAGGTACTTCGTCATGCAAACCCTTCCCTTCATTCATAATTCATAATACAGAAATCGCACGGGCACTCTGCTAGGCTTGCTTAGCTTTGGGGGCTGCTATTCGCTGCTCTTCGACAAGCTCGTCGGATTCCAGCAGGCCGTCGCGGAAGCGCAGGATGCGTTTGCAGTGTTGGGCTATTTCGGGTTCGTGGGTTATAATTATTACCGTTTTACCCTCACTATTGAGCTTTTGGAAGATGGCCATGATTTCAGCGCCTGTGGCGGTGTCGAGGTTGCCGGTTGGTTCGTCGCCGAAGAGGATTGGAGGGTCGTTTACCAGCGCGCGCGCAATTGCCACGCGCTGCTGTTCACCGCCGGAAAGCTGCATTGGCGTATGATGGGAGCGCTTTGTGAGGCCGACGGCCTCCAGAGCGTGCTTCACGGCATTCACATCTTTACGCTCGCCCGAATACATCATGGGCAGCATTATGTTTTTGAATGCCGAGAGCTTGGGAAGGAGATTGAAGCTTTGAAACACAAAACCGATTTTGCGGTTGCGTATGCCCGCGCGGGCAGCGTCACTGAGGCGGCTGGCGTCGGTGCCGTCGAGTATATAACTGCCGCCGGTCGGACGGTCCAGGCAGCCGATAAGGTTCATAAGGGTGGATTTGCCGGAGCCGGATGGCCCCATGATCGCCACAAACTCGCCCTCTTCCACGCTGAATGAGACCCCATTGAGCGCGGGCACGTCCACGCTTCCGAGCCTATATGTTTTCTTGAGGTCTTTTACCTCTATTACAGCCATTTATGAATACCTCAAAGCTTCTATCGGATCCACCATCGCGGCCCTGATTGCGGGATACATACCGAATATGATGCCGATGAACGCCGATACGCCGAATGATACTATAATTGCCTGGCTGGAGACCACTGTTCGCCAGCCGGCGTAGACCGATATGGCCTGCGCCCCGCCAAGGCCCACTGCCACTCCGATTAGGCCGCCCACGCATGTTATGACCAGCGCCTCCAGCATGAACTGGCGCACAATGTCCCAGCGGGTGGCGCCGATGCAGCGCCTCACGCCGATTTCGCGGGTGCGCTGGGTAACTGTTGCGAGCATGATGTTCATAATGCCGATTCCACCCACCAGCAGGGAAATGCTGGCTATGGCCGCCAAAACTATGCTGAATGTGTGCTGAAGTTGCTGCTGCTGCCGCAAAAGCTCGGCTGGAATGATAATTTCAAAATCGCGTATGCCCTGGTGCGAGCGGTTTAATATGGAGCGGATGACTCCCGCCGCCTGGATTGTGGCCTCGGCGCTTTCCACCTGCACAATAATCTCGGAAATGCCGATTTTGTCCCGGCTGTGCCTGGCTTGCATTTCACCTATCATCTGCCTGATGGTTGCGGAGTTCGCCGGAATTGCCTGGCCTGAGAAAATCTGAAAGCCATCCATAGCTACCGTGAGTGGTATGTATACATCTGAATTGATATCGAGCATGGCCGAAGAGGCCTTTGCAGACCCCACTTCTTTGGGTTCCATAACTCCAACCACCCGGAAGAGCCTGCTTTCGATGGTTACAGTTTTTCCCAGCGGGTCATCAAAACCGAAAAGATCGCGCTTTACGGTGGCTCCGAGGATGCAAACCTGAGCGTTGGCTTTCATGTCGGCTTCCCGCAGGAATCTGCCTGTGGCCAGCTTCGAACGTGTGACGAGGTCGTAATCCGGGACGGTGCCAATGACCTTGCCGGTCGCCGGTTTGTCGCCGGTTTTGATCTTTGCGAAAACTTGCCTCAGCGGGATTATGCGCTTGGCGAAGGTGCAGATGGAAGTCAGGCTGTCTGCATCGGCATACCGCAGGCCAAACGGCGAGCGGCTTTGGGCCTCTTCCAGAAGCTCTCCGGCGATGTTCATGCGCTTGACATGCACCACATCGATACCCATCTGCTTGATCTGATCTAAAGCCTCTTGTTTGGCGCCCTCGCCAATGGAGACCATCGCGATTACCGCCGAAACGCCAAAAATCACGCCAAGCATGGTGAGGATCGAGCGCATTTTGTGCGACAAGAGTTCGGAGAGACCTGTCTGGATTGCGTCTAAGATGCCCAAGTTTATTTCCTGTTCTAAATGGCGTGTTTATGCAAAGCCCAGCAAGAAATTAGCGCTGAGCTCGTACTACCATTTTATATGACGAAGGAAAGAAGCGCAAGTTTCCCGTTTGCGGGAAGATTTTCGGGTTGCCTGCATCCGAAGCAACCAAGATATACGTTTGTTATTCGATGACCTCTTGCTAATCTGCCTGATTATTGTTAATATTGCACATGAGTTTAATCTCAATATTAATTTCTTGAAAGGAATCGAAAACATGAAACTGCGCATAACGCTCTGCTGCCTGCTCGCTTGTATTGCAAGCGCTGCTGGGGCGACGTCCATTGTGGTGGATGCCTCTAAACCGGGGGTGAAAGTTGCCCCGACTATGTATGGCCTCTTCTTTGAGGACATAAACCACGCCGCAGACGGCGGCCTCTACGCCGAAATGGTCCGAAATAGAGGCTTTGAAGATTACAGGCCGTCAGAAGGGGCGGTTCGCAGAGAAGATGGCTGGTGGATATCCGGCGCTGGGCATGGTATGAAGCCTGATATGAGCAACAATGGGCTCGTCGCATGGAGCCTGGTTAATACTTCAGGTTCAAGCGCAACTATCACTTTGGACAAAGAAGTTGGATTGAATGACAAAACCAGCTCATCCATCCGCCTTGAGATTACTGATATCAAAGGCGAGGGCGCTGGTATTGCCAATGCAGGTTACTGGGGGATGTCGGTCAAGACCGGCGAGAAGTATAATCTTTCGTTCTATGTAAAAAGCAAAGACAAGTTTGGCGGAAAGTTTACCACGTATATTGAAGATGCCAATGGCAAGCCGATTACCAATAAGGCTTCGGCATCAGGATACCGAAGCAACTCCTGGAAGCATTTCAAGGCAGCATTTACTGCCACGGGCACAGACCCCAAGGCTCGGTTAGTTATACTTTCAGATTCAAAAGGCGCTCTTTGGTTTGATTTCGTATCTTTGTTCCCTGAGAAGACTTTCAAGAATCGGCCAAACGGTTTCCGACCCGAAATTGCTCAGTTGCTTGCAGATGTGAAGCCCGGATTCATGCGTTGGCCGGGAGGTTGCATCGTTGAGGGTGTTTCTCTCGCAAATGCGTATGATTGGAAAACTACAATCGGCCCCATCGAAGAGCGCCCTGGTAAGTGGAACCTTTGGGGTTATCGCAGAACAGATGGATTTGGGTATTATGAATTCCTGCAGCTCGCTGAAGACCTTAAATGCGAACCGCTGATGGTTGTCAACGCGGGGCAGAGCTGTAACTACAGAACCGCTGAGTTTGCTCCAATGGAAAAGATGGATAAGTATGTTCAGGATGCGCTCGATGCCATAGAATATGCAAACGGCCCTGTGGATTCCAAGTGGGGCGCGCTTCGCGCTAAGGCAGGTCACCCTAAGCCATTCAATCTGAAATACCTTGAGATAGGCAACGAGAACTGGGGGGCGGAATACGCTAAGCGCTACATCCTTATATATGAAGCCGTCAAGAAGAAATACCCCAATATGATCACCATCGCTAACGCGGTTGAGCCGGGTATGAAGTTCGAGATCAACGACGAGCATTTCTACAACAAGCCGGAGTTCTTCCAGGAGAATGCCAATAAGTATGATTCTTACGACCGCAAAGGCCATAAGGTATTCATCGGCGAAGTGGCATGCACCGAAGGCTGCGGCAAGACCGGCAACCTTCGCGCGGCGCTTGGCGAAGCTGCTTTCCTGATTGGAGCGGAGCGCAATGCGGATATTGTGCAACTTATTTCCTATGCGCCGCTATTCGTCAATACAAATGACCGAAGATGGAGCCCAGACGCAATTGTTTATGATAGCTCACAAGTTTTCGTAATACCATCTTATTATCTTTACAAGATGTTCGGAACTAATCGGCCCGATATTACACTGCCGACCACTCTTAACGTATCCCCTATAGCCCCGGCTTTTCCAGGCAAAATCGGAGTTGGCAGCATTGCCGATACAACCTCTGAATTTAAGGATATTAAGGTCGAGAAAGACGGCAAGGTCCTCTTTACGTCCGATTTCTCCAAAGGCAGCGAAGGCTGGCAGGCCAGCGGCGGAAAATGGGAAGTCCTTGACGGAGCCTTCCGTCAGGAGCGCGACGGCAAAGCGCTCATAGGCCAAAGCGACTGGGAAGATTACACCTTAACTCTCAAGGCGCGCAAGATCAAGGGCAACGAGGGCTTTACCATCTATTTCAGCAGTGGGCCGCAAGGCGATTGCCGCTGGAATATCGGCGGATGGGGAAATGGAAGGCATGGTCTGGAAGCGCCCGTCGCTCCTGAAGACGGCAAAGATGGCAAAATCGAAAGCAATAAATGGTATGACATAAAAATCGAGATCAAGGGAACATCGATCAAATGTTATCTGGACGGCCAACTTATCCATGACGTCCAAAGAAAAGTGACTTCGATGTTTGCGGTCGCAGGTAAAGAAGAAAAGACCGGCGATATTATCATTAAAGTCTCCAACCCAACCAAAACCGCCTATGCAACCGATATGAAAATCAACGGCGCGGGCAAAATTGCTGCAAAAGGCACAGAGATTGTGATGACCTCGGCTGATCCATGGGATGAGAACTCGTTCGAGAATCCGACGAAGGTCTCGCCCGTAACTCGCGAGATTAGTGGCCTAAGTTCAGCATTCAAGTATACGTTCAAGCCTTATTCGCTTACGGTTTTGAGGTTGAAGACTAAATAAGGAAACTCGAGTCGTATCTGTTGGTCGGGGTAGAAAATCCCCGACCAATAGGTTAACCTAGCAGTTTCAGAAAACTTGAGTGCAATCCTATCATAAAAAGAGGCGTAAGAACATGGTTTTTGATTCACTAAAACCTTATAATGATCTACCGGAACTGCCCCCGCGACAAGACCTCGAGACAAAAGTTGTTCTGAAGAAGACAGTTTCAGCAGGCCGCGCCTTGGCCGAACTCAAGGGTTTGGGAGAAACAATACCTGATCAGGGAGTGCTTATTAATTCTATTGTATTGCAGGAAGCTAAGGCCAGTTCGGAGATTGAGAATGTTGTGACGACAAACGACGCATTGTTTCGCGCTCTCGCATCGGCCTCATCTGTAAATGTCGACCCAGCCACCAAAGAAGTCTTGAGATATCGAGAAGCGCTTTGGACAGGATTTCAAGATTTGGTCAGAAGAGACTTGCTCACAACGAATGCTTTTGTAGAAATTGCTAACACAATTAAGAAGAATCAGTCTGATGTGCGCAATATCGCGGGTACTGTCCTGAGTAATCCTGCAACGGGCGATGTGATTTATACCCCGCCGGAAGGTGAGGATATTATCAGGCGAAAATTGAAGAATCTTGAGAGTTATATACATGCGCCAGATGGTGTGGATGCCCTGGTAAAAATGGCTGTGATTCATTATCAGTTTGAAGCAATCCACCCTTTTTCTGATGGCAATGGGCGCACGGGACGCATTATCAATATCTTGTATCTAGTTCAGCAAGGACTGTTGGATGTGCCTGTCTTATATCTAAGCCGATTTATAATCGAGAATAAGTCTGAGTATTATCGTCGTTTACGCGAGGTAACGGAACAACAAGCTTGGGAACCGTGGATATTATACATGCTCGATGCTGTAGAAGAGACCGCTATCTTCACGCGAAAACGTATGATAGATATTCGCGATATGCTTAATTGGACAATCGAATTTGTTAGGCTACAATTACCCAAAGTCTATTCTAAAGAGCTTGTCGAACTCCTATTTAAACAGCCTTACACAAAAGGCCAGTTATTGGTTGATGCGAATTTGGCAAAACGTCAAACTGCGGCAATATACCTTCGCGAGTTGGAAAGAGTGGGCGTACTAAGAGGTTTGAAGTTAGGCAAAGAGAAGATCTATTTAAACGTAAGATTGTTTGATCTACTGTCTAAATAACGTGTCGATTGAATCGACACGTTCATATAACGTGTCGAAATAATCCATAAAAATCGACACGTCCGCGCAACGTGTCGATTCAATCGACATATCAATTTGCTGATTTCCTGATCGTCCGGCAAATCTGTTGCCGGATGATGTCTCGCCGGAATCCGTCCGGCGCTATTATGCTATAAAGACAGATGCAGGAATAGATTTCCTCAGAATATGCGGAGGGGAACGGATTTCCCCTCTGAGCAGGGTTTGAAGTTCTATCAGGGGGAGCCATAGAATGCTTGCTGAGGCAGTGATTGTGAGAGACGAAAAAGTGCTGTTGGTAAGAAAGCACGTTCAAAGAGGCGCTGTCGTATGGAACTTTCCCGGCGGCGGCATTGAAGTAAATGAAACGCCTGAGCAAACCTGTATCAGAGAAGTGAGAGAAGAAACCGGCTACGATATCCGCATAATCAAGCTGCTACACGAGGAGAATGGCAAGTACACCTATATAGCTGCCATTACTGGTGGAGAACTCCAGTTAGATACTGATCAACCCCACAACAGCGACATAGTCGATATTGCGTGGGTTAGCCTGAATGATAAACACATGTTTGATGAGGTTACCGCACCCATGCTTGGTCTTCATCTGAAAACAGCAGTCTAGTTTGCCTAAGCGCTCTCAGCGCCCATGCTGATCGACGAATTTACACACAAAAGAAGGGGTAATCGGACGCCCTAAGTGGTTGACAGCTCCAGTCTCACCAATGTAACATGTTCACGCCCCAGCTCGCTTCATTCGGGATACCTCTTGCGAATGCCAACGCGAGTCAACAGAAGAAAAGGATGGTCGATATGCCGTGTATCAGTGTCCGTGAGTTGAAGAAAGACTACATTGTAAACCGAAAGAGCCCTGGCCTTGCAAGTGCTGTAAAGAACCTCTTGAGCCGTAATAATGAGACCATTACGGCGGTCGGTGGTATATCTTTTGAGGTGGAGGAAGGCGAATTTGTAGGCTTCATCGGCCCTAACGGAGCGGGAAAGACCACAACAATTAAGATGCTCTCTGGAGTTCTCTATCCAACCAGCGGCTGCACGGAGGTCCTGGGCTTTACTCCAAGCAACCGAAAACGGGAGTTCCTCAGGCAGATAGCATTCGTAATGGGCAACAAGACCCAGCTTTGGTGGGATCTGCCGACTTTAGACGGAATCGCGCTTTTGAGAGACATTTATGAGATTCCGGAAGACCAGTGCAGGGCTTCGGTCGATCTCCTTTCGGATATCCTGGGCCTCAAGAAGCTCCTGAACGTGCAGGTAAGAAAGCTCTCCCTTGGCGAACGCATGAAGTGCGAGTTGATGGCCTCGCTAATTCACATGCCCAGGGTGCTCTTCCTTGATGAGCCGACCATCGGCCTTGACCTCGTTTCTCGAAAGGCAATCCGAGAGTTTCTGAAGCAATATAATAAAGAAACAGGCGCGACGGTCATTCTCACGAGCCACTACCTGGAAGATATCAAAGCGCTCTGCGAAAGGATCGTGTTTATCAATGCCGGCCGAATTGTCTACGATGGCAGGATTTCCGAGCTAATGACCGAGTTTGCCCCTGAAGTGATTATCAAGTGCGTCTTCGCCAAGCCTGTTGGCGAGGAAGACCTGGCCGGGCTCGGGCAGCTTGGGGCGATTGTGGAGAATTCCAATAACGTGGAGATCGGCCTGCGCGTGCCCAGGAGCCAGGGGCCTAAGGTTGCGTCCTCGGTAACATCGGATTACGACGTTGAGGACTTGCTCATCGAGGAAATGCCACTTGACGGCATAGTGGAGAGGATGTATGTAGATGAGCCGGTGGGTTAAGACGCTTATCATCTCCCAGGCGCAGGTCAGCATGACCTACAAGGTGTCGTTTTTCATCTCCATGTTCGTCTTCATATTCCCGCTCCTGGCGAAAATCATGCTCTGGAAAGCGATCTATGGCGCTCAGCCGGCCGGGACAACAATGGGCGGGTTCGATATGAAGGACATGGTGACATACTACTTCGTCTTTCAAATGGTGTTTGAATTAACCTGGTGCTTCATAGACGGCCATGAGATAATCCCTGCTATTGTCCAAGGCGGCCTGACCCCGAATCTTATGCTGCCGGTTTCGTACATTAAGTATGTGACGGCGAAATACTTCGCTTATATGTTCGTGCCCCGATTCTTCACAACGTTGGCGCTCTTTCCCCCGCTGATGGTGTGTTTCTCGTCGGATATATCCCTGCATCTGACAGCGGCAAGCGCGCTGCTGGGGATTGTGTCGCTGGCTATGGGGTGTGTATTTGCCTTTGCATACCATATGTGTGTGGGGCTTGCCGCTTTTTGGCTGGAGAACCGCCCACCGTTTTCTGACTTGCTGGTGATGTTCCTCGGCGGAATGATCATCCCCATCGACCTGATGCCCGCGTGGCTGCAGCGGATTAACGTGTTTCTGCCATTCCAGTATCGGATCTACCTGCCGACGAAGATATTTATGGGCAAGATGAGCGTCACCGAAGCGCTGGCGGGGCTGGCGATACAGGCGCTGTGGGTGATGGTGCTTATCTTTGGGGTCAATGTGCTGTGGCGAAGAGGTGTCAAACGATACCAGGCTTACGGAGGCTGATATGAGGAGATATCTAAAACTGATAGTGGGGTTCTGGGGGGCATCTGTGATGCGCGGCACCGAACTGCGCGCTTCGTTCTTTGTCAGCTTCCTGGATTCGGCCACGGCGCTGCTTCTGAGCGTGTTGTTCTTCGAGATTGTTTACACGCACGTCCACAGCATTGCCGGTTGGAGTAAGTACGGGGTGCTTCTCCTGCTTGGAATATTCTCGCTGCAAATGGCAATTCTCAACATGATCGTCCGGCCGGGGCTTGTCCAGATGGGGCGGTTGGTGCACAGAGGGGATTTGGACGGATATCTCACAAAGCCTATTCCCAGCCAGTTCACCATCACTTTTTTGGGCTTCGACGTGTTCAGGGCATTTGACCTGATGCTTGCGCTGCTGCTCGCAGTCTACGCGATCCTGAAACTAGGCATCAGCCCCACCCCGATACAATGGTTGATGGCGGCTATTCATTTTGGCGCGGCCCTGGTCATTGTATACAGCATCTGGTATATTTCGCTGACTTTCGTTGTGTGGACCACGGTGCTTTCATCATGGATCTCCCTGGTGCCTAATATATTCTCATTCAGCCAATATCCGGCGAGCATTTATAAAGGCAAATTGAAGCTGTTCTTCATGACAGCGCTCCCGATTGCGGTAGTGGTCAACTCCCCCGCAAGCAGCCTGCTGGGGCGGATGTCATGGATGTCGGTAGGATACTCGGTCTTGCTG